>CAZTST010000075.1:0-14896 GCA_964616585.1 uncultured Draconibacterium sp.
TATTTAACATCAAAAGCTAGAACATTTTTAAATAATATTCTTTAAAAAGATAGCTATGCAAGAGAAATCATGTACGCATTTATGGGAAATGACCAATAAAAAACCAGGTTTTATTGTAAGTGAAAGCTGTTTTAAATGTAAAAAAACCGCGACTTATTTTTCCTTAGAAGAAAAACCTCCCATTGAAGAATATAAAGATGGCGAGCATTTTTGGAATGTATCTGGACACGCCCAATCCATTCGTTTTGATTTACAATGTAAAAAATGCGGGAAGCTTGTTAAAATGGATGAGCTAGCCGGCTTAATGATGTGCTCTGCTTGTGAAGATAATTGTAAGGCCTATTCGTTAATGCAGGAATTGGAAAAAGATCGCACATGGGTTTATTTGGCTTTTGGCTTCCTGCCATTTGATGAAAAGAAACAGCTAAACGAAGAACAAATTTCAATATTAGAAGATTACTTCAACCAAAGACGAAAATCATCAACTTCTAAAATTAAAATTCTTCCCGGTCATTTAATCGATAACTTTAGTATCTGTTATGGCGATATTATTAATGACGTGGATATGTTAGTCTCAAAACCTCCTAAAAATTAAATTTCGAATATTAAATTTATTTAAAAAGAATAGCAATGAAACTTAAAGAATTAATTGACAAATTTAATCTCACAGCCCTCACAAATATTGAAGACAAAAATATCGATGGAGTATATATTTCTGATATGCTTTCGGATGTTATGAGCAGTGCCAAATCCGGCAGTCTTTGGATAACAATTCAAACACATAAAAATATTGTATCTGCTGCCAACCTAATCGACCTTTCAGCTATTATTATTACTAATGGCAAAAGTGTTCCCGATGAAACTATTGATCTTGCTAATCGTTTTTATGTAAACATATTATGCAGTCCCTTACCCACATATGAACTAACAACAAAACTTATTGAAGCAGGCGTTAAATAACAAAAGCTTTGCGTATGCAAAACGAAAAAACACATTTAATCGAAATTGAAAAAATCAAAGATTCGCTTAAAGCACAAATAATCGTTGGAAATAATATTTCCGGGAAATTCGTAACCGGGATTTATGCCTCAGATTTGATGAGCGATGTTCTTGCTTACGGTATATCGGGCTCTATACTCTTAACAGGACTAAACAACCAACAGGCAGTCATTTCCGCATACATGGCAGAATTTAAGGCCATCGTTTTTCTAAGAGGTAAAGTTCCTGCCAATGATATAAGAATATTTGCCAAAGAAAAAAATATAGTCATCCTTTCAACCCAAGCTGATATGTACGAAGCTTGTGTAAGAATTGCCAATATTGAAGGGAAAGCAAAAATTAATAAAGAGATTGAAGAAAGTGTAAGTAGTGTGAAAAACATTACAGAACACAGTTTTAAAATCAATGGAAAGGATTTTGCCTCTGCAGGAATGGTCTCAACACAAATAAAAGCCATCCTAAAATCCATCGGCTACGACTCAAAACTTATAAGGCGAATAGCCATTTCATCATACGAGGCCGAAATGAATGTTGTAATGCATGCAAAAAATGCCAATGTTCTATTAAAAGCAAGCGACGAAATAATTGAAGTTAGTTTTCTAGACGAAGGAAAAGGAATAGAAAATATTGAGCTTGCTATGAAGGAAGGTTACACTACTTCTACAGAAGAACAAAGGGCTTTAGGTTTCGGAGCCGGAATGGGATTGCCGAATATCAAGAAAAATTCTGATAAACTAAATATAGAGAGTATTGTTAATAAAGGAACCCTAATTGAAATTTGTTTTTATGTAACATGAAATTTTTTCATTCACATATCATCTTATCCGAAAAATGCAAAGGAACTACAAAGTGCATTAAAGCGTGTCCTACTCAAGCATTAAGGTACAGGAAAAATAAGCTGATTTTCTTTGATGATTTATGCGTCGATTGTGGGGAATGCATCAATGTTTGTCCGGAAAGCGTTTTTGTTCCGGTAATTGACGAAATAAACGATTTTGAAAAATTTGAATATAAAATTGCAATACCTGCCCGAGTGCTCTATTCTCAATTCAATGCGGATATACATCCTCTACTGATCCACGAAACATTGAAAAAAATAGGATTCAACGAAGTCATCGATATTTCGCAAAACATAAATGTAATTAGCTATGCCCTATCGGAGCATATGAAAAATAAAACTGACGGGAAACCTGTTATCGGTTCTTTTTGTCCGGCAGTGCTCAGGCTAATACAGGTAAACTATCCAAATTTAATGGAATTGATATCTCCTTTTGATGTTGCCCGCGAATTAACCGCCAAAGAAGCCAAAAAAAGGATATCGGAAGAAAAAGGCATTGATATTGATAAAATTGGGGTGATATACTTTTCGCCCTGCCCTTCCAAGGTGGTATCTATAAAGCAGCCTGCCGAAAAGGAAACCTCTTGGATAGATGGCGCCATAAGCATCAGCGATATTTATAAAATTATACACCCTGAGATTTTAAAACTGAAAAACCAATGGAAGCCTAAGGAAGGTGAAGAATATTTTTATTACGGCAAAGGATGGGGAATGCTCAACCAGATTCTTCAGCATGTTGATTCTGAAAAATGTTTGTCGGTTATTGGCATCGATAATATTAAAATGATACTTGATGATATCGAAGATTCAAAATTGGTAAACATCGACTACCTTGAAGCATATACATGTGCGCAAGGTTGCCTTGGAGGAGCGTTTTGTGTTGAAAATCCATATATCTCCAAACACAATTCCTACATCCTCAGAAAAAAATATGGAATCCCTGCCGATATCAACAAGAAAGAAATTATAGAAAAATATCATCAGGGCTATTATTTTATGGAAAATAAATTAGAGCCGAGAAAAACAAGGATACTCTCCTCCGACCTCGGCACTTCCATTAAAAGAATGAAACAAAAAGAAAGGATTTTATCAAAGCTGCCTAAAAAGGATTGCGGACTATGCGGAGCGCCTTCTTGCGAAACTTTTGCGCAAGATTGCTCCATGGGCGAGGCCGAATTATCCGATTGCATATTTTTTAATATTGGTTCGCATCTCTAAATATTAAACTAATGGAACAAACTGAAACATTATTTACAGAAATTCTCAGAAAACATCCACGGCAAGAAGGGAGTTTGATTCCTCTTTTGCAGGAAGCACAGGCTAAATACAGGTATATTTCACCTGAATTGGTGGAGGCTATTGCCGATTACCTTGGAATGACCGAAAGTCAGGTTTTTGGTGTTGCTTCTTTTTATTCCCAATTCCGTTTTACCGAACCCGGCGAACACACGATCTCGGTTTGCCTGGGAACTGCCTGCCATGTAAATAGTGGTGAAACATTGCTTCAGGCTTTCGAGAGAGATCTGGATATTAAACCCGGAGAATGCACCACCGATAAGAAATTTGAACTTGAGCGAGTCGCCTGTCTGGGTTGCTGTGCCTTGGCACCGGTGGTCAAAATTGACAATGATATTTATGGTAAATTAAATTTAGTCAAACTAAAGGAAATTTTTAGCCAATATGAATAATTTCGAAAAACTACAAAAGCAAAGTTCCAAAGAATGGAGATCCCTGATCAATTCTGCCGAACCAACCATTTATCTGGGTATGGCTTCTTGCGGGAAAGCCGCAGGCGCCGACAATATCAAAAAAGCCATTCTCAACGCATTAAGCAGATACAATGTCACAGCTAGATTGGTTGAGGTTGGCTGCATAGGAACCTGTTATCTAGAACCGCTTATGGACATTAGTGTTGATGGACTTCCACGCATTTCTTTCGGAAACGTAAATGAAAAAATGGCAGAGTTCCTAGTACGTAAATATTTGGTTGATAAAGAATATTACACAAACAAAACGCTGGGATATATTGGCTCCAAATCTTATAATGGAATACCGAGTTTTTTCGACCACCCGATGTTAAAATCACAAGTGCGGATAGTAACAAAAAATTGTGGGCTGATAGATCCGGAAAATATTCGTCACTATATTGCAAACGATGGGTATGCAGGGCTTGATAAAGCATTAACAAAATCACCCGATGAAATTATTGAGGATATAACCTATGCACACTTAAGAGGCCGAGGAGGCGCCGGCTTCAAAACCGGAATAAAATGGAGGACTTGTCGAGACACAAAATCAGATACCAAATACCTGATTTGCAATGCCGATGAAGGGGATCCCGGCGCTTTCATGAATCGTTTACTTATTGAAAGCGACCCACATGCCGTACTCGAAGGAATGATCATTGCAGCCTATGCCATCGGTGCCACTCATGGCTATATTTACATACGTGCCGAATATCCTCTTGCCATCAAAAGATTGGAGCATGCCATAAAACAAATGAGAGAGAATAATTTAATCGGAGATAATATTTTAGCTTCTAAATTCTCATTTGATATCAAAATTAAAGAAGGCGCAGGCGCTTTTGTTTGTGGCGAAGAAACTGCTTTAATCCATTCGATAGAAGGCAAAAGAGGAATGCCGCGAACACGCCCACCATTTCCCGCAATTTCAGGTTTAAACGGAAATCCGACCATAATTAATAATGTAGAAACACTTGGTACTGTGCCGCATATTTTACGCAATGGCCCAAATTGGTATCGAACATTTGGCGTAGATAATAATTTTGGGACGAAAACATTTTCATTAGTTGGCAAAATAAGGCGTTCCGGATTGATTGAAGTCCCTTTGGGTATTTCTTTAAAGAAGATAATTTATGATATCGGAGGCGGAACTCTCAAGCCATTTAAAGCAGTTCAGACCGGAGGACCATCGGGTGGATGTATTCCCAAAGAGCTGCTCGATACTCCCGTAACGTATGAATCGTTGGCTTCGGTTGGTTCCATAATGGGCTCCGGCGGATTGATAGTCATGGATCAAGACACTTGTGTTGTAGATGTAGCAAGATATTTTTTGGATTTTATACAGAAAGAATCTTGTGGTAAATGTACTCCTTGCAGGGTAGGTACACGACATATGGTGGAAATTTTAGAAAAAATCTGCAATGGAGAAGCAGAACCCGGATACCTCGATAAATTGGAATCGCTTGGGCAAATGATTAAATCAACCTCTCTTTGCGGATTAGGACAAACGGCCCCTAATCCTGTTCTGTCCACACTAAGATATTTCAGGCAGGAATATATTCAACATATTGATGAATATTATTGCTCTGCCCTTATTTGTAAGTCCTTGATCGAATACTCTGTAATCAAAGAAAATTGTACTGGATGTCAGTTGTGTGTTAGCGTATGCCCAACAGGGGCAATTGTTGGTCCACGATCGGAACCACACAATTTGGATATAGAAAAATGCATCAAATGCCGTGCATGTTACGAAATATGTCGTTTTGATGCAATTGCCGGAAATGCGATTGTTATTACCTCTAAAAAAGAAGTATGAAACTAACAATAAATAATATAAAAATAGAAATCGGGAAACCTGCAACTCTATTAAAAGTAGCAGAACAAAATAATATCCATATCCCTGCGCTATGCGCACATCCCGAACTTACACCACATGGAGGATGCAGGTTGTGCATAGTCGAAATCCAGGATAGAAAAGGATATCCCACATCGTGTACTACAATGGCCGAAGAAGGAATGGTGGTGCGTACCGACACCAATATTTTACAAAAAATGAGAGAGGATTTGGTACAATTGATGTTGAGCGAGCATCCTGCAGGCTGTCTTTTATGTGAAGATGTTGAAAGCTGTTCTAATTTTCAGGGTACAATAAGAAAAGTAGGAGTAACTACCGGTTGCCGTTGGTGTCCGAAAGATAAAGATTGTGAATTTCAAAAAATAGTTGAAGCATTTGAAATTAATGAATTAACACTTCCGGGACTTTACAGAAACATTGAAGTTGAAAAGTACGATCCTTTTTTCGACAGAGATTATAACCTTTGCATTTATTGCGACCGCTGCGTTCGAATCTGCAACGAATACCGTAAAAGTTCAGTGCTTTCGTTAAAACAAAGAGGAAATCAAACAAGTATTGGCCCTGCTTTTGATGAAACGCATATTGATGCACAATGCGAATTTTGTGGAGCCTGCGTATCTGTTTGCCCCACAGGTGCCTTGTCGGAAAAAAGCAGAAAGTGGTGGGGTTTACCCGAAAAATACGAAGCCTCTGTTTGTCCGATTTGTAGCCTGAATTGTGAAATACAAGTCCTTTCATTAAACAACAAAATTGTTGGCACTTTACCACCGGGCAAACCTCATGAGAGTGGAGGAGAACTATGCGTTAAGGGGCGATTTTGTCTTTCGGAGCTTGTTAACCGAACAGAAAGAATTTTAGAACCACAATACAAATTCAAAGAAGGTTATGGAATTGTTTCATGGGATTTGGCCATCGAAAAGACAACTGAAATTTTGCATCGAACAAAACCTAAACGCTCCGTCATATTTTTATCTCCAAGCCTAAGCATGGAAGAGATTTCCAGAGCAAAATATTTAGCTCATACTATTTTAAAAACGGATGATATTACAACCTCTATAGCTGATGAAAATTTATTCGCGTATATGCGCTTAGCAAGCTTTTCGATTACCATGAAAGAACTAGACAACGCAAGCTCTTATGTTTCGGTTTTTCTTAACGGTAATTATAAAGTTGCCCCAATTACGATGATGTTAAAAACAGCAGCCTCAAAAGGGATTCCATACTTTCAGATTGGATGGGCAAAAGACACTACTTCAAGATTTGCACAACATCAGCTTATCCCTACAGCCTGCGAAGAACATAAATATCTTGATCAAATAATTTCTATTTTAAAAGACGGCAAAAAAGGGCCGCCGAACCTAATCGAGTTTGCTAAAGTGCTTCAAAATTCAAAACCAGCCATTATTGTCGGCCCTGAAATAATTTCGCTAAGCAATTGTATTCCCTTACTTGATAAGATTAGTCAGATTGTTAAGCTTACCGATGCAAAACTTTATATGCCAAATCCCTACGGGAATCTAAATGGCTTATTGGCATCAATAAAATTAAAATGTTTTAAGGATATTGATAAAAAAATAAAAGAAGGGAAATACGATTTAGTCTATTTTATTGGCGATAATCCATATCATAATCGCCCCAATGTAAAACATATAATTTATCAAAATTCCTTCCCGGCCTCTCCGAAATCGGAGCCGGATGTTATTTTACCAACGGCTATTTGGGGCGAATCGACCGGGTCTTACCTCAATACTGATAGAAAGATTAATAAAACCAAATCAATAGCAGAAGTTCATGGATATTCGCTTTCGCATCAGGAAATATTTTCAAGAATAGCAAAAAAAATGCAATTCAAATTACCGGAATTTAAAATTAAAGATCTTGTAATCGTAAAGGAGGCAAGTTCAGGTAAAGAAAAAATTGCAAAAAAACATCAAAATCTTGCAGTTCCCGATAAAAAATTCCCTTTCGTTTTGGTGCAGGAAAGATCACAGCATTTATACAGTAATCTAAACCTAAGTAAGGGTATTGAAGGCTTTGGCGAGCTTGTAAAACCTGATTATTTAATGTTGCATCCTAAAGACGCTAAAAAACTGAATTTAAATAATGATAATAATGTGCACTTGGTTTCATCTCAAACCGAAAAAAGCTATCCGGTGATTATCAGAAAAGAAATCACAGCAGGCTATTTTTATCTGGTACTATCCAATGGAGAAGCAGCATTTGAGACTAACCCATGCCCCGTATATATAAGGAGGGAATATGTTTGAAGTTATTGAAAGAAAAATGATAGTCCCCAATATTCACCTTTTGGTAGTTAAAGCACCTGAAGTTGTTGAAGAAATGCAAGCGGGACAATTTGTTATTGTGCATGCAGGAGAAGGCTCCGAAAGAATACCACTAACGGCTGCTGATTGGGATCGTGAAACCGGTCTTCTTTCCATAGTTTTTATGGAAGTTGGTACTTCAACATCAAAACTTGCAATATTAAAACCCGGTGATAAAATCCAATCAATAGTTGGCCCCCTTGGTAAAGCTATCGAAATGAAAAATTTTGGAACGGTAGTTTGCATAGGTGGTTGTTTTGGAATGGGTTCTATTTATCCAGTAGTAAAGGCACTGAAAGAGAAAGGGAATCATGTGGTTACTATCATGGAAGGGCGAAGCAAAAACCTGCTGTTTTGGGAAGAAAAGCTATCCAAATACAGCGATAAAATCATAAAACTTACTAGAGACGGATCTTATGGTTTTAAAGGACATATAAAAAATGGCGTAGATATTATTAAAGACGCCGGAATTGTACCCGATAGGATAATTGCCAATGGATGTACAACCTTAAGTTTTAATACTTCAAGAGACTACAAACATTTGAATGTTCCAATAATTGTAACATTAAATACAATAATGATAGATGGAACAGGAATGTGCGGTGTTTGCCGATGCACCGTTGAAGGTAAAATGAAATTCGCCTGCGTTGACGGCCCCAATTTCGATGGTAGGTTTGTCGATTGGGAAGAACTGGCAAAAAGAAGAAAACAATACATTGGCGAAGAAACTTTTCTTGTTCATCATTCAGGTTGCGGAGGAAATTAATATGGTTGAAAAGACAAAACTAAATCTTAACAGGGTTGACATGCCCAAGCAAGCTCCTTTTATCAGAAGGAGAAATTTTGACGAAGTAGCTTTAGGTTATACCGAAGAAGATGCTATTGCAGAAGCTCAAAGGTGTATTCAATGCAAAAAACCGCTATGTGTTACTGGTTGCCCTGTTGAAATCAATATCTCGGGATTTATCGACAGGATTGCACACGGTGATTTTTCTGGCGCTATTAATATTCTTAAAGAAAAGAATTGTCTTCCAGCCGTGTGCGGAAGGGTATGTCCGCAAGAAGAACAATGCGAGATTAAATGCATTTTAGAAAGGAAAGGTGCTCCGATAGCAATTGGCCGACTGGAAAGATTTGCTGCTGATTGGGAAGCTAAACAAGATATAGCTGAACTACCGAATATTCCAAAAAAAACAGGAAAGAAAGTATTAGTTGTTGGCTCCGGCCCTGCAGGAATAACTGTTGCAGGCGATCTAATACTAGAAGGTCACGATGTTACTATGGTAGAAGCACTTCACATACCTGGAGGAGTGCTGACATACGGTATTCCTGAGTTTCGTTTGCCAGGTAAAGTTGTGCAAAGAGAAATTGAATATTTACAAAAACTAGGTGTTAAGCTCATTAACAATTATGTTGTCGGCAAAACTAAATCCCTAGAAAAGTTAGCTATAGAATACGATGCTTTGTTTCTGGGAACCGGTGCCGGACTTCCGTGGTTTATGGAAATTCCCGGCGAAAATCTGAATGGTGTTTATTCGGCCAATGAGTACTTAACACGGGTTAATTTAATGGGCGGATATCTTTATCCTAAAACGTATACTCCGGTAATCAAGCATAAAAGAGTAGCCGTTGTAGGAGGAGGTAATGTTGCAATGGATTGTGCTCGAACTGCGCTTAGACTTGGTGCCGAGGAAGTTTATATCGTTTACCGAAGATCGCAAACTGAATTACCGGCAAGATTCGAAGAATTTGAAAATGCAGAGGAAGAGGGCGTTATTTTCCATTTTTTAACACTTCCCGAAAAACTGATCGGAAACGACGACGGCTGGCTGACTGAAATAGAATGCTCAAAAATGGAGCTCGGCGAACCCGATCAATCAGGCAGAAGAAGGCCAATGCGACTTGATGGATCGGAATTTAGGATGAAGATGGATGCATGCATTGTTGCTATTGGCAATAGTCCTAACCCGATAATTCCTGATACCACCCCCAACTTGGAAGTCTCAAAAAGAGGGACAATTGTAGTTGATCCCGCTACGGGTAAAACTTCTATCGAACGTGTTTGGGCAGGTGGCGACATAGTAACAGGAGCTGCAACTGTAATTCTGGCTATGGGCGCAGGCAGACAAGCCGCGACATCTATGCAGGAATATTTGATGAATGGATGATTAAGGTACTATCAAATAAATTGCTGTTTTTCA
This sequence comes from uncultured Draconibacterium sp., assembly GCA_964616585.1. Classification (GTDB taxonomy): domain Bacteria; phylum Bacteroidota; class Bacteroidia; order Bacteroidales; family UBA12170; genus UBA12170. Next base: position 9,960 of record CAZTST010000075.1, read on the forward strand.
ATAAAAATATAGTTTTATAGGTAATAGATATAATACAAATGTTAATCGCATATTGGTTTTTTTGCTCGCATTTATAAAATTATCTTTGCATTTATGATGGACATTCAGCTTTTTAAAAACAAACTTAAGCTAGTTTTAATTAATGGACTTCCGGGAATAAAATCGCATTTGAAACTTGCTCCTGCTGAACGGATTAGTAGCATAGAAAACCAGAAACGTTCAGATAATGCAAAAGCTAGTGCAGTCCTAATAATTATTTTTAAGGAAAATGAACAGATAAAAATAGTATTCATTTTAAGAAGCATATATCAAGGAGTGCATAGTGGCCAAATTTCTTTTCCAGGAGGGAAAAGAGATTTGATGGATAATGATTTGCTAGATACTGCTTTACGAGAAACAGAAGAAGAAATCGGTATTGAAATTGAAAGAGGAAGTATTATCGGGAAATTATCTAATTTGTATATCCCGAATAGTAACTTTTGCGTAGAGCCTTATGTGGCTTATATTGATAAAATGGAACAGCTTATTCCCGATAATTCAGAAGTTCAACAGATTTATAAAATATCTCTAGACGAGTTATTAGATGAAAAGACAATTCAAACGAAAGAGGTTTTATTCTTAAACAAAGGTTCTGTTTCTGTCCCGTGTTTTTATGTAAATGAACTCATTATTTGGGGTGCTACCGCAATGATATTAAATGAATTAGTTGATATTATTAAAAGTAATGATTTAGCTAAATTTATTCATTAAAAAAAATGCGCACCAATATTTTGATACGCATTTTTTTTGTTTTCGTGGATATTAATCTTCGACTATAATATTATGAAGTAATTTAGAGGATTTCCTTAACATTTCACTTACTCCGCAGTAACGCTCCTGAGAAAGGTTAACTGCTTTTTCTAATTTGTCCATTGGTAAGTCTTTACCACGGAAAATATAATTTACAGTAATTGTATGGAAATATTTTGGGTGCTCTTCGGTTAATTCTCCTTCAACTTCAACATTGAAATAGTCAGGAGTAACACGCATCTTCTTTAAAATGGAGATGACATCCATAGCCGTACAACCGCCTAACGATACCAACAATAAAGTTTTAGGGCGAGGTCCCAAATTGCGTCCACCAACTGCTGGTGTAGCATCTATCATTACTTTCTGAGTATTTTCATGCAGGCTGGCTTCAAAAGCCATTTCGTCTTGCCATTTAATTTGTACTTTTTCTTTCATTGTTTTTGATTTAGGTTTTTGCAATGCAAAGATAATAAAAAGCATTGCCAATCATAGTGCCCGTATTTCTACCTTTCATCCATAAAAGGATATCGATAATCTGTTGGCGGAACAAAATTCTCTTTGATTGTTCTGGGCGATACCCAACGTAATAAATTTAAGTAAGATCCTGATTTATCGTTTGTTCCCGAAGCTCTTGCTCCACCAAATGGTTGTTGACCAACTACTGCACCAGTAGGTTTATCGTTGATATAAAAATTACCTGCTGCATTAATTAATTTGTCAACTGCAAGAGTAATAGCATAACGATCGTGTGCAAAAATAGCCCCGGTTAAAGCATAAGGAGAAGTTTCATCAACCAATTTCAAAGTTTCTTCGTATTCATCAGCAGGATAAACATAGATAGTAAGAACAGGGCCAAATAATTCTTCTTGCATAGTGACATATTTTGGATCAGTAGTGACAATTACTGTAGGTTCAATAAAATAACCTTCTGTTTTATCGTATCCACCACCAACAATAATTTCAGCTTCAGCATCTTCTTTGGCACGGTCGATAAAGCTTGCGAGTTTATCAAAAGAAGCTTCATCAATCACAGCATTTATAAAGTTTTGGAAATCCTCAACACTTCCCATTCTGAAAGACTGAACATCCGTTATCAACTTTTCTTTTATTTCTCCCCATAAATTATCCGGAATATAGGCACGAGAGGCTGCAGAACATTTCTGCCCCTGGTATTCAAAAGCACCACGACTTAAAGCAGTTACCACTTCATCGACTTTTGCAGATTTGTGAACCATTACAAAATCCTTTCCTCCTGTTTCTCCAACTATTTTAGGGTAGGTATTGTAAATGTGAACATTGGCTCCAATTGTTTTCCATATGCGGTTGAATACAGCATTACTACCCGTAAAATGGACGCCAACAAAATCCTTGTGATTCGCCATAACTTTTCCGCCAACCGGACCTGGAGCAAATACCAAATTTATTACACCATCAGGCAAACCGGCATCTTTGAAAATTTCCATAATAATATGAGCTGAATACACTTGCGTATTTGCGGGTTTCCAAACAACTACATTTCCCATCAAGGCAGGAGCTGAGGGTAAATTACCGGCGATTGCGGTAAAGTTAAAAGGTGTGATGGCATACACAAAACCTTCGAGTGGGCGCTGCTGAACACGATTCCAAATCCCCTTGCTTGAAATTGGCTGTTGACTGTAAATATCAGCCATAAATTGAACATTAAACCTTAGAAAATCTGCAAACTCACAAGCAGCATCAATTTCTGCCTGATAAATATTTTTTGATTGGCCAAGCATAGTGGCTGCATTTAACTTTGCTCGATAAGGGCCGGAAATTAAATCTGCCGCCTTCAGAAAAATAGCAGCTCGGTTATCCCAACTTAAGGATTGCCATTTCGGACGGGCTTCAAGAGCAGCGTTAATTGCCTGAGTAACGTGTTCTGCTCCGCCCATATAAAAATATCCTAAAGTATGTTTTATTTGATGCGGAGGATGAATTGAAATACGCTCATCAGTTCGAACTTCCCTACCCCCGATTATCATTGGAATATCAATTTCCTTAGATTTTAATTCTTTTATAACAGCTTTAACGGCAGCTCTTTCCGGACTTCCGGGTTTATATTCTAAAGTAGGTTCATTTATTGCTGTTGGTACATGTGGTACATGATACATTCCTTGCGGCATATTTTTGCTTTTTTATTTAAAGTGCAAAAGTATAACTTATGATTTTATTTATATAGATTCTAAATAATATTAACAAATAAATAAGAAATAATCTATTGTTGATCGTCACTTTCAAGTTTCACTGGAAAACGGAGTATTTGATTATTTCTCCATATTTGAACCATTACAGTTTCTCCTGGTTGATATTGTGCTAGACGTTCGACTAGCTCTGAACGTGAATTAATTTTTTGAGTGTCAATTTGCATTATTACGTCATGGTCTTTAATGCCTGATTTCCAAGCTGCACCACCTGTAGGCACTATTGCAATAAACACTCCTTCAATCTTGGTCATTTTCAGATAGTTCGCAACCTCTTCATTAAGATCACTAATTTGCACTCCCAGATATGCTCTCTTAACTTTACCAAATTGAATTAAATCGCCAACAACTTTTTTTACAATATTTGATGGAATTGCAAAACTATAACCTGTATAACTTCCTGTATTAGAAGCAATAGCAGCATTAATTCCAATTAGAAAGCCTTGTTCATTTACTAGCGCACCACCACTATTCCCACTATTTACTGCTGCATCAGTCTGAATATATGAGTCGATTGCAGAACTATGTTCTGGGCCAACAAGATGAATATCACGTGCTTTGGCGCTAATTATTCCGGCGGTAACGGTTGAAGTAAGATTAAACGGATTCCCGACAGCCAGAACCCATTCTCCGATACGTGCATTATCGGAATTACCAAACTCTACAAACGCCAAATCTTTTGAATCAATTTTAATAACCGCTAAATCAGTAGAAGGATCACGCCCGACAATTTTAGCTTTGAAATTCCTTTTATCATTTAACGTAACAAATATTTCATAAGCTCCTGCAACAACATGGTTATTCGTAACAATATATCCGTCTTTAGTCAGAATCACCCCCGAACCTGTTGCAACATAATAGTTTGGCTGTTGTCCTTTTCTGTAGAGATTTCCCCTATTATCATAAAAATAAGAATATACACTACTTTTTTTAAGCATAATAGTTTTGATATGAACAACAGAATTCACGGTTTTTTCCGCAGATGTAACTAAATTCGGCAATTCCTTTTGCGCTAACAAATTATTCGGAATAATAAATATGCCTGTCAGAAAAAAGCCTAATAAAATTTTGATTGAGAGATTAAAGGTATGTGATTTCATATTATTATTATTTTAAATGATGAAATCAAAAATTATGCAAAATGCAGATTGTAAGTGGTTAAAAAAAGTTAATGGAGAGATTTGCTAAATCAACTTAAATCCTGCGCTCGAATCTCATTCCTAAACCGGCAACAATTGTTTTTATTTTGCACTTAAAGTATTTTATTCGTTCTCCTTGTTTCCTGTATTTTTGTTGCCAAACTTCATTGTAAATTTTTCGATATGCAAAATAATAATACTGTTTTCTATAGGTTCGTTTAAAATCAATTTCAGAATCGGGGCTGTTTTTCCAAGCCCTATTTCGAATTATTGAACTTTCTACGTATTGATACAACTTTGTACCTTTTATCGGATAGGCTTTATTAATTGTAAAAATATCAGGATCACAATCTTTTAAATGATTAATTGTTTCTAAAATATCTTCCTCTGTTTCACCCGGATATCCGAGCATAATAAAAGTACCCGTTTCAATTTCAAATGCTTTTGCCAGTTTTATCATTTCTCGAACTTGTTTTGCTTCAACACGTCTATCCATCAAGTCAAGCACTTTTTGCGAACCACTTTCTGCTCCAATCCAAATCATTTTACAGCCTGAATCTTTGAGCAATTTTAAACTCTCTCCATCCAATTTATCTGCCCTTGTTATACATTCGTATTCAATACTTAAGCTCTCATTTTTTAATTCCGTATTAAATTCATTCAGCCATTTTTTACTCATATTAAAAACATCATCAACAAACCAAAATCTATCAGGTTTGTATTGATCAATAAGGGATTTTAATTCTTTAACAACATGCTTTGGCGTTCTTCGTCTATACGTGTCACC
>CAZTST010000076.1:0-14828 GCA_964616585.1 uncultured Draconibacterium sp.
AAGAAGTTGTAAACACAGGCGCTAAACTTATAATTCAGGTTAAGTGGATTAATGCTATTATTATTGAAACTGAATTACAATCAGTTTTAGATGCTGTTAATAATTTAGCATATGTATCGAGCGTGGCTCATATCAATAAACCTTTAAATTCAAATAAATCAGTCGATAAATTTGCTGTTGAGGAAACAAATCCTTTCAAGTCAAGTAAAGCAGATCCTATTTATGGACTAGCTTTTAATCAGATTGATATGGTGAATGGAATTCCTTTGCATGAGAGTGGTTTTAAAGGAGATGGAAAGGTAATTGCCATTTTAGATGCAGGATTTATCAATGCAAAAGTGAGAACTATTTTTAGTTCTTTATGGAACAATAATCAAATCTTAGGCAGTTATAATTTTGTTAATCCTTCGCAAGACGTTTTTAGAGATAATACACATGGAACACTTGTTTTATCTGTAATGGGAGGTTACTTACCTGGTACATTTTTAGGAACTGCACCCAAAGCAAAATATTGGTTATTACTTACCGAAGAAACGGCTACAGAATTTTTAATTGAAGAATATAATTGGATGGCAGGTGCTGCTTTTGCCGATAGCGTTGGAGCTGATATTATAAACTCTTCGTTGGGATATACTGAATTCGACAATCCTATTTACAATCATTCTTATTCTGATTTAGATGGTAATACAACTCCTGTAACAAAAGCAGCGGATCTTGCTGCTGCTAAAGGGATTATAGTTGTAAACTCAGCTGGAAATTCAGGTAATGATCCATGGAAATACATTATAGCTCCTGCTGATGGAGACAGTGTTTTTGCTATTGGTGCTGTTGATGCAAATGAAACTATCACTAGTTTTAGTTCTTATGGTTTTGAATTGGATACACGTACAAAACCTAATATTGTTGCTCAAGGCGGAAATACAGTTTTAGCCAATGCAGATGTTGATGCTGTAAGAACTGCCAATGGAACTTCTTTTTCATCGCCTTTAATTGCAGGAATGATGGCGTGTTTATGGCAAGCAATGCCTAATTATTCCAATTATGAGCTTATAAAAGCAGTTGAGAGAAGCTCATCGCGTTTTAATAATCCTGATAATCTCTATGGTTATGGAATTCCTGATTTTGTTAATGCAAAATTGATTTTAAATTTATCTGATAAAATAATTACTCCAAATGCTATTGAAGTTATTCCTAATCCAATTTCAAATTCGGCTTTGATTCAATGGAATCATTCTGAATATTCTTTTGAGTACTTGGAATTGATTGATTTACAGGGTAGAACAATAATGAAACAAGAGCTGGATACTAGCAGTAGCTTATTCAAACTTTCACTCGAAGGTTATAATAAGGGTTTTTATTTCTTACGATTGAGTAATCAGAATCAAATATACACCAAGAAGATAATCAAAATAGATTAAGGTAGCTTGGGTTTTGTCATTTGCAATGCCCAATCAGGAATTTGATTTATATCTATATCAAAAATAAATCGGCCATAATAATATACAAAAAGGCTGAGAATAATTACTGCCAGTATATTTAATATAAATCCGGTTTTTGCCATTTGCATAACATTTATGCGATTAGTTCCAAAAACGATAGCATTTGGAGGTGTTGCTACAGGAAGCATAAAAGCTAAAGAAGCTGCAAAAGTTGCGGGCAACATTAATAAAAGAGGATTTACTTTAATACTTACTGCAATACCTGCTAATATTGGTAAGAACATTTCAGTTGTGGCTGTATTTGATGTTAATTCGGTTAAAAACGACATAATTAAGGCTACACCAAATAAAATTAAAAGCGGATGATATTGTCCTAACCATTGTACTTGTTCTCCAATCCATAAACTAAGTCCTGATTGTGTAAATCCTCCTGCCAAAGCAAAACCGCCACCAAAAAGCAAAACTATATGCCATGGTAATTTGGCAATTATATGTTGATCGAGGATTTTTTCTCCTTTATTGCTTTTTGATGGAATTATAAAAAGAATAAGTGAAACAAAAATAGCGACAGTTCCATCGTTAATATAAGATTGATTTGGAAAAAGGGAAGCCCAGCCATTAATCTTAAAGCTACCAAACTCAATGCCGGATCTGCTTATCCATAGAAATGCTAAAAGCAGAAATAATACAAATATTATTTTTTCTTCAAAACTGGCTTTTCCCAATGCTTTGTATTCTTGTTTAAAAATATTATCAGTAAATTTTATTCCTTTTTGTCGAGGACGATACAATATATATAACCACCAAAAAACAAGTAGAAATAAGCTGACGCTAAGCGGTAATGCAAACATAAACCAATCGGAAAAGCTTATTTCAGGAGCTTCCGGAAAAATGATACTAAAAATTCGGGCAAAAGAAAGATTTGGCGGCGATCCAACCAAAGTTGCTATTCCGCCAATAGACGCACTATAGGCAACTCCCAGCAACAAAGCCAGAGAATAATTTCCGGCATCGTGTTTATTCAGTTTTTCCTCAAGTTTTAATAAAACCGAGAGCACAATAGGAACCATCATCATAGCCGTAGCTGTATTTGATATCCACATTGATAAAAAAGCGGTAGCAAACATAAAACCAAATAAAATTCGAGCAGGTCCGCCGCCTATAATTAAAAGTATTTTAAGTGCAATTCGTTTGTGTAAATTCCATTTCTCCATTGCCAGAGCTATCAAGAATCCACCAATAAATAAAAAAATAACATGATTAAAATATGTAGAGGAAACGTCTTTTCCATTCATAATGCCAAGCAAAGGAAATGCGGCAACAGGTATTAAGGCTGTTATTGCTAATGGAACAGCTTCGCTTATCCACCACACTGCCATCAATAATGCAATTCCTAAAGTTCTTACTATTAACGGATTATCAGGTTGAATTTGAGAGAAAAATATAAAATAAGCACTTATTAAAGGAGTAATTAAGAAAGCCCAAAATACTTTGCTTTTTAAAAAATTGAGCATTTGCATAGGTTAGTTTATTTGCTAAAGTATTACAAATTTTTTTAACTTCGTACTCTTCTAAATAAACACATTACATAACGAATTAAATTATAATAAATGAATAAGTTAGCTGTTGTAGCTTTTGGTGGAAATGCACTTCTAAGAAGCGATCAGAAAGGAACTATTAGCGAGCAAGAGGCCAATGTTTATGAAACATGTTCACATTTAGTTGATTTGATAAAAAAAGGATATGATATTGTTATTGGCCATGGTAACGGTCCACAAGTAGGAAATGTTTTGCTTCAGCATGAAGCCGGTGAAAAAACTTTTGGAATTCCGAAAATGCCTATTGATATTTGTGTTGCAGAAACTCAGGGTTCTATTGGCTATATGATTGAACAACAGCTTCGTAATGTTCTTTATAAAGAAGATATGGAGCGCGATATAATTACTATCATAACTCAGGTTTTAGTGGATAAAGAAGATCAGGCTTTTAAGAATCCAACTAAGCCGATTGGTCCGTATTATTCTAAAGAGGAAGCCGGTCAGCTAAAAAAAGATAATGGAGATGTTTTTGCTGAAGATCCGCGTGGTCGTGGATTTAGAAAAGTAGTTGCATCGCCGCGTCCGGTAAGGATTAATAATAGAAAAACTATAGAAAAAATTGCTCGCGATGGCCAAATTGTTGTAACAGTAGGTGGTGGCGGAATTCCTGTTCATTATGTCGATGGGAAAAAACTGGAAGGAATAGATGCAGTAATTGATAAAGATTTAGCCTGTTCAATGTTGGCATCTCAAATTCTTGCCAACGAGTTTTATATGCTAACTGATATATCAAAAGTGTATATTAATTTTAATACTCCTCAGCAAAAAGCTTTGGATAGAATTACCGTGAAAGAGGCAAAACAATATCTTTCCGATGGTCAGTTTACTGAAGGTAGTATGGCACCAAAAATTAGAGCCGCAATTGAATTTATTGAAAACGGAGGTAAACGCTGTATAATTACACAAGCTGCTGATTTAGGTATAGCTGATTGCGGTACGCGAATCGTACTAAATTAAATTTAATTTCTGATATAAAAATAGGGTGATCAATTTCGGTCACCCTTTTTTTATGTCCTTTAGAATCGAATATTTTAGTTTTGGATTTAGAAAATTTATTTTACCGTATCCTTGGGAAGCAAATTACTTTAAATTACAATGTTTAAAATTGTGGTTATCATGGTATGATATATGTGAATAAATATTTTTTCCGGAATGAAATTTTATAATAAGTAGGAGTGGTCAATTTTGGTCACTCCATTTTTTTATTCCTTCTGTAAACTATTCTTAATAGTTTGAAAAAGTATGGATTTTACTTACAACTGAAAACTAGTTTCCATACTGATAAAAAAGAAAGCGGAAAATACCATATGTTACAAATGTAAATAGCGTAAATTCTATAACGAACAGCTAATATATGTATACATATGTAAATATTTATAAAATTTAATTAAAATCATATATAATTACTGTATAATGCTAAAATCCAGATATATATAACATATAATTGAAGTAATAGTTTATCATAATTTTAGAAATTATTCATATTTATATTAATCAAAATATATTTCTATATAGTATTGTTATTAAACTGATTAGAATATATAATTAAATCATTACATTAGAAATATAGTCTATTTTCAAGTAAGTTACAAATGTAAACCATAAATAATTTTGTTTTTCAATATAAATTTGTTTACTTTTGTAAATATTAATTACATTTTACAAATCTAAATCATGATAAAACGGATTAAAAGTCTAATTTCAGTTAAGAATTTAAGCGCCTCTCAATTCGCCGATTTGTTGGGCGTGCAGCGTTCAAATATTTCTCATATATTATCAGGACGGAATAAACCTAGTTTAGATTTTATTTTAAAAATTACCGAACTATATCCTTCCATTTCACTTGAATGGTTGATAAATGGAAAAGGTGAAATGTTTAATTCAAAAACTGAGGATAAGAAAAACTTTGCTCCACAGCTGAATTTAAGCTTGGGTATTGATCCTCAAGAAGCCAAAGAGAAACCAAAACCTGTGATTGATAAGGAATTTACTATCAAGGAAGATGCTAAAGATGAGGTGATTAAAACAATTATTCCTAATGGTGATATTGCTAAAGAAGAATCTCCGGGTTTTTATGGTTCATTAGCTCAAAAGCATGGAATAATAGAACAAATTGTTCTTTTATATTCTGATGGAAGTTTCCGCAACTACAATCCCGGCAAATAAAAAAGCCATTTGAATAAGAAAAATGAATTTTCTCTTTCAAATGGCGTTACTAATGTTTCTTAATTTGTTAGAATCTTTCTATTTGAGAAAAGAAGAAAGAGGCTTCAATTTCTGCGTTTTCATCGCTATCTGAACCATGTACTGCATTTTCGCCTATATTAGTACCACATTCTTTGCGGATAGTACCTTCAGCGGCTTCAGCTGGATTAGTTGCTCCAATTAATTGTCGATATGTTTCAACGGCATTTTCTTTTTCTAGAATAGCTGCAACTATGGGTCCGGACGACATAAAATCAACCAATTCACCATAAAATGGCCTACTTGCATGAACTTCGTAAAATTTCATGGCTTCTTCTTTCGATAATTTTGTCATTTTCATAGCTACAATGCGAAAACCGGCTTCTGTAATTTTGTATAGAATTTTCCCCGTGCAATTGTTTTTAAAAGCAGTAGGTTTAATCATTGTAAAGGTAATGTTAGTACTCATTGTCTTAAATTTTGTTAATTAATGCTGTAAAAGTAAGCATTATACTGCGATGAAGCCTTCAAATTGTTTCAAAAAGTTTACTTTTGTTTTTATTTTTATAATCTTATATATTACTTAACAACTTGAAATACAACGAATATCAAAATATTGCTAATCAGCTTTTACAAAAAAGAAAAATTGTTTTAACTGCTCATGCTAATCCTGATGGCGATACAATTGGTTCATGTTTGGCTTTGTATCATTTTCTAATTCAAAACGGTCATCAGGTTAGCATAATTAGTCCTAATCAAGCTCCGGGATTTTTACAATGGCTGCCGGATTATAAGCAAGTTATTGTATATGACGATGATACGCAAAAAGCAAAAAGGAAAATTGAAGATGCTGAATTTATTTTCGCCATAGATTATAATGCTTTTCATCGTACAGGCGAAGGCATGAAACAGATTTTAAGTACTGCTAAAGCTACAAAAATATTGATCGATCATCATCCAAATCCTGATGATTCTTTTGATTGGAAAATTTCGGATACTAAGGCCAGTTCAACCGCGGAGTTGATTTTTCGATTTATTGAGGACTTAGGTGAATTAGATAAAATAAATAAGAAGCTGGCAGAAAGTTTATATGTTGGTCTTCTTACAGATACAGGCTCTTTTAGCTTTTCAATTAATAGCGATAAACCATATCAAATAGCCGGCTATTTATTCAATAAAGGTATTGATATACAAGGAATTAATCAACGAATTTATAGTGCATTTAACGAAAATCGTTTGCGTTTAACAGGTTTTGCAATTAGCGAAAAATTGATTGTAAATCATGATTTGCGATTCGCTTATATTACTCTTTCAAAAGAAGATTTGAATCGTTTTAATCATCAATCTGGTGATACCGAGGGCTTTGTAAATTATGCATTAGGAATTGAAAATATTGTTGCGGCAGTTTTAATGACTGAAAAGGATGATAAAATTCGACTTTCATTTCGTTCAAAAGGCGATTTTGCTGTGAATAGCATAGCAAATAAATACTTTGAAGGTGGAGGCCATAAAAATGCAGCAGGCGGAAATAGTTATGTTTCTATGGAAGAAACTATTCAAAGAATAAACGAAATATTTCTGCTTTATAAAACTGAAATTAATGCTGTTCAGCTCTAGTTATGGTTTATCGGGCAAGGTTGCATATAACGCTAATAAATGTGAATTTATTAAAAAATCAGGCAACAAATCCCGATTTATTTTACCTTCGCAACTTATATAGCTTTTCGGATGACAGACATTCGATTTACGAAAAAGGAAGTTTATTATATAAAGTTAAACTAATTGATTTATAATAAGATGAATATTATTGATTGGAACAAATGGAAAATCTTATTACTTGCTATTGTATTAGGAAGCTCTGTTTTTACTTCATGCAATTTGTTTAGTGATTATCCTGGCTTTAAAAAGGCGGATTCTGGATTGTTATATAAGTTTCATGAAAAAAGCAAAGAGCGCAAGGCTGAAATAGGCGATTTTATTACAGTTGAGATGCGTTATAAAACTAATGAAGACTCTTTATTATTCGATGGAAATGGAGAGACAATTCCTTTAGAGTTAATTGAACCTGTTTTTGCCGGCGATATAAACGAAGCATTGGCAATGATGAGTAAAGGCGATAGCGCTACTTTTGTTATACGTGCCGATTCGTTTTTACTAAAAAATGCTCAACTAACACGTATTCCTGATTTTATCGATGAAAATAGTCGAATTATTTTCGATATTCGCATGCATAATGTGCAATCCTTGGCTGAATTGGAAAAAGAAAAGGAAATGGCTAGAATAGAAGGTCTTAAGAAAGAAGAGGAAATGATAAATTCTTATATTCTTGAAAATAATATTTCGGTTAATCCTGAAATTAGCGGTCTTTATTATATTCCCATTAGAGAAGGCAAAAATGCTGCTTCTTATTTATCAGGCAAACATGTAAGTGTTCATTATATCGGAAAATTCCTTGATGGTACTGTTTTCGATTCTTCTTATAGCAGAGGAATACCAATTGAATTTGAATTAGGCAGAGATCAGGTAATAGCCGGTTGGGAAGAAGGAATTGCAAAAATGAAAAAAGGAGGGAAGGCAATATTGCTAATTCCATCCGAGTTGGGATACGGTTCTGGTCGTGGACAAATCCCGCCATACACGCCATTAGTGTTTGAAGTTGAATTAATTGATGTAAAATAAAATTTTAAAAAAAAAGTAAAATGAACTGGAGAATTTTAAAAACAAGTGGATTTATACTCTTTCTTGTAACTATGTTTGTGGCTTGTAATAACCCACATCCTGGCTTTAAAAAAACAAAAAGCGGTATATATTATCAGATTATTAGTCAGGTAGATTCATTAAAAGATATTAAAGCTGATAGTGGTCAGTTTTATGTTTTGGAAATGAATTATGGAACAAAAGACTCATTATTATTTAAAAGCGAACTATTACCTGATCGCATAGCAAAAATGCCTTTCCGTGAGAAAGATTTTGATGGTGATGTTTGGGAGGCTCTTTCTCTATTTAGCCAAGGAGATAGTGTACATTTTATTATCCGCGCCGATTCTTTTTTCCTAAAAACTACTCGCGCACCTGAAGTACCTGAACTTTTTATTGCAGAAAACGAAGTGCATTTCTTTATTAATATTAAGAACATTCAATCCAAAGAAGAGATTGAAGCAGAGCAAGCAGCTTATGTAAATGCTCGTCGTTTTGCAGAACAAATTGAAATTGAAAAGTTCAAAGCTGATAATCAGTGGAATATCGAACCTTTAGAAAGTGGTTTGTATTTCAACAAAATTAACAGTGGCAAAGGCACTAAAGTAAAAGATGGATTATTCTTGACTTTCGATTTTGAAATTCGTTTATTAGATGGTAAATTAGTTTATTCTTCTATTGAGGCCAGCTTTCCCGGAAGTTTTGAATGTGGTAAACAGTTTGATACTCAAGGCTTAATGGAAGCTTTGAAATTGATGCGTGAGGGCGACGAAGCTGAATTTATTAATCCTTCTTCCTTAGCTTTTGGCGAAGGTGGCCGTCCGGGAATGATAGAACCATATACTCCACTGCATTATTTTGTTCGTTTAATATCAGTTAAAACCAAAGCAGAGAATGAAAAAGAGCTTGAGGCTAAACGCAAAAATGAAGAAGCTCAGAAACTGACTTTAAAATTGCAGGAAGCTTCTTTACTAGCAAAATATATTGCCGAAAATGAAATTACTGTTGAACCTACCGAAAGTGGGTTGTATTTCATTTCCACAACTGAAGGTGGTGGAGAACAGGCAGTTGCCGGCAATAAGGTTAAAGTTCATTATACGGGAACTTTGCTGGATGGAACAAAATTCGATTCTTCTGTTGATAGAAACGAACCTTTTGAATTTGTTCTTGGTCAGGGTCAGGTAATTAAAGGTTGGGACGAAGGAATTGCTATGATGAAAGTTGGAGGAAAAGCTACACTTATATTGCCTTCAATTATTGCTTATGGCGATCGTCAGGCTGGTGCTGTAATAAAACCTTTTTCACCTTTAAAATTCGATGTTGAATTAATAGAGATTGTAAAAGAATAGCTAATATTATAAAATTTATAGAAAAGCGTATTTCTTAATTGATTACGCTTTTTTTTTATCTCTTTCTTACTCTTTTTCATACATTTGTGGAAATTGGAAACAATTTTTATTAATTTGAAAAGCTAAAATGAATTTGACAAAAGACCAAAAAACAAAGCTTTTAGAAAAGCTTTTAAGTTTTATTTCAGATCATAAAAATCAATTGTTCGATGAAATAATAATAAACCGAACAAGATATTTAACCATTGTTCTGGAAGATATTTATCAGCCTCAGAATGCAAGTGCTGTGCTTCGTACTGCCGATTGCTTTGGTGTGCAGGATGTGCATATTATCGAAAATAAAAATGAGTATATGATTAATCCGGAAGTAACGCTTGGTGCTTCCAAATGGTTAAGTTTATATAGGTATAACCAGCTGGAGAATAATACTTTGGCAGCTATACAAAAGCTAAAGGCAGACGGTTTTAGGATAGTTGCCACGATGCCGAATCGCAACGATATAATGCTACCGGATATGGATATGAAAAGGAAAACAGCACTTTTTTTTGGTAACGAATTAAATGGTTTATCTGAAATAGTTCAGCAAAATGCTGATATGTTTGTCAAAATTCCTATGTATGGATTTACAGAGAGTTATAATTTAAGTGTATCAGCCGCATTATGTCTTCAGCATTTAACTTATAAAATGCGCACTGAAAATATAGATTGGCATTTAAGCGAATCGGATTATGTAGATGTAAAGCTAGGTTGGGCTCGTTCTGTTGTTAGGGAAGCTGAAAATGTAGAAAAAATGTTTTTCGGTATTAAATTTTAAGATTTTTTAAGGGAAAACAGCAATCTTTCAGCTATACTAACGATGAAACGGGGTGTAATATTCAGTATTTCTAACTACCTTTACGCTTATTTACATTAAAACAAGTTTTGCTATGGGAAAAGGAGATAAAAAAACTAAAAGGGGAAAAATAATAATGGGTTCTTATGGAAAGATACGTCCAAAGAAAGTTGAAAAAAATATTGTCGCTGCCGAAGAACCAAAAAAAGCAAAAGTTGTAAAAGAAGAAGCTCCGGCAGAGAAAATAATTGCTAAACAAGCTGTTGTTAAAAAGGCTGTTGATACAGAGGAAGCAAATGAACCTAAAGTAGTTGCTAAAGAAACTGTTGTTAAGGCATCGGTTGCTAAGAAAGCTCCTACTAAAAAAGCAGCGAAATCTGCAGAAAAGGAATAAAATAGTTTCCATTAAAAAAACCAAACCATCCACTCTTGTAGTAGATGGTTTTTTTAATGTCTTTAAAGCACATTGCTTTTAATAATACAATTAATTAACTTTCACTTGAATTTCATCAAATTGACGCACACCAATAAGAAATTCTTTAGGATTGACTTTTAATTTGTTTGGTCGCAAAGCAAGACGTTCATCCTGATCGATTATTTGAAGATAGACATTAGCTTTTCCAGGATTATTTAATGCAAAACTACTTAACTCAGAAACCATATTTTCTGACAGTGAAGATAGAGGCACACCTAAACTTATTTTGTTGATGTATTTATTAAATACATCGGTTAAAAGTTCTAATTGAGTGATTTTGAGCTCAAAATCATCAGTATCCTTTTTCCAAGCAGGTTTAGTAACTAAAGCTTTAACCAATAAAAACTGCCCCATTCTGTCGAGTAAATCTTTGTATTTCTCAAATTCTTCTCCAAAAAGTGTTATTGTTATGCTTCCCGTAAAGTCGGTAATTTGAAAAGAACCAAAAGGTTTTCCGGTTTTAGTAATTTTATTTTTAGCCGCCGGTGCGGTAATTACACCTGCAAATACAATTGTCTGATTTTTAAAATCATTTAAATTTTCGGCAAAAGCACCAATATTTTGATTTGTAAAGTGTTTGATTTCTTCCTGAAAATTATCCAAAGGATGCCCTGTCAAGTAGAAACCAACGACTTCTTTTTCTCTGGCAAGTTTTTCTAATTCCGGCCATTCTTCAACGAAAGGAATTTCAGGGTCGGGGAGTTCTACCGGACCAAGGTCGCCAAATAGACTAACTTGTGCTGAGTTTTTCTCATCTTGGAATTTATGTCCAAAACTAATTATCTGTTCCAGAAAATTTAAATTGCTATCGGTTACTTTATGGTAAAAGGTTGCTCTGTTAATATTTTCCATATCATCGAAGACACCGGCTAAAACCATCGATTCTATACTTTTTTTATTAACTGTTCTGAGATTGATACGTTTAACAAAATCAAAGATATTATTTAGCGATCCGTTTTTTTCTCTTTCTTCAATCAGACTAAGAACAGCAGCTTCGCCAACTCCTTTAATAGCAGCTAATCCAAAACGAATATTGCCTTGACTATTAACAGTAAAATTCGTTCTCGATTCGTTAATATTTGGACCTAAAACCTTAATTCCTATTCTATTACATTCGTTTATAAAGAAAGTAACTTTATCAATATTATTCATATTGTTACTCAAAACTGCAGCTAAAAATTCAGCTGGATAATTGGCTTTTAAATAAGCAGTTTGAAAAGAAACATAAGAATAACAAGTAGCATGCGATTTATTGAAGGCATACTCTGCAAAGGATTCCCAATCGGTCCAAATCTTAGTGATTATAGTATCAACGTCTTTGTTATTCTCATTGCATTCTTTTACAAATTGGGAGTTGGCTTTACATCCATCGAAAAATAAAACTTTCAGTTCGTCCATCATCGATTTAATCTTTTTCCCCATCGCTTTACGCAATGAATCAGATTGGCCACGACTAAAACCGGCAAGTTTTCTGGAAAGAAGCATCACCTGTTCCTGATAAACTGTAATACCATAAGTTTCCTCAAGGTATTCTTTCATCATAGGTAAATCGTACTCAATCTTTTCTTTACCGTTTTTCCTTTTTGTGAATGTCTCAATATATTTCATTGGCCCAGGACGATAGAGGGCATTCATAGCAATCAAATCTTCAAACTTATTGGGTTTTAGCTCTTTGAGATGTTTTTTCATGCCATCAGATTCGAACTGAAATAAACCTGTAGTATTGCCATTTGAGTACAATTCATAGGTTTTAATATCCTCCAGATCAACACCATTTATATCAATACCAATGCCTTTAGAAAGTTTAATATTCTCAACAGCATTTTTAATTATTGATAAAGTTTTCAATCCAAGGAAATCCATCTTCAATAAACCAATATCTTCAACGTGATTGCCATCATATTGAGTTACATAAGTAAGCTCCGAATCTTTTGCTGTACTTATTGGAATATAGTTCTCCAAATCATCCTTTCCGATAATGATTCCACAAGCATGTGTACCTGTATTTCGAACCGTACCTTCTAATGTTACAGCATATTTAAGAACATCGGAAGCTTCTGAAACAGAATCTCTTATGTCGCGTAGTTCTTTTATTTCTTTAAAAGCATCTTTTAAAGTTATTCCCGGACGCTCAGGAATTAATTTGGCAATTTTATCTGTCTCGGAAAGTGGGTATTGTTGAACTCTGGCTACATCTCTAATTGCTGATTTAGCTGCCATTGTACCTATGGTAACAATATGTGCCACTCTTTTTTCGCCGTATTTTTCAACTACCCATTTCAAAATTTTTGATCTTCCTTCATCATCAAAATCAATGTCGATATCAGGCAAAGAAACCCTCTCAGGATTTAAAAATCTTTCAAAAAGGAGGTTGTATTTTAAAGGATCGATTTCTGTTATTCGAAGAGAGTAAGCTACGGCTGATCCGGCTGCAGAACCTCGACCTGGACCAACCACAACTCCCATTTCTCTTGCTGCTTTTAAAAAATCCCAAACAATGAGGAAATAGCCTGGATAGCCCATTTTTTTGATTGTTTCCAATTCAAAATCAAGTCGTTCAATAATCTCATCTGTCAAATCTTCTCCCCAACGTTTTTTCGCTCCTTCATAAACGATATGGCGTAAGTAAACATTCTCATTATCAAAGCCATCAGGTAATTTGAAATCGGGCATAATAGCCTTTTTATTGAGCTTATAGCTTTCTACTTTATCAACAATTTCCTGAGTATTTGCCAGAGCTTCAGGAAAGTCGTTGAAAAGAGTTTTCATCTCGTTTTGAGTTTTAAACCACTCTTTACCAGTATATTTCAAACGATTATTATCGCTCAGATATTTTCCGGTGCTGATGCATAATAAGCGATCTTGAGCCGCTGCATCCTCTTCGTTTAAGAAATGGACATCGTTTGTTGCAATAATTTTTATATCATGTTTTCGTCCAATTTCTATTAATTTCTGATTTACAAATAGTTGGTCGTTATATACTTTTTCATTCATTTCGGCATTATCACTTTTGTGCCGCATAATTTCGAGATAGAAATCATCAGCAAAAAGATTTTTATACCATAAAGCAGCTTCTTCAGCGGCCTCCAAAGTATCGTTCATAATTTTTTGCGACACTTCGCCGCCTAAACAGGCTGATGTTGCAATTATACCTTCGTGATATTTTTCGAGTAACTCTTTATCTATACGAGGGCGATAATATTGTCCTTCCAGCCAAGCCAAAGAAACCAATTTCATCAGATTATGATAACCTTTCAAATTCTTCGCCAATAGAACCAAATGCCAGCCTGATGCATCTTGTTTACCTTCTTTTTTTTCTCTACCACGTCGTGCTACATAAGCCTCGCATCCAATAATTGGTTTTATGCCGGCATTAGTCATAGTTTTATGGAACTCTTTGGCACCAAACATATTTCCATGATCTGTTATAGCCACAGCTTCCATTTTATCTGCCTTGGCTTTTTTTGCCAAAAGGTCGATATTGGTTGCTCCATCTAATATAGAATATTGTGTATGGACGTGTAAATGAGCAAAAGTATAATCTGAAGGAAAATTATTTACACTTTTAAAATCAGTTAAATCTTCTTTAGCTTCAGTTGTTTGTTTTATAACTGTTGGTTTTATATCAATCAGATTATCAGGTTTATAAGGCTCGGTGTTTAACCCAATAGCCTTGATTGGTTTAGGATTATGCGTTTTAAAGGTGTCTAATTCTTCATCACCAAATCCAATTTTCTCTTTCGGAAAAACTTGCAGTCGAACTAATTCGAGAAAACAGCGTGCTGTAGCCTCAACATCGGCGGCGGCATTGTGAGCATCGCTAAATTTTTCATTGAAAAGTTTTTCATGTAATTCCTCTAATTTGGGCCATTTAAAACCGCCGCCTCGTCCACCAGGAAGTGCACAGTATTCTGTTGAATCATCTTTGGTATCAAGAGTCTTTCTGCGATGAAGCTGCGTATCTTTATTTTTTCTAACAAACTCAGCCCCAAGTACATTAACATCAAATTCAATATTATGACCAACAATATAGATACTTTGTTCCAGAGCTTTATTAAATTCGTCCAAAACAAAATTAAGTTCAACGCCTTGCTTTATTGCTTGTTCGGTGGTTATCCCATGAACTTTAACAACTGCATAAGGAATTTCGTAGTTTTCTGGCTTAATAATAAAATTTTTAACTTCGATAAGCTTTCCTCTTACATCGTGTATCTGCCAGGATATCTGTACCATACGCGGCCAGTTATCCACATT
>CAZTST010000077.1:0-14634 GCA_964616585.1 uncultured Draconibacterium sp.
AACTAACAGCTGAATATATTATTGAAAAGTAGTTTTATTAACCTAAAACAGATTATGTTAAAAAATTTATTCATAAAGATTTTACTGCTAATTCCGTTTTTTAGTATTTCGCAAGAATTGCTTATCAATACATCTAATAGAAATACAACTACTCTAAACGGAACTTGGCATTATATTATAGACCCCTATGAAACAGGTTATTATAATTATAGATACGAGCCATACGATCAGCAGCCTCAAAACAATAACTCTGCTTTTTACAATAATTACCACGCTCAGAATAAATTAGAACTTGTTGAGTATGATTTCGATAAATCACCCACATTAAAAGTTCCCGGAGATTGGAATTCTCAATATGAAAAACTACTCTATTATGAAGGAACAATTTGGTACAAACGCTTGTTTGATTATACTTTATCAGACCAAAATAATAGATTGTTCGTCTATTTTGGAGCTGTAAATTATAAAGCTGAAGTTTATTTGAATGGAAAAAAACTTGGAATTCACGAAGGTGGATTTACTCCTTTTAATTTCGAAATAAAATCCATTGTAAAGCCAAAAGATAATTATTTAGTAGTAAAAGTTGATAATAAGCGATTTCGCGAAGCCATTCCAACCATTAATACAGATTGGTGGAATTATGGTGGCATAACACGAGATGTTTTGTTAATTGAAGAACCCAAAACTTTTATTCAGGATTATTTTATTCAACTCAAAAAAGGAGATGCAAAAACAATTAGTGGTTTTGTAAAATTAAATAATGCTTCGGAGAATGAGGAAATTACAATTTCTATTCCGGAATTGAATATAAATAAATCATTATCAGCAAACAAGGACGGAAAAATTCAATTTGATATAATCGCAAAAAAAATAGATTATTGGTCGCCATCCTCTCCAAAATTGTATGATGTTTTTATTAAAACGGCTCATCAAACTTTGAAAGATGAAATTGGCTTTAGAACTATCGAAACTGTTGGCTCTGATATTTTGCTTAACGGAAAATCAATTTTTCTGAGAGGAATCTCCATACACGAAGAAAATGCAATGCGCGGAGCCAGAGCTTTTAACGAAGCTGATGCCTTAGTTTCGCTTACATGGGCAAAAGAACTAGGTTGTAATTATGTTCGATTGGCACATTACCCTCATAATGAGCATATTATAAAATTGGCTGATAAAATGGGAATGATGGTTTGGGAAGAAATTCCTGTTTATTGGACAGTAGATTTTACCAATGAAAAATCGCTGAATAATGCAAAAAATCAATTAACTGAGGCAATAACGAGAGATAAAAATCGTGCTGCTATCATTATTTGGTCGGTAGCTAATGAAACACCTCCTTCAGATGCACGAAATGCTTTTTTGAAGAATCTAATAAGTCATTCTAAAATACTAGACGATAGCAGATTGGTGAGTGCTGCTTTAGAAAAACATTCTAAAAATGGAATTCAGATTGTTGACGATGAAATTGGGAATTATCTTGATATTGTAGCGTTTAATCAATATACAGGTTGGTACGGCGGCTCTTTAGAAGATGCTCCAAATGCAAAATGGGATATTAAATTTAATAAACCAGTGGTGGTTTCCGAGTTTGGTGGCGGAGCATTACAAGGATTACATGGATCTATAAATGAACGTTGGACAGAAGAATATCAGGAATATCTCTATGTACAAAATCTAAAAATGATAGAGAAAATTCCAAACATAAGAGGTACAAGTCCTTGGATTTTAGCGGATTTCAGGTCACCTAAAAGAGTACTTCCAAACATACAGGATGGATGGAATAGAAAAGGATTGATATCAAATAACGGCATAAAAAAGAAGGCTTTTTTTATTATGCAGGAATTTTATAGAAAAATGGAACTTCAATATAAATAATTATGACAAAAAAAACAATTTTATTCGGAAGTATTATCAGTTTGTTAATATTTTCATCTTGTTGTTCAAACGATAAGAAGGCTACAGAAATTATAGAACCTAAATACGAGTTAGTTTGGTCTGATGAGTTTGATGGGAATAAAATCAATTTAGATAATTGGACTTTTGAAATATGGCAAGCAGGAAAAGTTAATAACGAGTGGCAACAATATGTTGAGAATACCGAGAATTATAAAGTAGAAAATGGAATCTTATCAATTACAGCCATAAAAACAGGCAACAATGAAAAAGGAGGTTATACTTCAACTCGATTATCAAGCCAAAAGAAAAAGGAATTTCAATACGGCCAAATCGAATTTAGAGCAAAAATGCCTAGCGGAAAAGGTACTTGGCCTGCATTATGGATGTTAGGTTCAAATATTAAAGAAGTTGGCTGGCCAAGATGTGGTGAAATTGATGTTATGGAATATGTTGGATATCAGCCAAATATAGTACATACAAATATTCATACAAAAAACGATTATGGCGTTACTAATAATAAAGTGGCTATGAATTTAAAAACGGCAGAAGAAGAGTTTCATATTTATGGAATTATTTGGACTGCCGAAGCGATTAGTTTTTATTTAGACTCACCACATAATATCAAAAATACCTATGCTCCTTTGGAAAAAAATGCCGATAATTGGGCTTATAGTCAGCCATTCTATTTAATTATGAATTTTGCTGTTGGTGGAGATTGGGGAGGAGCAGAAGGAGTTGATGAAACAATTTGGCCGCAAACTATGGAAGTGGATTATGTAAGAGTTTATCAATTAAAATAATTGGTAATTAATTAAATTCTAGACACATGAAAAAAATCATCTTACTTTTATTAATTAGTACACAATTATTCATTTCTTGTAGCTTAAATAAATCGAATGATAATTTTACTCCAATCAATGGTTTTTCGCAGGAAGCCAATGCTCAGTTAAAAGAATTTTTTGAAAAATATAAAAATTCAACCGAAAGAAAAATTGCGGTTTTTGATGGCGATGGAACTGTAATTGGCCAAACACCGCATTATTTGGCCGATGAATGTATGTATCAATTTGCACTGGAAAACCCATCATGGCATAAAGAAATCATTGATACTATGATTCAATTATCAAATGTTTCTTTACCCTATGTACAATACCGCGTTAAATATATTTCGGGCAAATCCTTACAGTTTTACCGCGATTTAGGCGAAAAAACATTTAATAAATATTATAAGCATAAAATTTTTCCACCTGTAAAGGAATTAATAAAGGCATTAAAAAATAATGATTTTGAAATTTGGATTGTAACTGCCTCACCCGAAGGAATGTATCAGCAATTTTTAAGTAAAGAATTTGATATTCCGCTCACAAATATAGTAGGCGTAAAATCAGTTATTAAAAATGGAATTATAACTGATGAAATTGTTTTCCCGGTTCCACAAGATGAAGGTAAAAAAGAAGCGATTGAAACATTTATTCAAGACCAACCACTTTTTGCTGCAGGTAATAGTCGTGGTGATAAAGAAATGATAGAGTTTGGCAAAGACTTGAGAATGATAGTAAATCCTGATGAGCACATTGCCGAAGGACAAACACAAAGTATTGCAGATTACGCAAAAGAAGAAAACTGGTTAATTATTAAAATTGATGACATACCTTCAGAAGATTTCCCTTCAATTTCTTCTAAAAATTATGGAATACGACTAAACAAAACAACTGAAAAGCAAACATTTACTATTTCAAAAGAAGTCTTAAAAGACAAAATCGCCGGCGGATGGGCAGGAAAAATGATAGGGGTTACATATGGAGCACCTACTGAATTCAAGGCTCAAGGTAAAACTTTTGAAGATTCAATTAAATGGAAACCGGCAGATGTTAAAGGTTCCGTTTGGCAAGACGATATTTATGTGCAACTTACTTTTATGGAAACTATGGATAAATATGGACTTGATGCTCCAGCCAAAAAATTCCATGAGTTATTTGCAAAATCCGGATATATGTTGTGGCACGCCAATGTTCAAGGGCGAAAAAATTATTTCGATGGCATTTATCCACCACTTTCGGGAAATCCTGAGTTTAATCTGCATGCTGATGATATTGATTTTCAAATTGAAGCTGATTATATTGGATTCATTTGTCCGGGGATGCCTCAATCTGCCAATAAAATTGCTGATAAAATAGGACATATCATGAATTATGGAGATGGCGTTTATGGAGGCGTTTTTGTAGCCGCTTTATATTCAGAAGCTTTTTTAGAAAAGGACGTCAGTAAAATTGTTGATAAAGCTTTGCTCTCTATTCCGGCGAAAAGCGATTATGCAAAGATTATTAATGATGTTATTATTTTGCATAAGCATTATCCGACTGACTGGCGGAAAGCATGGCAAGAATTAGATAATAAATGGGGAAAAGTAAATATCTGTGAAGCAGGTAAAACTTTTAACATTGATGCCAAATTAAATGGAGCATATATTATTATGGGACTACTTTACGGTGATGGAGATGTTGATAAAACAATGGAAATTGCTACACGGTGTGGTCAGGATTCAGATTGCAATCCGTCAAACGCTGTTGCCGTTTTAGGAGTCATTAAAGGATTTAGTGGTTTGCCTTTGGAATATCAAAGTGCTGTTGAAGCTATAAGTGATTCTCTGTTTGATAATACTTCTTATTCGTTCAATAAAGCCGTAAGTAGCACCATGAAGTATGCACAAGAGATGATTACAAAAAATGGCGGAATAGTTGAAGAAGAAAATTTGACTATCAAAATTCAAACACCAGTTGCTTTTCCTTTGGAAGATGCTTTTCCTAAACTTGTTTTTGATAAAAGAATCAATGTTTTTGATTTGTCAACTGATGGATGGAAAACCAAAGGAATATGGACAGATAGTAATAAAAATCAATCAAAATTTAGTAATAAGGCAGGTGATGAAATAAGTTTAACTTTTGAAGGAACAGGAGTGTCAATTGAAGGAAATTGGGTAAAAGATGGAGGAATGGCAGATGTTTTTGTAGATGGCGTATTCAAACGTACTATCGATTGTTATTTCGATTATGCTAGGCAAGAACATAGAGGCATAAATATTTTTCATATACTCAATCTTCCGGAAGGGAAACACACTGTTAGATTGGTAATTAAGGATACAAAAAACCCTAAATCTACAGATACAAATATTTATGTTTCAGAGGCCGTGATTTATAAAACAACAACTAAAACTAATGAAAATTTTAAGTTTACTTTTCAATAAAAAAAGTCTTAATTACAAACAATAGAAAATGAAAATTTTAAGCACTTTAATTATAGCAATAAGCATTAGTTGTTCTGTATTCTCACAATCAAAACAGGAAAAAAGCTTAACTTTTTTGCACACTTCCGGCTACGATATTGTTAACGAATCTGGAGAAAAAATATTTTTAAAAGGTGTAGGGCTTGGAAACTGGCTTTTACCTGAAGGTTATATGTGGAAATTTGGCGGTTTGGGTGATCGTCCTCGGAGAATCGAAAAAGTCGTAGCTGATTTGATTGGACAAGAAAAAGCGGACCTTTTTTGGAAAAAGTACCGACAAAATTATATCACAGAAGCTGATATTAAACGAATTGCTGAATTAGGATTTAACTCAGTTAGACCAGCATTGAATTCAAGATTGTTTTTAACTGAAGGAGAAAACCCAGTATATGTTGAAGAAGGTTTTCAGTTAATAGATTCCTTGATTTCTTGGTGTAAAAAGCATAAGTTGTATGTTATTATTGATATGCATGGAGCTCCCGGTGGACAAACCGGCGCAAACATCGATGATAGCCCTAATGATATTCCAGAACTTTTTATTGAAGAAAAATACCAAAACCAACTCGTAGATCTTTGGGTAAAAATCGCAGAAAGATATAAAGATGAACCTACCGTTGCCGCTTATGATTTATTAAATGAACCATTGCCAAAAGCTACTGGTGCCGACTTAAAATACAAACATTTGTTGATGCCTTTGTATCAGCGTATTACTTCGGAAATTCGAAAAGTGGATCAAAAGCATATGATTACTTTGGAAGGATTTGATTGGTCTAATGATTGGTCGCTTTTTGACAAACCTTTTGATTCGAATGTTTTTTACCAGTTTCATTATTATTGCTGGGGAAGACCGGATAATTTGAATAATATAGAAGAGTATTTAATAAAACGAAAAGAACTTAACACGCCAATTTGGGTTGGAGAAACAGGTGAAAAGGGAAATACCATCTATTGGGCAACAACACAATATTTTGAAAAAAATAATATTGGTTTTTCGTTCTGGCCCTGGAAAAAAATGGACACTCAAAACACGCCTTATTCCATCAAAAAACCAAATAATTGGGATTTAATTTCAGAATATACAAAGGGCGGTGCAAAACCTGACAGTTTGATTGCTGAAAAGGCTTTCAACGACTTCCTAGAAAATATAAAATTAGAAAACTGCGACTATTATGAAGATGTTTCCAATGCTATTAACACTAGAATTCCGGGAAAAATAGAAGCTGAAAATTATGGGTTTGAGGGATTTAATAAATCTTATTTTGTGTTGGATACCATAAATAAATCTGAATTTTATAGAAAAATGGAACCGGTAAAAATACAATTAGACAGCAAAGATGAAGAACAGTTTTGGTCTGATCAGTCTGTTGAACTTCAAAAAACAGAATGGTTAGTTTATAATTTTACGAGTTTAGAAAGTAAGAAATATCAATTTACATTGAATGCATCAAGCGGCGAAAAACCCACCAAATTGGTAATTGAAATAAATAACAAAAAAATAAATTTCACAGTAAATAATAAAAATTTGACAGAAGTGATTTTAGGAAATTTTATTCTAGAAAAGGGAGAAAATAAAATTAAAATTTTGGTTAAATCGAATGTTATAAAGATGGATTGGATTGAAATAGAATAAGTAAAATCTGATTAAGAAACACTTTTGAATTAAAAAAATGAAAAAAAATGAAAAAAAATGAAAAAAAATGAAAAAAAATGAAAAAATTATTTCTATTCTTATTAGTAGTACTCATTAGCAGTATTTCGATCAAAGCGCAAGTTACATTGCCTAAAATTTTTGCCGACAATATGGTGTTGCAGAGAAACACAGCAATTCCTGTTTGGGGTTGGGCAAAAGCCAATGAAAAAATAGAAATTCAATTTAACAAACAAGTCAAAAAAACTAAAGCTGACAAAAACGGCAAGTGGATAATACGTTTGGACAATGAAATTGCAGGTGGACCCTTTAATTTGATAATCAAAGGAAAAAACATAATTGAAATCAAAAACGTCCTTATCGGCGAAATTTGGCTTTGCACAGGACAATCTAATATGGAATGGTCAGTTGCACAATCTAATGATTTTAACAATGAATTGGCATCTTCAAATAATCCAATGATTCGTCATATAAAAATTGACAAAGAAATAAATACATTACCTCAATATGATGTGAATTCAAGTAAAAGCTGGCAAGTTTGTGATTCATCCACTGTTGGAGGTTTTACAGCTGCCGGATATTTTTTTGCTAAAAACATTTATAATGAATTGAAAATTCCGATTGGACTTATAAACGCATCTTGGGGAGGAACCAATATAGAAACTTGGATAAGTCGTGAGGCATTTGAAAGCAGTGAAGAGTTTAAAGAAATGATAGCCGGAATGCCAAAGGTAAGTTTAGATTCACTTTCAAAACTAAGAGTAAAAGGGTTTGACAAAAGAATAGAAACATTGCAAGGTGCAAAAATAAATGCAGCAAGTGCAATTAGCTTTAAAATAGCGGAGTATGATGATTCAAATTGGCCACAATTGAACCAACCGGAATTATGGGAACAACAAAGTTTAGGTGAGTTCGATGGTGTAGTATGGTTGCGAAAATCCATCGTATTATCAGCTGTTGAGAGTAAAAAAGTGGCTGTATTAGAACTTTCAACCATTGATGATGATGATGTTACTTACATCAACGGTGTAGAGGTAGGAAGTACGAATAGTTGGGATGCAAAAAGAAAATATACAATTCCAGCCGGAATTTTAAAAGAAGGAATAAACGTAATTGCCATTAGAGTAACAGACAATGGCGGTGGCGGCGGGATTTATGGAAACCCTGAAGATTTAAAATTAAGTTTAGGCAGTTCAAATATCCCATTAAATGGACAATGGAAATTTCAAGTGGAAGCTATTAAGAGAAATGTAAATCAGAATAGTTATCCATCATTATGCTACAATGCAATGATAAATCCATTAATTCCTTTTGCTTTTAATGGTGTAATTTGGTATCAAGGAGAATCAAATGCGGGTAGATCATACCAATATAGAACAGCCTTTCCACTTATGATAAACAACTGGCGTCAAAAATGGAATCAAGGTGATTTTCCGTTTTATTTTGTACAACTGGCATCATTTTTTGCGGGAGGAAATAGCAACGAAGGTTGCGGTTGGGCAGAACTTCAAGAAGCGCAAACGATGACATTGAGTTTGTCAAATACCGGAATGGTTGTTACCACCGATTTGGTCACTAATCCAAGAGATATTCATCCAACTAACAAACAAGATGTTGGCAAAAGATTGGCGGCACTAGCCTTAAATAATGTGTATCAAAAACCAATGGTTTGCTCCGGACCCATGTATAAATCGATGGAAATAATTGGAAAACAAGTCGTTGTTTCTTTCGATGACATTGGAAGCGGTTTATCTACGCCTGATAAATATGGTTATATCCGAGGTTTTGAAATTGCCGGTGAAGATCAAGTTTTTTATTATGCCAATGCATACATAAAAGATAATAAAGTAATACTTTCCTGTGATGAAGTTGAAAAACCAATAGCAGTACATTTCAGCTGGGTGGGTGATGCTACAGAAAGTAATTTATTCAACAAAGAAGGATTTCCTGCTGTGCCTTTTAGAACGGATGATTGGAAAACAGTTACCAAGGGTGAAAAGTATAAGATTGATTAAATTATTAAAATATGAAAATTCAAATTAAATCAACACAAATCTTATTTCTATTTATAGCAATTTCTTTATATAGTTGTTCTCAAGAACAGATTACAAAAATTGCTTTTGGGTCTTGTGGGCATCAGGATAATCCGATGCCAATTTATGATGTGGTGGTTAAACACAAACCAGATTTATTTGTTTTTTTAGGCGATAATATCTATGGTGATACCTATAATATGGATACGCTTCAAGCTAAATATAATAAGCTGGCGATGAAACCTACTTTTCAAAATTTAAAGAAAAATACACCTATAATAGCCACTTGGGATGATCACGATTTTGGTTGGAACGATGTTGGAAGACATTATAAATTTAAAAAGGAGTCAAAAAAGATTTTTTTAGATTTTTTCAATGAACCTGAAAATTCAGAACGGAGAGAACGAGAAGGAATTTACACTTCCTACTATTATGAAAAAAATGGTAAAAAATTACAGGTAATTTTATTAGATGTTCGGACTTTTAGGGACGATTTATTGAAAGATAAGGAAGTAGAAAATAAATTTTTTTACAAACCAGATTATGCTCCATATCAACATGCAGACTCTACATTGTTGGGTACAGCACAATGGAAATGGCTTGAAAAGGAATTATTAAAACCAGCTGATGTGCGAATTATTGGTTCGGGTTCACAATTTGGGAATGAATATAACGGATATGAGGCTTGGGCAAATTTCCCTTTTGAACAACAAAATTTTTTGGATTTAGTACAAAAAACCAAAGCAAATGGAGTGCTTTTTATATCAGGAGATGTGCATTATGCTGAAATTTCAAAAATTGAAACACCCAATTTATACCCCATTTATGATGTTACTGCAAGCGGACTTTCAGCTAAATGGCATTTTGCAACGCCAAATAAAAACAGAATTGAAGGTCCGGTAATGGAAAATCATTTTGGGTTAATTACTATAGATTGGGAAACTAAAAATCCGAAAATTAAAATGGAAATTTGGGATGTAAATGATAATCAACGAATTGAATATTCAATAAAATTAGATGAAATAAGTTTTAAAAAGTAAATAAAATCTAATTAATCAACTACGTATGAATTCAAAAAAAATAATCGTAATAGGCAGCGCCAATACGGATATGGTAGTTAAAGCAGCAAAACTTCCTTTACCTGGAGAAACAATTTTAGGTGGAAAATTTTTTATGAATGCCGGTGGAAAAGGTGCCAATCAGGCTGTTGCAGCTTCAAGATTAGGTGGTGAAGTCACATTGGTAACTAACGTGGGAAATGATATTTTTGGAAAACAAACCATTGAAGGATTGAAAAAAGATAATATAAATACCGACTTTGTTTTTATAGATAAAGAAGCTCCATCAGGAACAGCTTTAATTCTTGTAAATGAAGAAGGAGAAAATTGTATTGTTGTTGCGCCAGGTGCCAATACCAATTTATTGCCAAATGATATTCAAAAGGTAAATAACATCGCAGAATATGAAATTATTTTAATGCAGTTGGAAATTCCAATGGAAACCATTTCATTCGTTACAAAAAAAGCAAAAGAAAATCATCAAAAAGTAATCATTAATCCTGCTCCAGCTCAAAAATTAGATGATGAACTGCTAAACGGTCTATATTTAGTAACTCCCAACGAAACCGAAGCTACTTTGTTAACAGGAATATCAGTTATTGATGAAGAAACGGCTTCGCAAGCAGCTAAAGTATTTTTAGACAAAGGAGTTGAAAATGTAATTATTACTTTGGGAAAAGAAGGCGCTTATTTTGAAAATGCAGCGTTAAAACTAAAAATTCCGGCACCGAAGGTGAAAGCCATAGACACAACAGCAGCCGGAGATACTTTCAGCGGAGCAATAGCAGTTGCACTCACAGAGAAAATACCGTGGGAAAAAGCAATAAATTTTGCTATTCAAGCTGCATCCATTTCAGTAACAAGATTAGGAGCGCAAGCATCTGTGCCATATAGAAATGAATTAAATAACAAATTTTAACCTCTAAATTATCAACTTATGTTTATAGTAGAAAATTACAGTTTGGCTATTTTACTTTGTATAGTAACAATGATTTGTTGGGGCTCTTGGGCGAATACAACAAAATTAATCACAAAAACTTGGCGTTTTGAACTCTTTTATTGGGATTATGGATTTGGGATTCTAATAGCGACATTACTCCTTGCTTTTACATTGGGAAGTAACGGAATTGAAGGAAGGGCATTTATTGAAGACCTTTCACAAGCAAATTTTGATAGCTTAACATCGGCTTTTGTTGGTGGTGTTATTTTTAATGCAGCCAATATATTGTTAGTTGCTGCCATTGCTATTGCAGGAATGTCAGTGGCTTTTCCGGTTGCTATTGGAATTGCGCTGGTATTAGGAGTTATTGTAAATTATATTTCCAATCCTCAAGGAGACCCAACATTAATATTTGGAGGCGTTGCATTAATTACTCTGGCTATTATATTGAATGCAAAAGCCTACCAAAAATTACAATCCAATTTGGTTGAAAAAGTTTCAAAAAAAGGATTGATTTTATCGATTGTAAGTGGTTTATTAATGGGATTGTTTTACAAATATGTTGCCGTTTCTATGGTGACAGATTTTAATATTCCTGAAGCTGGAAAACTAACACCATACACCGCATTGGTTATTTTTGCCATTGGAGTTGTAGTTAGTAGTTTTCTTTTTAATACCATTCAAATGAAAAGGCCGTTTGTAGGTGTTACAGTTTCTTTTAGTGAATATTTCAAAGGAAAAACAAAAGACCATATGGTTGGAATTTTAGGAGGTATCATTTGGAGTATAGGAATGTCGTTAAGTATTATTGCATCAGGGAAAGCTGGCCCAGCTATTTCTTACGGATTAGGTCAGGGAGCAACTGTTGTTGCAGCCATTTGGGGAATTTATGTTTGGAAAGAATTTGATAAAGCGCCAAAAGGAACAAAGTCATTGTTAAATATTATGTTGCTGCTTTACATAGCGGGATTAGTGATGATTATAATTTCTAAGTAAATCTGGGAAAAGTGAATAGAATTAATATGTAAACAGAATTAGCCAAAAAAACAGCTAAAACAAAACATAATGAAGAAATTATTCTTGATTACCTTTTTTGGATTTTCAATAATTATAAATGCACAAACCAAACTACCTTCATTTTCTGGAGATAATATGGTTTTGCAACAAAAAAGAGAAGTCGCTGACTCAAATGTAATACTTCCACCGGCATGGGCATTTGGAGTGCTTTATGGTGGATACACAAATCAAGAAGAAACAATTGAAACCATAAAAAAAATTCAAGAACACAACTATCCAATTGATGCTTATTGGTTAGATTCTTGGTTTTGGTCTTATGAAGAAAAAGGAAAAGGGCCAAAAAAGTATATAGATTTTGTAGCGGAAACTATTTCTTATCCCAATCGTGAGCAAATGTGGAGTTTTCTGGAAAAGAATAATATCAAAGGCGGATTTTGGGTTTGGGACTGTATTTTTGAAACAGGCAATGAAGCTGCTTTTAAAGAATTTGATAGCTTAGGATATTTTTCTAAAAAATATTTTGAAACTAACACCTGGCATAATAATAGCTCAAGTACTGCAATGTTTCAGGAAGGAAGTGATAAAAAAGGAACTTTATGTGGGAATATAGATTTTGAAAACCCGGAAGTTGTCGCATTTTTTAAAAGTAAAATGAAGCATTTTTTTGATGAAGGAGCCGATTTTATGAAGCTTGATAGAACTGCAAAAATTCATACTGTTAAAACTATTTTTGAAATAAGTCAGGAATTTGGCAAAGAAACTAAAGGCAGAGGATTTATGTTGTCTCATGCAGATGGTTTAGATGATTGTATTTATAAACGTTATCCTGCCAAATGGACAAGTGATACACGTTCTGATTGGACAGTAGCATCTCCTTTGAAGAATTTCAATTCTTGGGTTCCTAAAATTGCATTTAAAGAAAATATAGAAATGTTTACAAATCCTGAAAATCAGATTAGTAAAATCCCATTTTTAACAAATGACACCGGAGGTTTTGACATGGGAATTACCGATAAATTAGATGAAGAACTATACATTAGATGGGTTCAGTTTTCAACATTTAATCCTATTATGGAAGTGTTTTCTCAGCCTGAAAATGTAACTGGAAATTTAGCCTTCAATTATTCAGAAAATGCAGATGAAATTTTCAGAAAGTATAGCCATTTGAGAATGGAATTGTTTCCATATATCTATTCATACGCATTAGCAACGCGTTTAGAAGGTAAAAATATAATTAGACCAATTGATGGTTATTTATATCAATTTTATTTTGGAGAGGAATTTTTGATAGCACCTGTATATAAACAAAGCGCAACCACTTTAGAGATTTATTTCCCAAAAGGAAATTGGGTGGATTTTTGGACAAATAAGGAAATTTACGGAGGTGAGAAACATATTGTTGATGCTTCTTTAGAACTTATCCCTTTATATGTTAAAAAAGGTAGTATTATTCCAATGAGACCTTATGCTTCAACAATAGAAGCTGGGACAAAAAATAAAATTGTTTTACACCTTTTTTCTGGTGAAGACGGAAAGTTTAAATTGCTGGAAGATGACGGTACTTCAAATGATTATTTAAGTGGAATTTATGCGGAAACAACTATTGAGATGATAATTCTTTCTAAAAAATCTTTTAAATTAAAAATAAGTAAGCCAAACGGTAGTTATGAAGGAATGCCCAATCAACGGGAATGGGAAATAATAATTCACTCGAACATAAATTATAAAAAGGGAATTAGTAAGAATGAAAAAATCGGTTTAATAAGAGAAGATAATACGATTTTAAAAAGCAAAGAGATTTCAATTTTTTCAAATGAAGATATTGAAATAATATTTAAATAATTTTTTTTGCTTGAGACAAAATTTATGAAAAGAACAGCTAACAGATTTAAGGTTTTGGGTTTTATAGCAATCATTTTTGCTTCAATTTTACTTTTTGGATTTAGAGAAAATCTTCCAAAGTTATTTGTTGTAGGCGATAGTATTTCAATGCATTATGGCCCATATCTTGAAAAATCCCTTTCAGATTTGTTTATATATGATAGAAAAAGAGGAAGTGAAAATAGTTTAGATAATCCTGAAGGAGCAAACGGAGGAAATTCTAATATGGTTGTGTCTTATTTAAAAGAATTGAAAGAAAATCCAAATTTTACAACAGATTATTTGCTAGTTAATTGTGGCTTACACGACATAAAAAGGAATTCCAAAAATTCTAATCCTCAGGTTAGTTTGGAGCAATATTCAAAAAATCTTGTTGAAATTATTTCAATTAGTAAAGATCTGCACGCTAAATTAATTTGGATAAATAGCACACCTGTTGTAGATTCAATTCATAATTCTAGAGTTGATTTCATAAGATATAATGAGGATGTGATTAAATATAATATCAAATCAACTAAAATAATGACTGAAAATGGGATACCGGTTATCGACATTTATACATTTGCCAAGAAATTTATTCCAGAAGCTTATATAGATCACATACATTACGATAATGAGGTAAGGCAAAAGCAAGCAGATTTTATTGCAGGAAATTTAGTGCAATTAGTGAAATATTATAAGAATTAAAAAAAAATACGATTTTGTATAAAAGAGAAACATTATTAAAACAATTACAAGAAAATTCTGATTGGGATGTAATTGTTATTGGAGGAGGCGCAACGGGTTTAGGCGTTGCATTAGACAGTACCACACGTGGTTATAAAACACTTTTATTAGAACAGGTTGATTTTTCAAAAGGAACCTCAAGCAGAAGCACT
>CAZTST010000078.1:0-10936 GCA_964616585.1 uncultured Draconibacterium sp.
TGCAACAGGACTTTCACCGTTTCGGCCATAAAGTGATTGTAATAAATCGGATTGTTCTGTTTTAGTTGGCAAACCTGTTGAAGGTCCACCACGTTGAACATTAACAATTACCAAAGGAAGTTCTGTGATTACTGCAAGACCAATAGCCTCAGATTTTAAAGCCAAACCTGGACCGGAAGTTGTTGTAACACCAAAATTGCCGGCAAAAGAAGCGCCAATAGCTGAGGTAATTCCTCCAATTTCATCTTCGGCCTGAAAAGTTTTAACACCTAAATTTTTTAGTTTTGCTAATTCTTGCAATATCTCAGTTGCAGGTGTAATTGGGTATGAACCACAGAATAAAGGAAGATTTGCTTTCTCAGCTGCGGCGGCTAAACCCCATGCAGTTGCAGTATTTCCATTGATATTTCTATATGTTCCATTTACGATTTCAGCCGCTGCAACTTTATAAGGAGTTAACTCTTGAACATTATAACCATAGTTGAAACCTGCTTTTAAAACCATTTTGTTGGCTTCAATTACAGCAGGAACCTTTTTAAATTTATTTTCAAAGAATTTCTCCGTGAAAGATAGATCGCGGTTGAACAAGTAATAGCACATTCCTAAAGCAAACATATTTTTGCTTCTAAGGATGGTTTTATTATCCATTCCTGTATCTTTTAACGTCTCCTGTGTCATCGATGAAATGGGAGCAAAAATAACGTTGAAGCCACCTAAATTATCTTCTTTAATCGGGTCGTCTGTTTTATAACCTGCTTTTTCAATATTTTTTGCAGTAAATGTATCACTATCTAAAAGGATACTTCCACCAATTTTAGTCCATTTAGCATTTGCTTTTAATGCTGCAGGATTCATAGCTACAAGAACATCAGCGTAATCGCCCGGTGTGTGAATATCGTAACCAAAGTGAACCTGGAATCCGGAAACTCCTCCAACAGTGCCTTGAGGAGCTCTAATCTCTGCCGGATAATCGGGAAAAGTAGCAATGCCACTGCCCATTAATGCTGAGGTGTCGGAGAATAAAGTTCCGGTTAACTGCATGCCATCACCCGAATCACCGGAAAATCGAATTACAACGTGATCGAGCTCAATAACTTTATCAATTTTATTAGTCATTAGAATTTAGTTTTTTTGATGGCTCAAAGGTAAATGTATTTTTAGTTTAAACACCTAATATTCACCTAGCAATTTCTTTATTTAGAAAGAGTATAAATCTGTTTTTTTATGAAAATTAATAGGCATACGAATTATAAAATATTTATACATTTGCAGGCAAGATTTAGAAGTTATTTATCACGTTAAAATTTATTATTATGGCTTATATTATTAATGACGATTGTGTTGCTTGTGGAGCTTGTATCGACGAATGTCCGGTTGAAGCAATTTCAGAAGGAGATATTTATAAAATTGATGCAGATATCTGTACTGATTGTGGTTCTTGCGCAGATGTTTGTCCAACCGAAGCAATTCATCCTGAATAATACTAGGAATTTATAAGAAATAAAAGCTGTTGATTTTTTTCAATGGCTTTTTTTACTTTTGGATGAATTTATGATAGATGTAATTTTTTTAATTGCCGGCAGCTCAAAACGTATGGGTAAAGAAAAGGCTTTATTGCCTTTTTCAAAAGAGAAGAGCTTTGTTTGTAATTTGCTTGATGCTTATTTAAGTCTCTCGGTGTCAAAAGTTTATTGTATAATAAATCGCTTTAATGCCGATTCAATAAAACAAGAGTGTAAAAAATATGAGAACCAAATCGTTTTTATTGAAAACTCAAACCCTGAAAAAGGAAGAATTTGGTCGGTTTTATTAGGAATAAATCAGGTGAAAACAGGAAACGGTGTTTTTATTCAGAATATCGACAATCCATTTATAAGTTCAGAACTTTTAATTGCAATGCTAAAAAATTACAATCCGAATTATTTTTTAGTGCCTCAATTCAACGGAAAAAACGGACATCCTTTACTTTTAGGTTCTGAACTTGTTCAGGAAATCAAAGCTAATTCTGATTCAATAAGCGATTTGAAAAGTTTTTTAAACAGTCAGAAAAAGCAGATCTATATTACAGAAAATAAATCTATTCTGGCAAATATCAATAGTCCCGAAGAATATCAAAAATGGTTTACTGATATTGAATTTTAAAATAGGTTTTATCGCTGAAGCTGAACTATTTTACCGCTTTTAAAATTTTCTATTCCTTCGTCCAGAAAATCAATAAATCTGTCAACATTCAGGTCGAAAGCTGTAGGCTCAACCAATTTGTTTCCTTCATGATCAACCAGCACATAAAAAGGTTGGGCATTTACCCGGTATTTCTCCACTTGAAAATCGGCATTCTTTTTACCAATCGTTTTCTTCACTTTCCCGTCGATTTTAGAAGTCACCCAGTCAGATTCAGCCATTTCCGTGCGTTCATCAACATATAAAGCGATAATTACATAATCCTCGCTTAAACGTTTTAAAACTTCGGGATCGGACCAAACATTTTTTTCCATCACTTTGCAATTGGTGCAGGAATGTCCTTTAAAATCGAGCAGTACAGGTTTGTTTAACTTCTTAGCACAAGCCATTCCTTGCTCATAATCGAAGTAACCTTGCAGTCCGAGAGGTAAATGCAAAATATCACCATATTTTGGTTCTTCACAGATTTCTGATTTTGGAGTTGCACTTACACCCACTGTCTGATTCTTTCCAATCAATTCAACCAAATTGAATGACGATTCGGTAGGTAAGAAGCCTGAAATAGCTTTTAATGGTGCACCAATCATACCCGGAATTAAATAAACCACAAAAGTGAAAGTTGCAATTACCAGGAATAAACGAGGGACACCGATATGATTTACATCACTATCATGAGCGAATTTAATTTTTCCCAACAAATAGAATCCCATCAGCGTAAACAGGACAATCCAAATAGCGATAAAAAATTCACGGGTCAATCCCAGACCCAAAGCCTGATTTGGAACCAATAGGAATTTTAATCCTAGAGCTAAAATGATAAATCCAAGAACCACTTTTATCGAATTCAACCAGCCACCGGATTTTGGAAGTTTTCCCATAAAAGAGGGGAAAAGTGCTAATAAAGTGAAAGGCAGAGCAAAGGCCAAAGAGAATCCAAACATACCCACAGCCGGCATAATAATGCTTCCGGTTGAGGCTTCAACTAAGATTCCACCAACGAATGGTGCGGTACAAGAAAATGAAACGAGGACCAAAGTTAAAGCCATGAAAAATGCACCAATGAGGCCACCTTTATCAGCTTGTTTATCAGACTTGTTAGTTAGTTTTGAAGGCAATACAAATTCGAATAATCCAAAAAAAGAGGCAGAGAAAACTGCAAACAGTAAGAAGAATATGGTATTTGTAATCCAATGGCTACTTACGCTTTTAATCGAGTCGGAACCAAATAAAACGGAAACCAGAACTCCAATAAAGGTATAAATGATGATGATAGACAAGCCAAATACCATGGCGTTTGTTTTTGCCTGTATTTTATTCTTGCTGTTATTCATAAAGAAGCTTACGGTCATCGGTATCATCGGATAAACACAAGGTGTTAATACACCAACAAATCCCGACAACAAGGCAATAAAAAAGAAAACCCATAAGGATTTTGCTGTTGATCCTGTGTCCGTATCGCCCAGCGAATTTTGTGTCTCTACGACATTTGACACCTGATTATCTGCATTGTCAATACTTCCGCTTCCTAAATCTTTAAAAATAAATTCAATTTCGGTCGGAGGCAGACACTGGGTATCATCGCAACTCATAAATTCAATGACCCCCTGAATGGTAGTAAGTGAATTTTCCGCAATTTTTACCTTTTGTGTAAAAACTGCTTCATGTGAAAAATAGCGAATCATCATTTCGAAGTTGGGATCATAAACCTCAATAGATTCTGTTTCTTCAACGATTCCGATAAATTCTATGTCGGTATTTTCGGCAAAAGTGAATAAGGTGGCCGGAGGTTGCGCCTCAATTTTTTGAGAATACAAGTGCCAAGGTTCTTCAATACTTGCGGTGAAAATCAATTCAAATTCAGTTTCGCTGATCTGCTTACTACTCATTTGCCATAGGACGGGAGTGTAGACTTGAGCAAAAAGCTTGCTCGCAAAAAATAAACTAAAAATAAATATACTAAAAATTGCTCTGGAGTATATTTTACTTTGTCTTTTATTCATCATATTACTATGGTTTTGGCCATTATTGTATTTTAGAATTTAATTTGAGTTGGCAAAAATAGTTATATTAAGCTAATAGCGATTGTTTGTATTATGCATATTTTATAAATAGTGTTAATTTCAAAAGTTGCATGGCATTTTAAAATCAGTTATTTTCGCTAAAATTTATAATTATGTTGATAATTGGTATTGCAGGTGGTTCAGGCTCCGGAAAAACAACAGTAGTAAAAAAAATTATAAGTCTATTACCGGCAAATTCTGTAACAGTAATTCCACAAGATGCTTATTATAAGGATAATGGCCATTTATCTGCCGATGAGCGAGCTAAAATAAATTTCGATCACCCTTCTTCTATCGAGTTTGTTCTTTTAAACAAGCAGATAGATCAGTTAAAGAGGAATGAACCAATTGAAATGCCAATATATTCTTATTTAACTTGTTCCAGAGCAAAAGAAACTGTAAAAGTTGCAGCTCATGAGATAATTATTATTGAAGGCATTTTGGTTTTGACAAATAAAAAACTGCGCGATAATATGGACATTAAAATTTTTGTTGATGCAGAAGCCGATGATAGATTAATGCGTATTATTCGCCGCGATATGGAAGAAAGAGGAAGAGCGTATAATAAAACTCTGGAGCATTACAATAATTGGGTAAAGCCTATGCATCAGCTTTTTATTGAACCAACTAAGCGATATGCTGATATAATTGTGCCACAAGGTGGAACTAATCATGTTGCAATAGATTTAGTTGCATCAAAAATCCACCAAACAATGACTGAAAAAAAACATAAAAAATAGGAAATTGTACACTATACAGGAATCGAACCTGTACCTCTTTTGACAGCCTGTTTACAGCTTTCATTAGCGTCCTTCCATTAGACGAATAGCGTATTCTGAGCTTACAAGAATTAATGAAAATTCTTGAAACGCCTTTTGGTTAAAGACGTGAGAGGCGTTCGAAATAGTAATAGCTGATAAAACCAACTATTGGACTTAACAACAATCCTATTAAAACAATTTTAAAGCTAAATTGTGGCAGAGTCTCTGATTTATGAACCAACAGTATCATCAGCACAACATAACTCAATATTAGAATATCAATTAGCATGGTGAATTAATTAGTTAATTTTTTGGAAATCAAATTTACATTCCTTTTTGGATAAAAACTTATCAAATGACCAGACGTAATAGACTGATGAATTAACGATGTAATAATTAAGGTAAGCGTAAAAATATTTCAATAGTTTTCCTATGAAAGAATTATTTAAAACGAAGTACTTCCACTCCATCCCAATCTTTAGGAATGCCATGTTGAATATTTTTTTCGCATCTATCAATATACAATTGAATAGCTTTATCGGCAGCGTTTATTTTTAGTAGAGCAGAAAAATTTAATAAAGCTTCATCAAATAACTTATTGCGATACAGTTCGATAGCTTTATTAAACTGCTCTTTGGTTTCAATTTTCAGCTTACGCTGATGGGCTTTTTCACCATCTAAAATTTCGAAAATATTAACCGATGATTTACGTCCTTTTACTTTTACTATATCAAGAAAACGAAAATTGTATTGCAATGGATTTTCGATTTTTATTAAACTATCTTGACTTACAATAATTGGAGCACCGTAAATTTTTGTCAAGCCTTCGAGGCGCGAGGTCAGATTAACATGATCTGAAATTACTGTTCCTTCAATTCTACTTCTGCCGCCAACAATTCCCAGCATTAAGTCGCCGGTATGTATTCCAATTCCGCTATCAATTGGTTGTTTTCCATTAAGTATCA
This sequence comes from uncultured Draconibacterium sp., assembly GCA_964616585.1. Lineage (GTDB taxonomy): Bacteria > Bacteroidota > Bacteroidia > Bacteroidales > UBA12170 > UBA12170. Next base: position 5,968 of record CAZTST010000078.1, read on the forward strand.
AGTCTTCGTTAAACTCTTGAAGTTTAGCACGCATCTCTATTGCAGCATCAATAGCATCATTAACCGAAAGGCTGTAGAGTGCCATTATGGAATCGCCAATATATTTATCGATAAAACCATTATTGCGCATTACAACTGGTTCCATATAACCCAGATAATGATTTATAAAATCGAAGTTTTCTTTAGGTGTAAAATTTTCAGATAATTCGGTAAACGAACGAATATCTGAAAACATAACTGTCATTTCGCGTTGAACCTGATCGCCTAATCTAATGTCGGTTATATTTTTCTTTCCAAGAAATTCGATGAATTGTTTGGGAACAAAACGAAAATAAGAAATACTGAGTTCGTTGATATTATCTATGTGGTCTTTAATCCTTTGAGCCATGGCATTAAATCCTTCGCTTAATTCACCAATTTCGTCATTAGTTCGCACAATGCTAAAATTGGCATCACCTTCGCCTGTTTTATTAATATTGTAAAGCAGTTCTTTAACAGGATATACTATATCAAGCGTAGTCCATCTAACAAAAGCAAAAATATATACCAGTGAAACAAAAATGCTGGTGCCAATACCTGCAATCATCATATATGCATTTATGGAGTTAATATAAATGATATTTCCCAGCGACATATTTTCTGTTAATTCGGCATAAGAACCATATAAAATTGTTCTAATTTCCGGTGTGATATTTGAGATATTCAAGTCTTCAAAGCTGCTAACACTCAATACTATATAAAAAATTACTATACTCAAAGGTAGCAGAGTAGTCATTCCGCTTGCAACCCATAAACGGTCTCTTATTTTGCTTACGCTTTTTTTAAAAATCCGTTTACGAAGTTCAATATCGTTGAAAAGTATTTCTAAATAGAAGAGATGAACACGATGTTTAGACCAATAATAGACAAAAAGTATAGTAAGAAATGCCGAAAGCATACTAACATAGAAATAAGATTGAAGCAAGTTGAATTGTATATCATTATCCATAGTGCCCGAATAAAGCACCCAACTTGTATAAGTAAGGCTGATTATATGAGGTATGGCAAATAAAACAGAATGAATAATAGGACTTTTCAATAGCCATTTCCTGCAATGATCTTCAAGCTTTTGTGCAACAAATAGTTGCTTTTTTCGCTTTCTAAAGAAGCGTTTAAAGGGCGCACTAAAAAGACCTAGAACTACTAAACTAACTAAAAAAGCATCTATCAGATAATCAAAACTTTTACCTATATAACTTGTGCTTTTAATCTCAGCATCTACTTGTTGTATTGGTGCATTTTCGAATAAATTGGGAATTAAAATATCATGCGTGTCATATTCTTGTTTTGAGCTTTGCTGTACATTTTCTTTTTTTGATAATCCAATAACTATTCCGCTGTCGGCTTCCATTAGATTCAGGCTGTTATCAAGCTTTAGCAATTCGGGCATTTTTTGCACCCACATAAAACCTGCAAAAGGAATAACCAAAAAGAAATACAGCAATGCTGAAGAAAGAAAAATCCGGAAACTTATGTATTTTGGAACTTTTTGCATTTTGAGATTAGATATTTCTTTGATGCGTAAAAAATATTTATGTTACGAATTTACGGAAAATCAAATGAAAATGGTGATTTTTTATGGAAAATTGATTATGTAAATCCAATTTATATATTTGTTAAAGGAAAACAATGGCTAAATATTGTTTTGTCTGAAGGACTCCTTCGGAGATGTGCTGGAATAGAATGTAAATTAATTTGTTACGTTTAGCTATGAAAATAGAATATAATAACCTTTATACCCATTTTGTTTTCGCAACATTGCTTCGAAGACCAATTTAATTGAAAAAATCGAAAAAAAAGGTAATACCTATATTGAACAAGGCCGAAATAAGGTTTAGATTGTCTATTATTTTCTTTTCTATTAAGGTTAAATAGTTGAATATAAGGTTTATAAAAACATAATTTAAGTAGGTAGCGCCTGAAATTAGGACATATTGATAAAACCTTATTTTCTTCAAAAATTTTGACCTTAGTAGAAAAAATCACAACCCCTTAACAAACCTTATTAACCTTGTTGACAACACAGTTCACCGCTGACAATATCATCACACTTGTTCGCTAGTACATCAAAATAATATTTAGCCACAATATAATCTCTGTTGTTTGTAAAACTAAATATTTCCTATATTTGGGAAGTTTACTATTAACAACAGAAAATCATACAAAGTGATTTATTAAGCATTTAATTATATGATTTAAATTTGCTGAATTTATTAAAGCCACTAACTATCCTTTAATCTATTTCCGCTAAAGACCTAAAGTTAAAGATGTAATGAGATGGATTAAAAAGAAAGAGAAAGCGAAAAAGACTAAATCTATTCAAAACGGCTCTGTTTTTATTGTTGGATTTATAGCAATAGTAATAATTGTTAAGTGTTTGCAGATAATTGTTAGGAGTTTTGAGTGAAACGAAATGAGGGATTTAGTTCAATTTTTTTTAAATAATAATGATTGCCCTTTGAAACTTCAATCTGTTAAAAGTTTGAGCCTCAAAAAAAGACTTTTTTGACGCAGGATGAACCAATACTCAAAGTTGAAATAATAAAAAAAACAGAGCCGTCCAAAAATTGGGAGCTAAATATTAAAGTATTGGAAATTTATTTTTCGGACATTGAACTATCTAGTCAGCCTATTAAATTAAATTAATTTTGCACGATTACAGCTCTTTCAAAATGCATTGAAAGCCACTTTGCCATAGTTCATCCCCAAAAATGATACGTTTAGGCATTGGATTGGTACGTTAAAACAACTGAATATATTTGTACAGAAAAATATGTATTTTAGTACAATATTTTGAATATATATGTCTTACACGTATATCAGTTTTATATAGAACCTCAAGATTAAGAATTATGAAAACTACTTTCCGATTATTGATTATTTTATTCTTTTTTGTTTCCTGTGAAAAAAAGATAACCCGATATGATTTAACAACTACTGTTACACCAACAGAAGGAGGGACTATTTCTCCAACGTCGGGTTCTTATGATGAAGGAACAACCGTTAAATTAACGAGTACTCCATCAACTGGATATGAATTTAAAGAGTGGAGTGGTGGAATTACAGGAACTACAAATCCTATTTCTGTTACTATGAATTCTAATAAATCCATTACTGGAGTTTTTAGTAAGAAAACGTACCCTCTTAATATTACTTTTGAAGGAGAAGGAACTGTTACAGAAGAAATAATTACTTTGAAATCAAATTCTTATGACTACGGAACAACTGTTAAACTTACTCCAGTTCCAACTGAAGGTTGGGAGTTTGTAGAATGGAGTGGTGATTTAACTGGAAGTGATAATCCAGTACAAGTTACGATTACTGATACCAAGAATATAACTTGCACGTTTGTTAGGTTGAACCCAATTTATTTAGATGATAATGGTGTTACGATTAAATGTTATGATTGGGGAGAAGTGGGAGATACTGGAGAAGTAAACGGTGTTACATATACTATTGTAAATAGTTCTCAATTGAAGTCTTTATTTGGTTCTAATGGTAACGTAAGTATCGTTTGTACATCAAAAATTAATGATATGAGTTATATGTTTTATAACAGCCCATTTAATCAAGATATTAGTTCTTGGGATGTGAGTAATGTCACTGATATGGGTCAGATGTTTTCTTCTTCACAATTTAATCAAGATATTAGTTCTTGGGATGTGAGTAATGTTACTCTTATGGGTAATATGTTTCGTGATTCACAATTCAATCAAGATATTAGTTCTTGGAATGTGAGTAATGTTACTATTATGTTTGGTATGTTTGCTTCTTCAGCATTTAATCAAGATATTGGTTCTTGGGATGTGAGTAAAGTTACACATATGGGTTCTATGTTTAATTATTCACAATTCAATCAAGATATTAGTTCTTGGAATGTGAGTAATGTCACTGATATGGGTCTGATGTTTAATTCTTCACAATTCAATCAAGATATTAGTTCTTGGGATGTGAGTAAAGTTACAATTTGTGCTAATTTTAGTACTGGTGCAATTTCATGGACATTACCTAAACCAAATTTTACTAATTGTAACCCAGATTAAATTGATTTTACTAATAAAAACGCTGAATTGTGTAAATTTTTTTTATATTTTTTACAAACCTACTTTTCCTGTCAGAAAAATTATTCTCGGAATTTTTAAACCGAAATAGATTTCGAAGATAAAAAATTAACAGTAGAATTACTCGTGTAGCACCCCGCTCATATAACTTACCCCCTATTCCCCCTATGGGCATACGCGTAAACTTAAGGTCATAATACACAGATAATCAACACTCAAGAAATGCTACTTCTTTTTAATAACAGATTCAACTAATTTAACTCGCCTAAGTACAAACGTATTTCTATCTTCTATTACCCATTCTAATTCTTCACCTTTTTCTATGTTAGAAGCTTCGGCAACTGCTGCTGGAAAATTCACATAAAATGATTTTGTATTTCTTCTTTCAACTCGCTGTATTTTAACTGGATATCCCATAAATTGTTTATAAATGCGTTAGCAAAAATACAAAATTTATGCTAATTTAAACAATAGTATTAATACTATTGTTTAACATTTTAAAACAATTACATTATGAGACAATCTATTTTTTTCTTGCTTGAATCACAAGGTGTAAGCCAAGAAAAAATTCTTGATTTAAGTTACACGACAGGTTTAATCAAGCGCAAACGAATTCTTATGGCAGATGACCTTCTATTTGCCTTATGCAACGGAACAATTCAAGGGGATTCAAGCTATAATGATTTAGCAATGCTTATTGACTATAATACAATGAAGAGTGTAAGCAAGCAGGCTGTAGCTAAGAAAATAAAAACACAATGCAAATTGTTTATGCAAGAGATAGTAAAAGTTATACTCGAAAAGAAATTGGAGAAAGATAAATATGTTGATGTATTAAAGGTTCTAAAATACAAAAGGATATTAGTCCA
>CAZTST010000078.1:10946-14607 GCA_964616585.1 uncultured Draconibacterium sp.
ACGAGATATTTTCCGGAGTGTCCAATAAATGCAGCAAAAGCACAAATGCCCGCATTCAAGTTATTTACGATTTAATGAGTGAACAATTTATCAATTTTTCTATTGATACCTATACAAAAAACGACCTTAGATCAGCACCAGAATTACAAATTAGAAAGGGTGATTTAGTATTAAGGGACAGAGGGTATTTGTCCTTTGACGAAATAAAAAGACATATTGATACAGAAGCAGATTGTATTTATAGATATAAATTTAAAACAAACCTCTTGGATGTTAATACGCTGAAAACAATAGATTTAACAAAATTACTTAAGAATAATGGTCATCTTGATATGGAAGTATGCTTAAACAATAAAGAGAAAACAATTGTTAGAATAGTATCATCGCCAGTAGATAAATCAGTTGCTAATGAAAGAAGAAGAAAAGCAAAAAATGAAAGTAGAGGCAAGAATCCATCAAAAGAATTTCTTGAGCAATTGGACTGGACAATTTTTATAATAACAATACCTAAAGATAAGGTAGATTTTTCGATGATATTAAAACTATATTCACTAAGGTGGCGCATAGAAATTATCTTCAAAAGCTGGAAAAGCAATATGAATTTTGCTAAATATCACAATGTGTCTTCAAATCAATTATAAGTTATTATTTTAGCACGGTTTATTATGGCAATGTTGTTTGTGCAATTCATTTTTAAAAAATGTAAAACAATGATATACAAATACTTTGAAAAGCATCTAAGTCTTATGAAAACACTAAAATACCTTGCTAAATTTCCTGAAGTTTTGTTCGGTTTGTTTTGCGATATAATAAACGACCAACAACAAGAATTTGGTGTAAACATTATAAAACTAAAACGATATTGCTGTTACGAGTCACGAAGAAAAAGACTGAATTTTGAACAGGAAAGAATTTTAATTTTAGCTTAAGTTGACGCGTATGCCTATGGGGGTAGAAGGTATCATTTCTAGCCACCCCCTTATATATTTTCGACAAGTTTATACTAAAATTATAAGGGAAATGTTATGTGTGTAAAACACAACATTACTTCACCAGTAAATCAAGATGGAGAGAGATTTAAGACTCATCGCTGGGTCTTGCAGACCGCTCAGAGTCCTATTTATCGGTGGCTGGCTTTTTTATCCAATTTTGTTAGACTTTTTTCTATTACATTTTTCACATAGTAATTGTAAGTTACGATATGTGTTGGCACCTCCTTTTGAAAAAGGTATAATGTGGTCAAATTCTAATTTAATATTACTTCCACATTTTACGCATCTTCCTCCATCTCTATTCCACACTTTGTCTTGTACACTTTGTGAAATTGGCTCTCTGCATATTGTATTATTTTCTTCGGATTCTTCTTTTAAATTTATTCTGTTATTGATGTAATCTTCAGATGTATCTATTATTAATATGTCTTCGTTTAAAATATGGCTTCCCGAAAAGAAATTAATTATTATACCATCAAAATCAAATTTAATACTAAGTTCCCTTTTTAATTCAACTCCTGTGTGAAATGTTACGCCTAAAATTAATTTTACATTTTTATTTAAATAATTGGCAACCCAATTAATATTACTTTCGATTGGTCTTAGTTCATAGTAATCAAAACGTACACTGAGTCTTTTGTTTTTCAAAAAAGTATTATCAATATACTTTAATGATATTTTTTCATTATCAATTCTTACGAAACGAAAATGATTATCTAATTCACCAGTATTATTAAATATATTGTATGTCATTTTATTAAGACTGCCACTAACGGTGAGTATATGGAAAGTAGGCGATTGCTCCCGACTGCAACAGTTATTGCATATGAGACATTGTGCATAGAGTGCCTTTTTGGATTATAATTAAAATTGATGAGTAGGCGAAAGCTCCATGATTCTTTTACCATATTGTTCTTGAGCAAATGAATTTAATTCTGTAATTATATCCTTATCAATTATTTTATTTTCTGTAATTATTAAATTGATATTTTGATTAAAGTTAGCAATAAATTCATTTGATTCTTTTGCAAATTCAGCAAGCTTTTTAATCTGCAGACCCTTTATCTGTTTATTCATATTCGCTAAATGGTCAAATCTTTCTTTAATGAACTCTTCAATTTGCATTTTAGTTTTTTCCATAATGTGTATAAATTAATTTATCTATTTAAGTTGTGGGCATGTTTTTTACTTATATAATTCAAAAAGCGAATTGTTATAATCACACTCAACACTGAGTCACCCAAAGATAATAAAAATATTAGACAATTTAAACGTAAACAGATTCAGTAGCATTTTGGGAAGGTATTAATATTGTCCAAGAGAACCCCCTGACCCGTATCTGGGGCTAAGTCCCCCAGTATACCCCCTGTCTGGGGGGGCTGGGGTGCTCCAAGAGAAACACTTCAATGCAAGGTCTTAATTCAAATTGCAAATGCTTTTATTTTTTTTTAAAATTCGGATTGGGTTTAAAAATTCCGAGAATAATTTTTACGGTCGGGAAAATTGGATTGCAAAAAAAAACATTAAAAAAAATTTAAAATTGAGCATCTAAGCTCTTTTTAAGTTTTATTCCCAGTATTTACAATAAACATTATCACATTGGGAGAAACATTAGGCAAAGAGTTAAGTGCTATTGAGCACCAAATAAGTAGTTTTAAGCGGTTAAATGGGAGCAGTGAACTCGAATGTAAATTGATCGAATTGGATAGCACTAGACGCAATTATATGAGACATAAGACCGAATATTATAATAATCTAATGTGTACTATCGATTTAATTAATAATGCGTTACGATGTAAATTAGAGTTGTTATAATACCCATAAAAAAAACGGTCATCATTAATTTGGTGACCGTTTTTTTTTGTTATCCTAATTTGTAATTGTACTACTTAATCTATGTTTTGTACTACAATTTGTACTATATCAAAAAAAGCACCGTAAATGCTTGATTTACAGTGCTAATATTTATTAAAAGTCGGAGTGACAAGACTTGAACTTGCGACCCCTTGACCCCCAGTCAAGTACGCTACCAACTGCGCTACACCCCGATTGTCCGCCAATAGCGAAATAAGGCTGCAAATTTATGAAAATTTGTCATTAGCGCATCAAATCTTTTCTATATTAGAGTGGATTTAACCCAGAATTTCTTTAACAATTAATGAGATAGTTTTGTTATCAGCTTTACCTGCTAATTCTTTGGAGGCCATGCCCATAATACGTCCCATGTCTTTTATAGAACTTGCTCCTGTTGCTGAAATAATCGCTTTAATTTTAGATATTAATTCTTCCTTATTCATTTGTTCGGGCAAGTATTTTTCTATTATACTTGCTTGAAAAAGCTCATCTTCAACTAAATCAGTGCGATTTTGATTTGCATATATTTCGGCAGATTCTTTTCGTTGTTTTACCAGTTTTTGTAATAATTGTAATTCAACACTTTCCGGAATTTTCTCGGAATTTACATCTCCTCCTGTTTTAATAAGCAAAATTCCGGCTTTAATAGCTCGTAATGCTTCAAGCGTCTTTTTGTCTTTAGCCAACATGGCTTTTTTGATGTCGTTGTTAATCTGAATTTCTAAACTCATGACTTTTATTTTTTGGCGTGTAAAGATACAAAAAAACCCGGTTTCCCGGGTTTCATTACCATGAAAGTCCTACTAGTCAACATT
>CAZTST010000079.1:0-7866 GCA_964616585.1 uncultured Draconibacterium sp.
TCCAGCTCCGGAAGAATATACTTTTACCATAGCAATGGCCACAGAAGCACCTAAAAGCTCAAATACGATAGAAACTGTTGTTGATGTGGGTAAACCCAGTGTGTTAAAGGTATCCAACAGAATAACATCCGTAATCATGACCGCAAAAAAGATAATCATAATCTCAGAAAAATAGAACATCTCAGGATGAAAAATCCCTTTACGTGCTATTTCCATCATACCACTCGAAAAGGTTGCGCCGACAAACACACCAAGAGAAGCAATAAGCATAATAATTTTAAAGTTTGCCGCTTTAGACCCAATGGCCGAGTTCAAAAAATTAACGGCATCGTTGCTTACGCCAACAATTAAATCGCTAATTGCCAACGCAAATAAGACTATTACTAAGATTAAGTATATATTTTCCATGCTTAATTTATTTTGTGCAAATTTCGTTATTTATCAAAGGTATAAAAACATATTAAAGTTAAGATTATGTATCTTTAATATTAATTTAATGTTAATTCCTTTTTTAAATGTCATCTATAAAAAATAAAAAAATGAATTTTGCCACAAATCTAAGCAAATACACATGATAAAATATCTTCGTTTCCTTTTAATTACGCTTCTGACTTTTTGGAATTTATCCTATTTAATTTCTCAGGAATTTGAAATAGATAAAAACTATACTGCTAAGCCCATAGCACTTGTTTTTGCCAATATTTATTCCGGCATTAACCAAGGAAATAACCCAACAGCTATGGAAATTCAGCGGGCATATTTAGGATTTGATATGGAATTAGAAAAAGGATTCTCATCAAAAATTGTAGTAGATATTGGGAGTCCAGATAACTCCTCCGCCTATTCGCTTTTAAAGCGCTATGCTTATTTTAAGAGTGCCTATTTGCAATATGAAAATGGAAACCTAAATTTAAAATTTGGGATTATTCCGATGCAACTATTCAAAGTACAAGAAAAAATCTGGGGACATCGTTATATAGAAAAATCAGCCACTGATAAATATAAGTTTGGAACTTCATCAGATTTAGGCGTTTCTGTTAACTATAAAATCTCCAAAATTGCAGAAGTGGATTTAACCATTTCAAATGGAGAAGGTAATGCAGAAATACAGCATGATAATACATATAAAGCTGCTCTTGGTTTAACTCTTAAACCTTATAAAGGATTTATTTTTAGAACTTATGCAGATATTTTATCAAAAAACACCAATCAGATTACTTTTGTTGGATTTATTGGATACCAAATAGATAAAAGGTTGGATCTAGGTTTTGAATACGACAAACAGTATAATGTAAAAAATGCGTTAAATGAAAACTTAACAATTTTCTCCGCAACAGCTTCTTATTTTATCAATGACAAGTTTCAAGTATTTAGTCGCTATGATATTTTTCGCTCCAATTTATTAGACCAGGAAATAAGACCCTGGAACATTGCTAAGGATGGCAGTGCAATTATTGGTGGAGTTCAATACAGTCCTATATCCAAAGTTCGCATTGCATTGAATTATCAAGATTGGGTTCCATATGCCAAAAACCTCGAAAACGAATCTTTCATCTACCTAAATATTGAGTTTGGATTATGAGAATACTTACTAAATCATTCCTTATCATAGCATTTATCAGTATTCTCCTAAATGCCTGTAGAAAAAGTGATTACGATGTTCTTTACGATGAAATAGTCAGCTATAATGGAGGAGGAACGGGAACTGTAACTTGGAAAGCGAATCAGAATTATATTCTAGAAGGATTTGTTTTTGTAAACGAAGGCCAAACACTTACTATTGAAGCCGGAGCTGTTATACGAGCAAAAACCGGACAGGCTGAAAATGCAAGTGCATTAATTGTAGCAAGAGGCGGCAAAATTATTGCCCAAGGCACTGCCACAAAGCCCATTATTTTTACGGTGGAAGGAGATAATCTGGAAGGAAGTATTCCTATTGATAGCAAGGGTTTGTGGGGAGGAGTTATTATTCTTGGCAATGCACCCATAAATGTTTCAGGTAACGAAGCTTTGATTGAGGGCCTTCCACTAAGTGAACCTCGTGGTTTATTCGGTGGCCCTGATCCTGATGACAATTCAGGTATTTTAGAATACATTTCTATTCGACATGGAGGAACAAATATTGGAGAAGGAAACGAAATAAATGGTCTCACTTTGGGAGGAGTTGGAAGTGGGACAAGCATCAATCATATTGAAGTGATTTCAAATGCCGATGATGGGATTGAGTTTTTTGGAGGTACAGTAAATTGCAAATATCTTGCAGTGGCATATTGCGGCGATGATGCTTTCGATTTTGATATGGGATATCAAGGGAAATGCCAGTTTTTGCTAGCTATTCAAGGCGAAAATCAAGGCAATTTAATTGCCGAATTAGACGGAAGCCCTAGTCACCCATCGGTTAGACCTTACACAATGCCGAAGATTTACAACCTCACAGCCATTGGACATGGAGAAGAAAAAACTGGAGAATTGATTCATTTTGGAAGTAATGCTGCCGGTCATTTTATGAACTCCATTTTTATCAATCAACAAAGTGGAATAGTTGTAGAATATTATAAGGAAATCAGCAATAGTCTTGAACAATGGCAAATAGATAACATTAAGCTGGAGGGAAATACTTTCTTCAATATTGCTGAAAACAATCCAAATCGTATTTTTGAATACAGAGGTGATGAACCCGAGCTATCCGTTCAGCATGCCTGGAGTGCATATTTTGATGCCGCTTCTAACAAGATGCTAAATCCTAATTTCGCATCTTCGAATCAACCATATAATCTGTATCCAGCAAATCCTATTCCAACCAATATTATTTCAACGGATGATTTTTTCGACAAGGTAGATTACTGTGGCGCTTTTAAAAATCATAACTGGATGTTAGGATGGAGTTTGTTGAGCCGGGAAAACATTATCAATATGCAATAACAGTATGCTCTACACTTTCGATTAATATATTTTTAAACATTCGTAGAGGATATTTTAAAATATTTTATACTCAATTGAAAACTAGGTAACTTTGGTGTCTTTTTACATTTTTAAATATCCACTATTCACAGCGAATCATTATTTACAATTTATACTACTTCACCTTCAACGCTTTCAAATTATCAACACTTTCTTGTTTTTCTATGCGGATATAATAGATTCCAACTGGAATATTTATAGCGTTCCATTCTAAAAGATAAGTATCAGGAGAATATGTTTTGTCAGCTAACAAATCAATCATTTTTCCATAGCTGTCGTAAACAGATACTCTTACGTTTTGAGTTTTATTAACGGTAAAGTTAATATTCAATCTATCAGTAAATGGGTTAGGAAATAATTCAACAACTTCAGTATCTATTTCATCTATAAAATCTACAACTCCCTTATTTAACACAAAAGGTTGATATGCATCTGCAACAATCATATCAGCGGTGAAGTTTAGTGTTTCTTCAAAAGTGTACAATTCGTTTGTTTCACTTTCATAGAATTTAAAATGAATTTCGTCACCTACTTCAATATTGCTGTACATCATCAAGTTGTATAAGTATTTATTAGTCATTGGATATAACAAACCTTTTGCAATACCGACGCATACTCCTTCCTTATTAAATGCATATAGGATATTATTTTCATTACTAGAATTGATCCCACCAATAAATACTTCAATAATTGCACTACCACTAAACTCGAAATTACTTACATTAACACTATAGTTTGGGGCATCGATTTCAACAGCATCTTTTTTGGATATTATTGTCGCTATATAAGTTGAGGCATCAGGACTGTGAATAGATCCTGAATTTGCAACTTTCAATAAATATCCCTCACCTGGTTTCATCATTTCAAGCTGCCCAAACCAACCATATCCATCATAATAAGAAGTTGAAACAAGTTGATTTTTTAGATAATCTCCCTTTACAACATCAAGTGATGCAAGATAATCGCTTACTGACATTTCAAAAGGAATAGGAAATCCTATCCAGTTCCAACCTGCATCAACAAATATTTGTTCATTCTCATAATCAACAAGATTGCCTTGATAGATTAGATCGCCAGCATTGTTTAATCTTATTTTATATCCTTCTTTTGGATCAATCTCACTTAGCGTACCTGTCCACCCTGTGAAGGTACCAGGGATATCATAAAATTGAGCTGAATTTCCTGTTCCTTTTCTATCCTTGATATAATCGCTGGGTTGAGGATTTAAAGAGGCCAGGATATTATCAAGATTCATATCCTCATTTTCAAGGTATACAGAGAACCAGTTCCAACCTGAGGTCATTGATATTGAAAGTTGATTTACAACAACATTCTTAACCATAACTATCATGCTCGAGCTTTCAGAATAATTCTCGCTATCATACACAACAAGGGAGAAGGTGTATTCTGTCTCAACTTCTACTTCTGGAGCATTAAAGGTCGGTTTAGCAACAGTTGTTGAATTTAGAGTAATCCCTTCCGGAGCTGTCCATAAATAAGTGATTGCATCGTTATCGGCATCTGAAGAAGCTGAACCATCTAAAGTTACTTCTTCACCTTCATTAACAATTTGATCTATTCCTGCGTTTGCTATTGGAGCGGCGTTAATTCTAAGGATGTTTAAAATTCCATTCGTTGAAGAATATAAAATGTTCTCTGATGTGATATTACTCATTACTGCATTGCTGAATATCAAGTTGTATGCTCCTGGCAATAAGCTTGTTTCAGCTTTAAAAGGAATATTCAAAATAGATCCTGATTTCCCTGTAAAGACCTTTTGACCTGGACTATAAACCAGAATGCGTAAACTGGTATTAGTTAATGAAATTGCTGCTAAAACGTGATCTTGTTTTCGATCTGTTAATGCAATGGCATTTATATCAGGGGTAAACCCATCCGGGTAACTTAAATCAAATTGGAATGCCACAAAGGATTCTTCATTTTCAACTTCTACGGGTAAATTCTTAGTATCGCCCTGAGTATAGCTTTGGGTATTGACTAAAAAATAGTTGGGGACAAAAGCATTCCCTGATAACTGAATAGTAAATGGATTTTCATCCGGATCATTACTAACAATTTTTAAAGTAGCCGTTGCCGTTCCTTTTACCGCTTTTTCAAATTCAATTGGTAATTCCAAATAATTATTGGGTTGTATTGTAAGTGGCAATGTTTGATTACTCTTAAAATAATTGTTAGAAAACATCAATTGAGTTATCGTTAAGGGTTCTTGTCCATAATTATAGATACGATGCTGCTTTGTTGAACTCGAAAGAATAGACACATCACCAAAATTAAGTTGAGTGGAAGCGTCAATATCGGGAGATGTGATATGCAGCTGACCAGCATAAGAAGCTGAAACAATATTCTCTCCTAAGATATTGGCTATAATCACATTGCTCATACCAATGGAATAGTAACCTGCTACTCCATTAAGGTTAAAGTCTAAGCTTAATACCTTCCCATCGGTTCCAGTGAAGCTTTTATTTCCCGATGAAAATACAAGCACTCGTAAAGTTTGAGCGTTTAGTTGACTTACACTTACTGTATGATCATCCAAACGATATAATTTAGCTGTTTCTGGTAAATAGCTCATAGGTTGAGGAAGGTTTAAGTCGAACTGAAAACCGGTAAATTCTTCCATATTGTTCAATGAAAAATCAAGCGTAGCACTCGAAGATGAAGCTCCAATAATATTTCCGGTATGAATCTCATTTACAGCGAAGGCAATAGCATTCAAGGCTATAGTTGAGTTTGGCTGATCAGGATCATTGCTGCTAATCTGTAACTGTTTGGAATTTGTGCCTTTGATGATTGGAGAGAATTTTACCGAAATAGAACGGCTGTTATTGGCGCTGATTGTGAATGGAGTTGCATCCAAAATAGAAAATTGGGCGTCATTAAAACTTATGCTATTGATAACCAAGTCTCGATTCCCTTCATTCGTAATCTGAAAAGTTTGTTGAGCTGAACTTTCAAGGGGCACTCGCCCATAATTCAGTTCGGTGGCTGACAATTTTAGATTTGGAGCTAGAACAGTTACTGATCCATTAACAGAATTGGTTAAATTATTAGTGGATTGATTGTCACTCATCATAGGTTGTTGGAGTTCCAAAGCATAAGTAGCAGGGATGGTTCCAGACTTTAAAGTGAAACTTACCAATGGGCCTGATGTGCCAACAAAAGCTGTATTACTGGCAGAATAACCAATCAACCGAAGAGTATTTCCGGTTAGCAAACTGGCACTAAATGCATGTCCTGAAACACGAGCTGAAATAAGTTGGGAAGATCCTTCTATGTATTTAAATCCCACTGGAATTGGAATGTCTACTTGAAATGCAACAAAAGGGCTGCTGTTGTCGGCTTCAAGCTGAACTGTAAACTCAGTATTAGGCTGAACAGAATATTGTCCTATTTTTAAAACATTTTCTGCTGAAATAAATAGAGGAGCAGCTATTCCAATCATAACCAGCAAGGTTATGGTGATAAATTTTTGCCTTTTCATTTTTATCATTTTCAGTATTTTATATCTGTTTTTAACAAAGAGAACTCAGGATTCAAAACTGTTTGGCAAAAGGTTTTTATAGGCTGAAAGCCCAAAATATCTCAGCCCAATGGCACCGCCTTGGGTTTGTGAATATAAAGTGATAACAGCACCCTGAAAGGGCAATATAAAAATTACGTCCATAAATAATCCTCATTAAAATCAATTTCATTTTCGTTTAAAAATTGAATATACTCTTCTCTGAATGATTGAGTTTTGTGATGAATCTTTTGATTTTCAATATATCTTCTTACAACCTCTACTTTTGATTGACTTACAGAATATCCTGCATATCCTCCCTGCCATGCGAAACCCTGATAATGGATGCCTTTAGTTTTTATCCATCTGCTACTATTTCGTTTGATATCTTCCAGTAAATCAGCTAATGAAATATTTTTTGACATGATGCATAACACGTGAATATGATTTTCGATACCATTAATCTTGATTGGAATAGATTTTGACAATTTGATAACTCCACCTATGTAAGCATACAATTCGTCTTCATCTTCCGGTTTAATAAAACATGCATTGTTTTTAATGTGATAAATTATATGCACATACAATTTTGATAATGATTGCGACATATTGTAATTTTTATTTATTTTTTCATATTGTCTTTTCAGGACGCATTGATTACTGTAATTTTATTGCCCAAGGCGTTGCCATTGGGTTAGGATATATTGCCACTTCGTAGCGTTTTTGCACATTGTAAATCACTAACTTCTTCATCTTTTCCAAAATAAGGATATATTGTCACTTCGTGGCGTTTGCACTTGGCAGTCCAGCTGTCAGCTACGTTAAAATATACTGATATATAGCCACTTCGTAGCGTTTTGCCCTTTTGTTTCATCATTATTGAACAATCATTTTCCTAACCGGACTGATAAAGTTTTGCTTTCCTCGTTTAATTTCGAGCAAGTAGGTGAAAAATCCTTTTTTGCTTCCTGAATTCCATTGCATCAGATGTTCTCCAGTTGTTGGATTACTAATTTGGATGTTTTGTACTTCCTGACCATACATATTGAATATGCGAATGATAGCTTCGTCAATAGGTTCGTAAATGCGAACGGGAATGGTTGTTTGTTGAGTCAGTGGATTCGGAAAATTCTGTCCTAATTCGGCTACATACTGACTAAGCTTATCGCTAAGATTCCAAACTCCGGTAGCAAGAAAATGAACAGGAATTGAAGCTCCATTTTTATCAGCAAAAATGGCTTCTAAAATCCCACTTCCTTTTTTCAATTTTATCAATGGAATACGATTTGCTGCAGGAATGGTTTTGCCTGACATACTGTAATAAAGCACGCGCAATCTATTCTCATTTAATCCATATCCTGATTCAAATTCTTCCAGGGCTTTCA
>CAZTST010000079.1:7876-14518 GCA_964616585.1 uncultured Draconibacterium sp.
TGAATATCTTCTATCGAAGAAGCTCCACTAATGTCGAATTGAATACCACCCACATCCACAGGTGCATCAACAAACAAAGTATCATTTTCAATATACAGTTGAATCGGTTCGTTTAGGACAAATTCTGCTGATTTTTTTCCATCATTGAGAATAAGATTTACCACACCTACAATATCAAGTACGTTAATATTCTCATCACTATTTAGATCTGCAGCTTCAAAAATAAAAGGCTGAGGATTGTGGTTTAGCAAATAAGCGACAAGGGTGGTAATGTCCAGCACATTCACGCTCAAATCGCCATTGGCATCTCCTTTGCTGGCCGTGAATGGTATGGCACTTACTACTCTGGACGAATCAGTTTCAGCCAGATTAGTTCTTAGAATTTTATAATAGTAATAGTATTTTTTGTTGGGGGTGACTGTAAAATCAGTAAACAGCGTATCCGTTATTAATGAGGAATTTACAATGACCGGAGTGGTTAGCACCGAGTCATTAATATGCTGCATTCGGTACATATTATACCCTAAGCCATCCTCTAAATCGTTATTATTCCATTCCAGAGCAACTTTGCCTAGACCGGGAGTTGCCATAAAATCAAGGGAAGCGGAAGTGGCTGCATTGATAAGAAATCCAAAACGCATATCTTCAGTAGGAATTTCCCAACCTTCCAAATCTTTTGCTCCGGTCACTCGGATGCGGTTAATACCATCACCTGTATAAAGCTTCACTGTTTTGTGAACAGTATAAATACGGCCATCTTCAGTCCATATACCATCCTCGTTAACTGTATTGGATGAAAATGGGTAACGTACACCAAAACCTACTAATGGAGTTACAGTTTTATCCATAGGACGATTGAAATAAATATCAAATCTTTGTTTTCCAACTCCAACAGGCTCCACAACTTCATCCTGTGCGTCTTTGCCGTTAACAAGTACTTTCCATACTATTCCATGACACTCTTCCGGCGGAGCGCTTAAATACGGTTCAAAAATAGCTTTTGGGTAAGTAGAATGCTCCATAAAATCGGTGATAAAACCTTCAATCTTGGTAGAATCAGAAGTCCCCCAATATTGATATTGAACCTTTTGAAAATCAGCAGTACTTTGATAATACGTTGTGTACTTTGTATAAATATAAGTAACATCTTTATAGAAAGTCCCATCCCATTGGTGTGCAGGTTTTGAATATTCACTAATCCAGGAATTTTGCTTTCCTGAGTCTTTCCATTCGTGTTCTGGTATTCCATAATTAAAGATGTTATTATATTGATAATTACCCCCAAAAGATACATGCTGAAAGCTTTGATTATAATAATAATCTTTTGTGGTACCTGGACCAATGAGGTTATTTTTATAAATATAACTAGACGAGTAAACTATTCCAGTATTACCATACCCTTGACCAGGAAAGTGACAATTATTATTTACTAATGAGTCGATAATACCGAGTGCTCCAACATTTATTATACTATTATGAATACTCGCATTATATCCATTAATTGTAAATTCACCTATATTGTCAAATTGACAATAATTAAATCGATTGTGGTATCCTTTATCAGCATTTCTAAATTCAAAAATTGTTCCTATAGTACCCCACTCACTTGGTGGAGTATATCCTGCGAAATAGATTAAACTATCAGCAGTACCTTCTGTAATCAAACGACCACTAACAACAACTGTTTTCCCAGGATAAAAAAGAATTTTTGTTCCCGGCTTAATTATTAGAGTACCATCAACACCTACTTTAAAACTTTGATTAACCAGATATAACCTGTCAGGATATAAAGTTTTTTCTTTGTCTAAAACACCAGACAATTCTTCACCATTTTCAGCAGTAAAAACAAATTTTCGTATTAGTGTATCTGTTGCTCCTTTATACCAACTTAATAAATCAAATGTGATATCCCTATCATGCGCCACATTTGGACTAATATCGAATACCATCGGGTCGCTTTCGCTAGTTCGGGTAGCATAAGGGCTGATACTACCTAAATAAGAAGTAGGTTTTACAATAGTACAAGTTGTAGTATCTTCAAACTCAGCTAATCTGATTTTCCAATAAACACTATCCACTTGTCCACCCGTGTTTCTAGCTCTAAACCAAAGTTGTATACTTTCTCCTGCATCAACGCGTCCATCGCGATCAGCATTTCCAATCGTATCAACCATAACATTATTAAGAAACCAAACTTCAGGTACTGGGACAATAGTCAAGGCTTTATAAATGTCTAGGTATTGCGCAGTAGCTTGAATCAATTTAACCCACATAAATTCTGGTGTTTCTTCTTCATAGGGAATCAATTTTCTATAAAGTGATAGCGCACCTGAAACTAAAGGTGCTGCCATTGAAGTTCCCTGATAAACGCGGTAATTACCATTGGGAATAGTACTAAGAATATTTGTTCCTGGAGCTTTCATTTCGTAATTGACCAAATCGCTTGTATTACTGTATGTTGGCCCATTACAGTCATAATTACTAAAACTCGCTTCCGGTGCTTGAACACCCAAGACAAATGAAAAAGCTGCTGGAAAGAACTGTCCTGCAGGAATACAACTTTCTAATGGAAGGCCATCATTTCCTGCTGCCGCTACTAATAATGTTGTTGCATAAGCATTGGCTAAAGCATTTTCCATAGTCAGAGAGCGTGCGTAACTACCAAAACTCATATTGATTACAGTTACGCCCATTTGGCTTGCATATATAATTCCTTTCGAGATATTTGCTGCATCTCCTCTTCCGGAACTTTGAAATACTTTTAAAGGTAAGATTTTCGCTTTCCAGTTAGCCCCTGCAATCCCAATTCCGTTGTTAGTCTCAGCAGCAGCTATACCTGCAACGTGAGTTCCATGACTATTGTCATCCATTGGGTTGTTGTCGTTATTTATATAATCCCAACCGCGTATATCGTCAATAAGTCCATTGCCATCATCATCGCGGCCATTATCAGCTATTTCTCCAGGATTTCTCCAGATTTTATTTTTCAGGTCAGGGTGATTCCAGTCTACACCTGTATCAAGAATCGCTATTATCTGAGTTGTATCACCAGTCGTTTGTTCCCAAACCATATCTGCTTTAATCGCAGGAATATACCACTGTTGGTTATATAGAGGATCATCGGGAATTATACCTTCCTGAGCATTTTTTAGATTCTTATCTTGCAATTTTACCACATCTTCACTAGTTAAAATTGGTCCAACAGGCTCTAAATCGTCAATAGAAAAGATATAGTTGGGTTCTGCATATTCCACTTCGGGAAGAGCCTTTAACTCTTCAATAAATTGAAAAATGTTAACTGGTATGCTCCCTGACGATTTTATTTGCGGAATCGTAATCTTGTAAATATTATGCAAGCTGGGAATTGCCATGTCCTGTCCTTGTGGGTCTTTCACAATTTTGACACTCTTTAATTTTGTTTCTCCTAGGAAAAGCTTCTCCAATGCTTCAACATTGTAGATTCCTAATACCTGATCAACGGCAGATATTCCTGCAGATTTTAAAAGAGCACCACTTTTCAGTTGAACATTATCTTTGAATTTCACCAGAACTTCGTTCGGAACAAAGTTCATTTGGTCTGCACGTGGATCACGCGGTCTATCGCTATTGTTTTTATTAAAACTATCAGCATTCTGCGCACAAAGTGCAATGTTGCAGAATAATAAGAGAAGATAGAAGATGTTTTTCATTGTATGCGCCTTTAATGTTTTACAAACTAATACTTTATATGATATAGTCTGGTAATCAATAATTTATATTGATTATCAAGATCGTTTTTCAAAGTAAGTACTCCCAGTAATTTGACGCAGACAATAGTTTTGCCCACTCAAAGATAAGAAAGTTTCAAGTTGAAAAACAAAATAATATTATTTATCAAGCTCGTTTTAAGGGGAAGATTGTTAAATAAACAATCGGAGGTAAGTAGATATATTGATAAAGCAGTAGCATAGCATGTTACATTCCAGAAATATTACAAAGACTTGTTAGCCATTAGCGGGTTATAAAATCAACAAGAGATATTGATATTACCAATTTATTTAAAAAAAAGTAACCAGCATAAATAATTATCGTAATTTTGCCGCGAAATTATAGAATAAAATAAAAAATATCAGCGAACAAAAGCTATTAAAATTTTGGTAAAACAAAAGATTATATTACTTTTGCAGCCCGAAAAAAGATAATTATTTAATACATAGCATATGTACTTAACAACTGACAAGAAGAAAGAAATTTTTAAAGATCATGGTAAATCAGAGCTTGACAGCGGGTCAGCTGAGGGTCAAGTAGCATTGTTTACTTTTCGCATTGCCCATTTAACTGGTCATTTGAAACTAAACAAGAAAGATAAAACAACCCAACGTTCTTTGGTACTTATGGTTGGTAAAAGAAGAAAATTGCTCGATTATTTAAAAGCTAAAGATATTGAGCGCTATAGAGCGGTTATCAAAAAATTAGGTCTTCGTAAATAATCATTTTGATTCTTGGAAAGACCATAAAAAAGGCAATTATACAATTGCCTTTTTTGGTATTTATATGCCACTATAAAAAGTACTGTAAATCAAATTAATACAAAAAAAATTATGTCAAAAATTGGTATCACCAAAACGTTTACGATGGCCGACGGTTCCGAATATACACTGGAAACCGGAAAACTTGCCAAACAATCCGACGGAGCAGTTGTCGTTAAACAAGGGAACACCATGGTAATGGCTACTGTTGTTTCTAACAAAGAAGCTAAAGATGATGTTGACTTTATGCCATTATCGGTAGAATACCAGGAAAAATATTTCGCTACGGGAAAATTTCCGGGTGGATTTTTCAAACGCGAAGCTCGCCCATCAGAATACGAGATATTAATCGCTCGTCTTGTCGATCGTGCCCTGCGTCCTCTTTTCCCTGACGATTATCATGCAGAAACACAGATGATTATCAGCCTTATTTCTTCCGATAAAACAGTTATGCCGGATACACTTGCAGCTCTTGCTGCATCAGCAGCTTTAGCCGTTTCTGATATTCCTTTCGGCGGCCCAATTTCAGAAGTTAAAATTGCACGCATTAACGGAGAGTTTATTTTAAACCCTACTGCCACACAGTTGGAAGAATCTGATATCGATTTAATGGTTGCTGCCACTATCGAAAATATTATGATGGTTGAAGGGGAAATGAAAGAAATTTCAGAAGCTGATATGCTTAGCGCCATGAAATTTGCTCACGATGCAATCAAAATTCAATGCCAAGCTCAATTAGAGTTTGCAGAAATGGTAGAAAAAGCAAATCCAAAAAGAGAATACAGCCACGAAAACAACGACGAAGAATTTAAAGCCGAAGTATTTAAAGCTTTGTACGATAAATTATATGCTGTTGCATCTTCTGATACCACAAAAAACGAAAGAAGCGATAAATTTGCTGCTATTAAAGATGAGTTCTTTGCAACTCTTACAGAAGAAGATCAAGCAGAAAAAGGAGCAATGTTTAAACGCTATTTTCACGATGTTGAGAAAAAAGCTGTTCGTGATACTGTTTTAAATGAACGTAAACGCTTAGATGGCCGTAAGTTAGATGAAATTCGCCCAATCTGGTCTGAGGTAGATTATCTGCCAATGTCGCATGGTTCTGCAATTTTTACTCGTGGCGAAACTCAAGCAATGGTAAGTGTTACTCTTGGTTCAAAACTTGACGAACAAAGAATTGATGGTGCTGTTTACGATGCAAACAACGATTTTTTATTGCATTATAATTTTCCTCCATTTTCAGTTGGTGAAGCTCGCTTTTTAAGAGGAACAAGCCGCCGCGAAATTGGACATGGTAACTTAGCTATGCGTGCATTAAAACAAGTTCTTCCCGGAAAAAATGTTCTACCCTATACAATTCGTATCGTTTCCGATATTTTAGAGTCAAACGGCTCATCTTCAATGGCTTCTGTTTGTGGTGGAACATTAGCTTTGTTGGATGCCGGAGTTAAAATTAAGAAACCTGTTTCAGGTATTGCAATGGGATTAATTGCTGATTCTGAAAGTGGAAAATATGCAGTTCTTTCTGATATTTTAGGTGATGAAGATCATTTAGGTGATATGGATTTTAAAGTTACCGGAACCGCTGATGGCATTACCGCTTGTCAGATGGACATTAAAGTTGATGGTCTTTCTTACCAGATTTTAGAAGAAGCTTTAGAACAAGCCAGAGCAGGTCGTTTACATATCTTAGGCGAAATGTTAAAAACCATGGCAGAGCCTCGCGAAGATTACAAACCTCATGTACCGCGTATCGTTCAAATGATAATTCCAAAAGAATTTATTGGTGCGGTTATTGGCCCAGGCGGTAAAATTATACAGGAAATACAAAGAACTACCAATTCAACAATTGTAATTGAAGAAGTTGGAGAAACAGGAGTTATCGATATTATGGCCGTTAATAAAGATTCTCTCGATCAAGCAGTTCAGCGTATTAAAAATATTACAGCTATACCTGATGCCGGCACAATCTACAAAGGTCATATTAAATCTATCACAACTTTTGGTGCTTTTGTTGAAATTATGCCAGGTAAGGAAGGATTACTTCACGTTTCTGAAATTTCATGGGAACGTGTTCAAAATGTCGAAGATGTACTAAAAGTTGGCGAAGAAATAGAAGTAAAACTTTTAG
>CAZTST010000080.1:0-14358 GCA_964616585.1 uncultured Draconibacterium sp.
AAAAAGTCGATTTTAACTGATCAGATTCCTCAGCTTTAGTTTTTGCTTCAAGAATGTCTTTAACATAATTTTTTCGCTCGGTAATATCATACACAATTCCTAAAAGTGATGAATTATCTTTGAGTGCATCGTAATAAATAAGTCCACTTAATTTTACCCATTTTACATTATGATCAATATCATAAATTCGTATTTCAAAATCGTAATCTTCAAGATTTTCGATGGAATTAATCATTTTACGCAAAAAAACAAAACGGTCTTCCGGGTAAACATACTGTAAAACGTCCTTAAATGTTTTATTCTTAAATATATCTGAAGAACCAAAAACTTCTCCCAGGTTTTCGGCCCAATTTAGATTCAATTTTTCTAAATCCCATTCCCAGCTAACTATTCCACTGGCTTTCTGTGCCAGTGAGTAACGTTTTTCAGTTCGTTTTAAATTTTCGATAGTATTTTTTTGAATAGTAATATCTCTGCCAATTACTATTAACATTTTACGAGTGCCATCTGCGTTAAAACTCGGAATTCTTATAGTGTCTAGAATTATTTCACCTCCATCAGGCAGTTGAATAATTTCATCGCTTCTGTATAAAGTTTTTGTATTCCAAGTAATAATATCGGATTCTGAAAAACTAATCAATGCGTCTTTTTGGAAGGATACAAATTCCGACAATTCAGTACTTGTTTTTCCATAATAATTAATGTTTTCAAGTTCAAATAATCTTAAATTTGCGCTATTAGCCATTAACCAATTACCATTGCCATCTTTTACACAAACTATATCAGGTAAGCTTTCAATAAGTTGAAACAACAAATTCGATTTCTCTTCCACTATGGTTTCAATTGCCTTAGATCCAATTTCAGTTGTATCCGCAATTGAAATAAAAGTATCAGTTTCCTCATTTTTTTTCTCTTTGAAAAGAAATGCATATTGAAAAGAAGATAATTGCTTTTTTAGAATCAGGAAGGTCTTATTGCGATAAGAAAATGAGATATTTTCATTATTCACAGAGTCTTGAGATTCAAATGATTCTACTACAAAAGAAACAAAATCGATGCTAAATTCATTAAATAAATTAGAGCTATCAATTTCCGGAAAATAATGTCGAAATGACGAATTCAATTCTATTGAAAGATCGGAAAAACCATTATATCCTTCTTTTGGCCTGTTTATAATGCATACCGCTTGTTCTATAGACTCGAAAAATAAATCTTCAGACATAAATTTTATTGACTAGAATCTTTATCCGCTAAATTAAGATAAAATATCAGAAGAAATAGAATAAATAATTCCTTTGTAATGCTTCATAATTTGGGTCACATTCATTTTACGGGGATTAAACAAAACTTTATTCATTCTAAACAGGAAGAAAGGCGTCAAGCGAATTTTACGGGGAGTCATAACAAATGATATTATCTTAGAAAATAAATTGGAAGAATATTTGACTTATTAAACTAAATAAACGATATAAAAATAGTAAATTCAAATACCTTATTTTTACTCTTCAACCTTATGCCAAAGGCATCCCTTCGGGAGTAGTTCTTAAATAACAATCTGAATATGACCTTATTTCGACTTTGCTCAATACAAGTATTACCTTGTTTTTTTAAAAACAATGCACAATATCGTTCCATTAGTTATTTTGTTGCAATCAAAATAATGATTGATAATTTATTGTATCCCAATCAATCAAAATATTTTAAGATTGTGTTACTATAGCTAAGGGTTCGAAATTAGCTAATATTTATGTTGAGCTCAGTCGAAATAAGGTTAAATATTTTATGAATAATTTATGCTACTCCCGAAGGGATGCCTTTGGCATAAGGTTAATATCAATAAGATAAGGTTTAACCATTATCAATATTTAGCAAAATAGACACGGAATTTGATTATATTAATAATAGAATTGGTTTTCGTGCTTCTCGCCACAAAATTAATGTGAGTCCATAATTTTAGAATCTGTCCAAGAAAGGGATACTTCTTCAATAAAGAAAAAAAACCTTAAAAAATATTCAAATAAGTTTATAAGCATTATCGCAATTCCATCGACTCAATAATCTGATTTATTCGCTCTCTTAGCTGATTATGTACAGTATCAAAATCTTCAAGCTTTTTTAGTGGGGCTTTTACACCAAAATAGTATTTTATTTTAGGTTCTGTTCCACTTGGACGTACCGAAATTTTGCTTCCATCAGCCGTAAAGAATTGTAAAACATTGGATTTGGGTAAATCTATCACATTTTCAGATTTATTCTTCAAATCATAATGAATCTGTTTTTGATAATCTTTAATGGAAATAACTTCAGAATTATTAATGAATTTTGGCGGATTATTACGATAATCAACCATAAGAGATTGAATTTCTTCCGCGCCGGCTTTTCCTTTTTTAACAACAGAAATTAAAGATTCATAATAAAACCCATATTCCAGATAAATTTGTTTTAATAAATCGAATAATTTCATGCCTTGAGATGCAGCCCAAGCAGCAGTTTCAGCAATCATGGCACAAGCGCTCACAGCATCTTTGTCGCGAACAAAATCGCCAACAAGAAAACCATAGCTCTCTTCTCCTCCACCAATAAAAGTTTTCTTACCTTCCAATTGTTTAATTATATCGGCAATAAACTTAAAACCGGTAAGAACATCATAAGTATCAATAGAATATTTATTAGCCATATCGATAAGTAACTCGCTGGTTACAATAGTTTTAACCATAAATTGATTACCATCAAGCAGACCATTTTCTTGCCACTTGGTAAACAAATAATGTGATAATAAAGCGGCTGTTTGATTTCCATTGAGTAATATAAATTCATTTGCATCATCGCGCACCGCAATTCCAACTCTGTCAGCATCAGGATCAGTGGCCATAACTAAATCGGCACCAACTTCCAAAGCTTTATCAATAGCCATTTTTAAAGCAGCAGGTTCTTCCGGATTTGGCGATTTAACAGTCTCAAAATCACCACTTACAATATCTTGTTCAGCTACATTGTAAATTTGAGTAAATCCAAAATCTCTTAATGCCATTGGAACAAGTTTAACACCTGTTCCATGGATCGGCGTATAAACAATTTTTATATTATGATATTTCTTTATAATTTTCGGCGATAAGCTTAATGTTTTAAGAGCCGCTAAATACTTGATATCTATTTCATTACCAATCGATATTTGTAATTTCCGATTGCCCTTAAAATTAACGTCATTAATATCAGTAATTTTTTGCGCTTCTGCTACTACGTTTACATCATGTGGATTTATAAGTTGTCCGCCATCGTCCCAATATACTTTATAACCATTATATTCTTTTGGATTGTGCGAAGCAGTAATCATAATTCCGATTTGAGCTTTCAATTCGCGTATAGCAAAAGACAGTTCTGGTGTGGGTTTTAATTCATCAAAAAGATAAACTTTTATTCCATTGGCTGTTAAAACATCGGCAGTAATTTGGGCAAAAAAAGTATTATTATTCCTGCAATCATAAGCAATTACCGCACTAATCTGTTCGATATTGGGAAACATTCTTAATGTATAATTGGCTAAACCCTGAGTTGCCATTCCAACAGTATATTTATTCATTCTATTTGTTCCAACACCCATAATTCCTCGTAATCCGCCGGTTCCGAATTCTAAATCTCTATAAAATGATTCTATTAATTCCTGTGGATTCTTCTCTATCATTTGCCGAACAAGAGTTTTGGTCTCAGTATCGTAATTGCCATTTAACCAAACATTAGCTTTTTCAAGAATTTCCTTATCAATTGTTCTTTTTTCCATATCTATTAATTTCTAAAAAGTTGTTTTGAATTTGAACAATAAAATCTCAAACTCAATATTTTAATCTTAATTTCAAAATTGCCATAAAATTATCGAATATAATAGATAACTCATCTATAAAATTTGAATTTCTGCATAAATTGCAAACTAAACGTTCCAAATTTAAATATCTTTGCAAGCATTTTCCACTATAATATTAAAATATGCATAAATTCTTAGCTCAACTTCCTAAAGCAGAACTGCATAACCATCTGGATGGTTCATTACGCATTGATACTATTTTGGACTTAGCCAAAAAAAACTCGGTTAAATTACCAACATATAATCGTGATGAGCTTGAAGGTTTGCTAACAAATGATGAAAATTGTCAAAGCTTAATCGAATATTTTATTCCATTTGAAATTAGTTTATCGATTTTACAAACCGAAGAAGCATTGGAACGAACTACTTTTGAACTTTTGGAAGATGTTCAAAAAGAGAATGTAAAATACCTTGAAATTAGATTTTCGCCACTGCTGCACACAAAAGAAGGCTTAAGTTTTGATGCGATTGTTGAAGCTGTTCTTCGTGGAAAAAATCAGGCAGAAAATATACTTGGAATAAAAAGCGGAATAATTATTTGCGGCTTACGTCAAAATACGCCGATGCAAAATCTTGAGCTCGCTCAGTTGGCTGTTAAATATAAAAACAAAGGTGTTGTTGCTTTTGATTTGGCAGGCGATGAATTTGGACATCCCGCATTAGATAGTTTCAAAGCTTTTGATTACGCATTCCGGCATAATCTAGCGCGAACAGTACATGCAGGTGAAGCCGATGGAGCTCATTCTATTTACGATGCTATTCATGGTCTAAAAGCAAATCGCATTGGGCATGGAACAAATCTTTTTCAAGATGCTGATTTACTGCAATATATACGCGATAAGCAAATCCCATTGGAAGTGTGTTTATCTTCAAATTTACAAACCAAATCTGTTAGTTCCTTAGCAAGCCATCCTATTCAGGATTATTTTAAGCAAAATATTGTTATTACCTTAAATACTGATAGTTATCTCATTTCCGGCACAACGCTTACTAAAGAATTTGAATTAGCTATTAAACATTATCATTTCGATAAAAAAGATATTGAACAGCTCATTTTAAATTCATTTCAGTCGGTTTTTCTTCCATTCGATGAAAAACAAGAATTGATTCGAATTGTAAAAAAAGAAATAGAGCTTCTTAATGGCAATCACAAATAATTTAAAAAGAAATGCAAATACCTAATTTTAAACAAGTTCCAAATAATTTTTTTTTAATGGCCGGTCCATGTGTTGTTGAAAACGAGCTTATGCCATTTGAAATTGCCAAAAGGATAAAACAAATTACTGATAAATTGGGAATACCATTTATTTTTAAAGCTTCTTATCGTAAAGCTAATCGTTCTCGTTTGGATTCTTTTGCCGGTATTGGAGATAAAAAGGCACTTGAGCTTTTAGGCCAAATTCGAGAAAAATTGGGAATTCCAATTGTTACTGATATTCATAGCGCTGAAGAAGCAGCTCTGGCAGCCAAATATGTTGATATATTGCAAATTCCAGCATTTTTATGCAGACAAACCGACTTATTAGTTGCAGCAGCAAAAACCGGAAAAACTGTCAATATTAAGAAAGGACAATTTTTATCGGCTGATTCAATGCGTTTTGCAGTTGATAAAGTTAGAGAATCTGGCAATCAGAATATTATGCTTACAGAGCGCGGAACTATGCTAGGTTATCAGGATTTAGTAATCGATTTTAGAGGTATTCCATTGATGCAAAAAAATAATGTTCCTGTTATTTTAGATATTACACATTCTTTACAACAGCCAAATCAGACAAGTGGTGTTACAGGTGGACAACCTGAAATGATAGAAACTATTGCAAAAGCAGGAATAGCAGCAGGTGTTGATGGTATTTTTATAGAAACACATCCAAATCCTGCTGAAGCACTTTCGGATGGTGCCAATATGCTTAAATTGGATTATTTGGAAGATTTGTTGGTGAAACTGGTAAAGGTTTATAAAGCGGTGCATTAATAATTTAACCCACAAAAATTTCCATCAATAAAGGCACAATTAACATCGCAGGTAAAAGATTTACAACTTTTATTTTTTTGATTTCCAGAAGGTTAATACCTAAACCTATCAGAATTATGCCTCCGGTAGCAGTAACTTCGGTTATAATTACCGGATTGATAAACTCACCGGCCAGACTTGCCAGAAGTGTTAATCCGCCTTGAAAAATCAAAAGTGGAATTGCTGAAAATAATACTCCAACTCCAAATGCAACCGTTAGCGCAATCGCAGAAATGCCATCCATCAAAGATTTAATAAGAAGCAGTTCAGGTTTGCCACCCATTCCTTCTTCTATGGCTCCTAAAATTGTCATGGAACCAACACAAAAAAGCAAAAAAGCAGTTATTAAACCTTCGCTAAAAGTATCGTTTTTACTTTTGGTCAATCGTTTTATACGGTCGCCTAATGAATTTATCCATTCATCAATCTTAAATACTTCGCCTAGAAGTCCGCCTAAAATCAAGCTGAAAATAATGATTAACAATTGTTTACCCTCAAGAGCCATTTTAAAACCCAGCACCAAAGTAAAAAGCCCCATAATTTGAAAAACAAGCTGAACATAACGTTTTGGTAAATTACGATGAATAATTAAACCAATTGTGCTGCCTAAAATTACAGCTCCAAAATTTACTAGAGTTCCTATCATCTTCTTTTTCTATCAGTTGGTTGAGTAAAATATTCAAAAGCGCCAAGGTCAGGCTTTTCATCGCGTGTTCTGCCATCCAAATCAAGCTGATTTCCCATAAAAATGCCACGATCAATAGCTGGAGACAAAGTATCCAGATAAAAATTAACAGAATATGGGTCGATAAACAAAGGATCTTCATTAAAAAAACTATTTTCTGAATTCAGATTTGCATTTTGCGCACTTTTCAGTAAACAATAATCAAATAAATAAGAAAATTCGTTTTCAGTTCCGGGAAATGGATCAACTAGAATTTCTTCATCCAAAGAGCCATAAAAAATACAATCGCCAAAATAAGCTTCTTCCAACATTCCTGTATAAATTATATCTCCTTCAGCAGTTGGGTAAATATAATAATTGCTCAGATGAAGCAGAGGATCTTTGCGAACTCCATATCTCCAATAATTTCCAAAAGTGCTATTTTTAAAACTGTAACGTCCTCCGGTTGTGAGATTTAGCAAACTACTTCCTGCATTAGCCACCAGAATATTATTCGCTTCAATCTGATAAAAACGAGTAAAAATGCCCCAACCCGACATATTCAAAATCTTGGTATTATTTAATATTAAAGTATTACCCAAACTTTCGTTCAAAGTCTCCGCTTGTATTCCTATAGTTCCGTTTTGAATTATCGCATAATTAAAAGTACTGTTGACCGAGCTTTCGTTAATCCAAATTCTATCCCATTGAGCAGGCAAATCACGATAACCTTCATCGAGTCGAGTTCCCTGAAAAATAACCGGCTCTTCAAGAGTTCCATTTACCTGAATACCAGCTCCTTTATAAATCCATAAACCTGAATTATTATAAAAATGAATTTGTGTTCCTTTATCAATAATTAAATTAGCGGCTGAATCTACAACAGCATAACCAACAATAACATAAGGTTTATCGTTAGTCCATCTAACAGTTTCGCCTTCATTTGCAATTATATGCAAAGGAGGCAAACCTTCAATTGTAAGATTCGGCATAATAAAATTTGCATCCTGTCCCCAGGCATATAAATCCACATCTTGTTGATTTCCATTTATTTCAAAAAGAATTGAATCCTGAACAATTAAAGGACTATTTTGATTTGTTGGATCAATGGTGATTCGTACAAAAATATAAAGACTATCGCCACCACCTAACTCAAGATTATTAAAAGAAGAACCGCTTCGTCCATCAACATTTATTTGGTAAGAACTATTTGTTCCTCCTGCAAGGAGTATTTTTGAAATAATTATTGCCTTTTCATTTTCATTATACACCCGCAACTGTTTAGTAACTGAGCCCATGGTAGTAAACACAGTATCAAATATTATTGTGTCGTTTGAGAATCTTAAATAAATGGCCGGATCGCTGGAAACAATATCATCTTTCCTACAGGCAAAGCTGACCACAAGAAGCAGAATAAAAAAAAGACTGATTTTAGATATTGTTTTCAAATCACTAATTTGTGCCAAAGATAAATAATACCTTAACAAAACGATGGAATTATAATCCTATTAAGTTAATTATATCATATATTAAGTGTTTATCAAGGCCATTGAATCAAAAAGTTGTATTTTAGTTTGATATTTAATTGATATGGAATTCTACCGCGCAAAACAATATATTATTAATCGACTTCAATCTGAATTAAATCCTAAAATTATCTATCACGATTTAGAGCATACACTTAACGTATATCATGCTGCAAAAGAGCTTGCAAAACTGGAAAATATTAGTAAGCATTCAACTCTTTTAGTTTTAACTGCTGCATTATTTCACGACAGTGGAATGTTAATCGACTATAATAATCATGAAGAAGAATCTGTACGAATTTGCGAAAAAGAGCTTCCAAAATTTGATTATTCTGAGGAAGATATTAAAACAATAGCGCGTTTGATACGAAAAACCAAACTTCTTGAAAAAGCAGATTGTATTTTAGAAAATATTATTTGCGATGCGGATTTAGATTATTTGGGGCGAGATTACTTTTTTATTCGAAGTACTAAATTGCATTATGAGTGGAAATTAATGAAAAAGCATAATTATAGTTTAGTTGATTGGTTAAAAATTCAACTTGATTTCTTAGAGAACCATAATTTTTACACCAAATCAGCACAAGATTTACGCGAACAAACAAAGCAAAAGACGATTAAAGCAATTCGTGAATTATACAAAATTTGCCCTGATTAAAAAGATAAATGCATTAATTATCAAAAAAGAACTGTACCGAAAATAATCACAACCTAATCAGCAGAAATTTAGTACTTTTGCACCCTCAAAAAAAATACCATGAAAAACATCTTAGCAATCGTTGGGCGACCAAACGTTGGAAAATCAACATTATTTAATCGACTTACTGAGTCGCGCGATGCTATTGTCGAAGAAACTAGTGGAGTAACTCGCGACAGAAACTATGGCGAAGCGCATTGGAATGGAATCGAATTTGCTGTTGTTGATACAGGTGGCTATGTAATTGGTTCTGAGGATGTTTTTGAAGAAGAAATCCGCAAACAAGTAAAACTTGCTATTGAAGAAACAGATGTTATTATTTTTTTAGTTGATGTTATTGATGGCATAACACCTATGGATGAAGATGTTGCATCAATGCTTCGTAAAACTGATAAACCGGTGCTTTTGGTATCAAATAAAGTTGACAACACCAAGCGTTATAACGATTCAAATGAATTTTACGCTCTGGGTTTAGGCGAAGTTTTTAGCATTTCTTCGATTAATGGAAGTGGCACAGGCGATTTACTTGATGAAGTTGTAAAGCGATTTAAAGATAAACCTGAAGAAGAAAAAGTATCTGATTTACCAAAATATGCGGTTGTAGGACGCCCAAATGTTGGTAAATCGTCATTTATAAATGCTTTGCTTGGCGATGACAGAAATATTGTAACTTCTGTTGCAGGAACTACGCGTGATACTATAAATACTGCTTTTAATCGTTTTGGCTACGAATTTGAATTTGTCGACACTGCCGGAATCAGGAAAAAGAAAAAAGTTCATGAAAACATAGAGTTTTATTCAGTTCTTAGAGCTATTAAAGCTATTGAAAACAGTGATATTTGTTTTTTGATGATAGACGCACAAGAAGGTATAGAAGCTCAGGATATCAGTATTTTACGATTAATAATTAAAAATAATAAAGGTCTTGTTATAGTTGTAAATAAATGGGATTTGATTGAGAAATCGTCAAATACACATTTGGAATATACTCGGAAAATTAAAGAGAAAATAGCTCCATTTACCGATGTTCCTATTTTATTTACTTCCGTTCATGAAAAACAACGTTTATTTAAAGCTCTGGATGCTGCAAATCAGGTTTTAGAAAACCGGAGACGTAGAATCACAACTTCAAAATTAAATGAGCATTTATTACCCTTAATTCAAACTTATCCACCACCCGCAGCATCGCGAGAGCGTTACGTAAAAATAAAATATATTACACAATTACCTTTGGCATATCCTGCATTTGCATTCTTTTGTAATCTTCCAAATGATGTCAAAGATTCCTATGCTCGCTTTCTGGAGAATAAGATTCGAGAAGAATACGATTTCAAAGGAACTCCAATACGTTTGTATTTTAGAGATAAATAATCATGGATGCTGTTCGCTTGGATAAATGGCTGTGGGCAATTAGAGCTTTTAAGACTCGAAGTCAGGCAACCGAAGCATGTAAAGGAGGCAGAGTAAAAATTGAAGGTATTGCAGCTAAAGCTAGTCGCGAAATTAAAATTGGTGATATTATCGAATTCAAATCCAATCAATTAAGTAAAAAAATAAAAGTTACTCAACTTTTAAAAAATCGTGTAAATGCTGCTCTGGCTATTCAAAACTACGAAGATCTAACAAGTCCTGAAGAATATGAACGGATTGAATTTATCAAGCAAATGAAAATCGAAAATCGCGACCGCGGCACAGGAAGACCAACAAAAAAAGATGGCAGGGATATTTTTAAGTGGAAAGAAGAATGAAATTGGATTGTTGGTTGAGAAGCTGAAAAGTTGAGAAGTTGAAAAGTTATAATCCATTTTCGCTTCAATTTTGCTTACTACTAATCATCATTAAAACCTTATCTTGTTGATATTAACCTACTATATAACTCATTACAAAATGTTGATTTTCAGTAAATCAAATTACTATTTTTCACCCTTTTTCCTGAAATAAAATGTATAAATTAAGATAATGATTAGCCACAAAGTGGCTAAATTTGAATAGCCGTGGGCTCGGCTCACGGAAGATAGAAAGAGAAACATGCAACCCTGAAAGGGTTGAATATGAATATATTAAAAGTTCAACCCTTTCAGGGTTGTGATTAGATTTAATTTTTTCCCACTAGTTTCACTAGTGGCTATTCAAGTTTTATCCCTTTAGGATAAATCGTTGTTCGACATTCGATATTCTTTTGTGTCATATCAATTATCTTAATTAATCAAAAAATAATCCAATTTATTTTCTAATCTATTATCATTGGATATGACTCCCAATAAAATTTATCATAGCAAAAAATGCCCTGCCGAAGCAGAGCATTTAGTAAATACTAGTCGATAATAGTTAGTAAGAAAGATGCATATAATCATTAAGTAATCAAATAGTTAACTAGTATTTTGTTTTAAACCTTGTTATAGTTATCAGACTTTCTGGATCTATTGTCCAACAACATTAGCAAATTTTAACATCACTATTCCACCTGTTCCAAATCCGGCAAAAAGAATATCATCATTTGACGGTGGACGAGTATCAACGGCAACATAATTACAAGAGCCTATGCCATTATACTGACCAATTGGACCTTGTGCTAAATCATTTTTATCAAAAATAAGCAAACCTGAGGCTCCCCAAGCTACATACACATAATTTCCATGAACAACCAATCCATTGGCTAGTCCATTTCCACCATAAGTTGAATCATCGCCAAAATTTGGTCCATAATTTAAATTATAGCTGTCAACAACAGTTCCTTCGCCAGGGTTTTGTGCAGCGACTTTAAGTATACCATCTTTTCCCATAGCCATGTAGACAAAAAATCCGTCCTGAGTAAGAGGATTTAAATCCTTAGTTTCATCAACATCAATTGCATTTTTACCTTCAAAAGTTACTTCAGCATCTATATCAAATTCTTTGTAACGATAAGGGCCTATGGATGTGTTGAAGATACGTAATTTTGATCCATCACCATCATTAAAACCATTGCCATAAAGGAAAGCGCCATAAGAACCTGAAGTATTTGGTGTTTCACACATATCAAAATGCTTGGCCATAGGTGCATCAGTTCTGGTATATAATCGTGTATCATCATCTTTATCCATAACAACTAAACCTCCATAACTTGTGCCACCTGCAACTACCCATAATTGTTGGCTTTCATCAGTACTGGTAGTAATAGGATCATCTTGTGGAATAGTAACAGAATTACCTGAAGGACCTAATATTGGCATATGATACTCATTCAATAAACCTACAATACCCTTTTGTTGTGCTTCAGGACCAATAACTGTAGAAGGGAAAAATAAACTTTCCAAGTCAAAAAGTTTTACATTGCGAATAATAGCTCCTCTTGCATTATTATCACCGGCAATCCATAATTTTACATTACCCGGTCCATCAGTATGATCAATTGTCAAATCATTATAATCGGCAGTATTATCAAAAATTGAGGCTTCAGCTTGAATTGCTGCATCATTATCAACGGAATTAATATCAAGATAATGAACAACAAATATTTCACCGCCATATACATCACCGCGTACATGGGAAGTAAAATAAGCATAATTGCTTGATGCCCAAGGAGGTGTAGCTGCTCCATCATATCTAAGTCCTGCAGCTGTCATGCTTAAAGTTTGACCTGCAATTAGTTCTTCATTAGCAAAAAAGGTTCCAGGGCCACCGAAAGAATTATCAGCGCTAAGATAAAAAGGAGTTGTATTTGATGGGTTTCCCGGTGTTGCTGGTGGTGTGTACAAAGGTGCAACATTGGTAGCAGTTGTGCGGACAACAGAACTGTTAGGATCATACCAATGAAAAACACTATATGTTCTTTTTCCCGGTAAAATTCTGGCAATAGCCCATAATTCTGGTACTGGTGTCTGTATAGGTCCACTTACTTTAAAAGTGTTAAGCGTAACGGGATAATTCATTATCTCAATACGTTCTTGGAGTTCGGCTTTATTCAGATTAACAGTAATGTCATCTGGATTAACCTTGTTGATCTTTTCCTTATTACAAGCCATGAAAGCTAAACTTAAGGAAGCAATTAATAAAAATACAATTTTTTTCATGATAATAGTTTTTAGTAGTTATTAGTAGTTATTAGTAGTTTTAGTAGTTATTAGTATCAATAATTTTTGTTTTTGTTATAAACACATTGCGTCTTGTCATAATCTAAATATTCTATTGTATCTCATATCACACATATCATAGAATCTGTGTTATTTTGAGAATGAATTTTCATATCAATTATTCTCATTGACAATTATCGTTCCAAAAATTATTTAATATTCTTATATCATTGATATATAACGTTTAAACTATTATATTTAATATAGAGATATAAATCTTGAGATTGTCCATCTTGTGGAATTATTCTCTTTTTAGCATTAAAAACTAACGTTTATCTGCAAATAATGCACGAATACGAATTATGGCTATATCTAAGAATATTAGCATATAAGCATATTATCATTTATCAATCCTTGCATATATCTAAAAGATTGCTTATTTTTATGCGTTCTTCCTGAAAAAGAAAAACTTAAAACAATGCAAAAAAAAATAATTACTCTAGCGGCACTGATTGCTTTACTTCTTATAATTCAAGCTTGTACTAAGATTAAACATGAAGTAAATACTTTTTTTAGTGTTGATATTCCTGTAAACGAAATGACTACCAAAACGGATGGGTATAAATTTGGCGGAAGCGCAGTACTTAATCCAAATGCAAATGAAGAAACAAAAAATTGGGCGATATTAAAAGTTGTTTTGGGCGAAGTGCGCTTAATTATAAAAGAAGCTAGCACAACCGATATGCTTTTTGCTTACTTAATAGAAATTAATGTGACTGATAACGAAACCAATAAAAGCGTATCGCATACTATTGATGGAATTAATTCTTTACATCCTGATAATAGTTTTCTATTGCCTAGCACTCCATCAAATACTGCCTTTTTTACTGATATTATTAATAAAAACCATACTGCAACTGTCGAAATTATCTGTTATACAAGTCAATCGGATGTGGATATTGTTTTTGCTTTTAAGATAAGTGCATTGGTTGGTTTGGGGTAAGTTTTATTTTGCTTTTTTTGGCTCACATTAATTTTGTATAACTCTACGAGGGTTCAAAACCCTCGTAGAGTTTTTGGGGTTTGGGATTGAGCCTTCGTAGAGTTTTGAAGTTTAGACATTTTAATAAGTCGTGGACAAATAATGGAATAAGGTTGAAATCTTATGCAAAGTTATCTACTGCGATGTTGGATTTCAAAAAAATACTGTGTACTCAGTAGCATATATAATTCATAAAATATTTAGCTTTGAGTCTACTCCGAAAAGTCTGAAAATATGACAATAGTCCTGAAAAGACTGAATTTGAATAACCGTGGGCTTCGGCGTGAGCTCAGTCGAACGGTGAAACCCACGGAAGAATGAAAGGTGAACTCGCAACCCCGAAAGGGTTGAATATTAACACACTAAACGTTCAACCCTTTCAGGGTTGTGATTTTGATTTCATTTCTTTTCCACTGGTTTCACCAGTGGTTATTCATCCGCCAGCTGGCGGATATCCCTTTGGGATAATTAATAATGGAAGGATATTGTGAATTGTTTTTAAAAAAT
>CAZTST010000081.1:0-14240 GCA_964616585.1 uncultured Draconibacterium sp.
GAGAGCATTTCTCATGTTGAGCGCAAGGATATCGTATTGACTGCGGTGTGCTTCGTCTGCTACAACCACAATGTTTTTGCGTTCGCTTAAAGCTTTTATATCTGCACCAATGTATTCAACACTTGGTTCGTTTACTGTATTTTCGTTCTGCACAATGTCGGTAGTCATTGGCATAAACTTTTGAATGGTAGTAAATACAATACCGCCTGAAGCTACTTTTAATAATCTTCTTAAATCCTGTCTATCTTCGGCTTTTTGTGGTTTCTGACGAAGCAATTGTTGGCAATTGGTGAAAGTCTCGTGTAATTGCTCGTCCAAATCATTACGGTCGGTAAGGATTACCAAAGTTGGGTTTTCCATTCGTGGCTCAATAATGAGTTTGCCCGAATAAAAAACCATACTCAGACTTTTACCGCTTCCTTGTGTGTGCCAAATTACACCGCCACGCCTGTCGCCATTGCTTGAACTTGCTATTATGGTGCTTTCAACAGCTTTGTTTACCGCATAATATTGATGATATGCAGCTACTTTTTTTAGGGTTTTACTATCGCTTTTTTCAAAAACAATAAATTGACTAATAAGGTCTAAAAGCGTTTGCTTATTAAGCATTCCCAAAAACATTACTTCCATTTGCGGTTGCAAGTGGTCGGCTGTGGTTTTTCCGTCTTTGGTTTTCCAACTCATAAACCTGCCGTAATCACTGGTGAGTGTTCCGCAAAGAGCATCCCAACCATCGCTTACAATCAGCAATTCGTTATAAGTAAAAAGCGAAGGAATGGCTTGTTTGTAAGTTTGTAATTGGTTATATGCCGATTTAACACTGGCGTTTTCGTCAACAGCATTTTTTAACTCAACCACAACTAAAGGCAAACCATTTACAAACAAAATTAAATCGGGGCGTTTGTTCTGACTGCCTTCTATGATTGTGAACTGATTAACTGCCAAAAACTCGTTGTTTTCGGGATTTGTAAAGTCAACGATATATACTTTTTCGCCACGAATGCCGCTTGGGGTGCGTACTTCTACATCAACACCATCGGTTAAGTAACGATGAAAATTTTCGTTATTAATTAACTGATTGGGGCTTTCAGTACGCAATACCTTTTTTAGTGCATCTTCTTTGGCATCTTGTGTAATAGTTGGGTTTAGTTTGTCAATAGCATCACGCATACGAGTAGAAAGAACCACATCGGTATATTGCCTTTCGGGATGTTCGCCATCGGGCGAAATTACCAAACCGTTTAGGTAGTTGTAACCCAAACTTTGCAAATAACCCAATGCAATTTCTTCTATTTCGTTTTCTGTAATGCTGTTTTTCATACTAATTCTAATTTACCACTCATCAACTTTGGCAATAAAGTGTCTCGGGTTTCCGATAGGATTTTATTTTCTGCAAAGTTGTTAAAAGCTTTTATAAAAAGATTGCCAGTAATATTGTGAAACATTTCAAGTATTTCATTTGAAGGCAAATTAATTTCCAAATTCATAATTACAGATGGGTTAATTGCTGGATATGCAGCACCATCAGCCATTTTGCCATAAAATTCTAATTGTTCTTCATTCGTTAGAAATAAGTATAAAAACGAAAAAGGAACTGAAGTAGGCGTAAAAACAGCAAAGCCTGTTGAAGCAATTAAATTTTCAGTTGTGTATAATGATAAAAAGTAAGAACCTCGATTTGGTCTTACTGTTGAAAGAACCGTGTCCCCGTGTTTAAGTTTTCTCCTTGCTCTACTTGGCTCTTCTCCTCTTTTAAAAATCTTAATTTCCTTAATTATTCCTTTGTCAACTTCTGAAATTTCTACATAATGAATTTCATCAATCTTTTCCTTTGAGCTTAAAGTGCTTGAATTAACTTCACAAATTTCTTTTATTTGCGCCTTTCTCCATCCAATAGGCAAATCATTTTCTAATTCACCATTAAAGTCAGGAAATTCAAAATCTACAAACCATTGTTTAAACAGTGCCTGAGCCATTGTTTCAAAGGTTTGGTTCATTTGCAAGTTGAGTTCTATTTTGTCGTCAAGTGTTATAAGAATATCGGCAATTTCTTTTTGGGTTTGAATATCGGGGATTTCAATTTCGATATTGGCTAAACTTTCCTGACTGATATTAAAACGAATATCGCCTGTAGCCAATTGGTAAACTTCACGCCTGAACGAAATATCACGAAACAGATACCTTGCATATTCAGGAAGTAAAGTATCAAAATTGTTTAATCTAAATCTTTTGCAAAAACCGTTAAAGGTTAAGTTTTCAACATTATCAAGTAAAACCGAAGACATTGCAACTTCATCGGGTGTTTCGGAAGAAGCAGTAAAGAATATATCACCATAAATGGCTGAACGCCTTTCCACGTCTTGTGGTCTAACATTCATTAATTCCAATTCGTTTACATTTACTTTTGAGTTTTTGTAAACATTTTTATAGGGTAAAAATGGTGTTCCAAAGCCATAGTCTTCTGGTTTGATAGATGTTACCCCACCAAAAAAGAAACCTAAATCGCCAAGTTTATATTTTTTTAATTCGCTCATATTAAATCAAAGTCGTAAAATGTTTCAATAATCTCTTTAGTTTCTTCATCGGCAAATGATGTAGTTGCATTTACAATTTGCTCTTTCTTTTTTCCATCAACTTTGAAGAAAACTTTTATTTCAGAGGTTATATAAAGGCTTTCAATCATATGCTCGTTTGGCGGTATTCTTGAAATATTGGTGCAAGTATCAATCAATTTGAAGTTTTCAATTTTGTAGTTGTGGGCATCAATCATTATTTCAGATTTCATTTTCAAATTGTCTGATAAATAATCTTTGAAATAGAATGTTTGGGCATAATCGTAAATCGCTCTTTCGTTTATATAGAAATCGTAATCTTTTTGAATTTCGACAAGGGCATTGTTTTCGTCAGAAATTATTGAAATATACCTGTTCCATTTGGCTTTAAACTCAACTTGGCAGTTCGTGTAATCAGTATCTTTAGTAATAAAAATCACTTTGTCAAAATCGGTAACACCGTCAAAGTGCATTAAACTTTCCCAAACAATATTGTCTTTAAAACCTGCATCTTTGTATTTTCCCGAATGTGCAAAGGGTTGTTTTTTGTTTTGGTCTTTCATTACCCTTTTCATCATACTTTGCAAAATCGTATTGGCAAGTTCTTCCTTGATTTCCAATAGTTTGATTTCTTTGGTTGCCAAATATTCATCGGCTTTTTCTTTAATAAAAGTTGTGCAATCAAATTCAACTTCTGGTAAAGCAATTTCAGGAATATGTGGCATTCCCGAAAGTCTTTTTGCCAATTTCTGAAACTCCACAATATCGGTTTTGTATTGGCGGTGTTTTTGGTCTTTTAGCTCTTCAATTGCCCAAGTTGGAATTGCAATATGAATGTCTTCATTCAAACTTTTCTCTAAAAGAAATTCTTCAATGACTTGAAATGGTCGCCCAAAAGCAAAGAAACTATATGCCACTTCGCCTGCTTCGGTGCTTCGTAGCGAATTGGTATCAAAAACGATTAATGTTTTTAGTTTATAGCTCATAGCTTATTATCTTATTCGCTTTCTACTTGAAGCAACATATATTTCAGGTTGGTCGTCAGTTATATCAAAATCATATCCACGCCTATCAAGAATTTCCAAGAATCGCAAAATGTCATTTTCTTCTGGTATCAGTTGTCCATTTTCTTCTCGCACAGTAACTCCAATTCTCGCACATTTTTCAAGTAATTTCTCCTGTGAAGTTCTTTCTAAATCAACTCTTGATTTTATTGAAGCTACAAGCTTGGCAGCAGTTTTTGAATGACCAACAAAATCCGCCAAATAATTGAAATTTATAAATTGGATACGTGCGGTCAATTGTCTTGTTGTCGCAGCGGCAGAACGAAGAATTTCTTCATCAATATTTGCAATGAAATTAAAACCAGTTGGATGTAATATATCAATTAGATTTTCGTGAATAACAAAATCAAAATCATTATCAAGTTTGAATACATTATCAGGTAAAACCTGTAATGTATCGTCAATAAACTGAATCAATTTCTTTCGTAATAATCCTTTAAATGTAGATGGTCGTTTAACGGCAATTTGTTTTGAACCATTTCTGTGTCTGAAAATCGCAAAATAATAAGTTATTGAATTTGCAATTTCGCCTAAAGCTACATTAGCAATTGGGATATTATTTTGGTTGTACAATTCTTGTAGAGAAGCAAGATTTTCATTATTCAATGGAATAATGAGTTTTTCTGTAGTACCATATTTTTCACTTGGCTGATACTGTTCAGGGTCTCCTTCAATTCCGAAATATGAATTATAAAACGCTTCGTGCATTTCATAAAGCATTGTTCTTACCGAATCATCAATTGGGATTCGAACAATTGCTTGTTGTCCTTCTATAATTGTACAGATTCCAAATTCTATATTTCTAAAATCTTCAATTGGCATAATCGTGTTTTTTAATTTCGATGAATACTGTGTTGCTAAGTCTATGAACCTTCAACTCATTCAGGTTTTTGGGAATGGTTGTACGTGTTGTTAATAGGATTGCTGAATCAAAACTTTCTATAGTAAAAACTCTGTAACCTTGAACAGCAAATAAAATATTTACGAAATGCAGATTCATATTCCACAACACAAAAATGACAAAGCAAATAGCGAAAAACATTGCTCCAAATTCTCTATTGTCACTAATTGTTACACTGTAAAGAGGCAGCAAAACCGTGAAAAGATATGTGAATAAATACTCTTTATTGTTCTTTGTTTCTGAAACATCGAGTACAAAAACGTCATTGCTTTTTACTGCAAAATACACCCTAAGTTTAATAATAATGAAGGGGATAATTAGAAGTAATAATACTGCAAACCATAAATGCTTATCATCAATCACATTATCCATTCCCCGAATGCCAACAAGTAGGAATAGCGGAGCCATACTACTTAATAGCATCATAAATTTAACTAATGGCAAACCTTCATTTGTTTTCATCGATTTTCTTTTTATTAAACTTTAAATCCAATCTTAGCAAGGTTTTCTTTTATAGATTCATCTAATTCATTTGCTCTTTGCATCTGTTTAGAAAGATTAGCAGTAAGTATTTGCATTTTATCGTCAAAAGCAACTCCATCTTCTGCTACTTCCTTAAAGTCAATGTATCTGCCTGGCGTTAGTATGTAGTTATTTTTGCGAACATCTTGTATGTTAGCAGATTTGCAAAATCCTGCAACATCTTTATATTCTGTTTCAAATTCTTTACTTCTCCATTTGTGGTAAGTGTCCGAAATTTTGGCAATGTCTTTATCGCTCAATTCCTTTTGTTTACGGCTTATCATTGTGCCTAACTCACGGGCATCAATAAACAAAATTTCATTTGTGCGGTTTCTGAATTTGGTTGTTTCGGT
This sequence comes from uncultured Draconibacterium sp., assembly GCA_964616585.1. GTDB lineage: Bacteria > Bacteroidota > Bacteroidia > Bacteroidales > UBA12170 > UBA12170. The sequence continues at coordinate 5,393 of CAZTST010000081.1, forward strand.
TTTGTTACGAGCCAAAAACCACAAACAAGCTGGAATTTGAGTATTGTAAAACAATTGCGAAGGCAATGAAACCATACAGTCCACTAAATCGGCTTCAATCATTGCTTTACGGATTTCTCCTTCGGTGGCAATTTCAGAACTCATACTACCGTTTGCTAAAACTATTCCTGCTGTTCCATAAGGTGCAAGTTTGTTAACGAAATGTTGTAACCAAGCGTAGTTAGCGTTTCCTGTGGGTGGAATTCCGTATTTCCATTTATGGGTTTCGGCTTTGTTAATATTGTAATCGCTAACGTTAAAAGGCGGATTGACAATTACATAATCAACTTTAAGTTCAGGAAATTTATCACTCATTAAAGTGTCTCCCAACTCAATTTTGGCATCAATACCACGAATAGCCAAATTCATTTTGGCTAATTTATGTGTTGTCGGATTGCTTTCCTGTCCGTAAATGGAGATTTTGCCTTTTCTGTGTTCGTGCATTTCAATAAAGCGTTCGCTTTGCACAAACATTCCACCACTTCCACAACACCCGTCATAAACCCGTTTTTCGGGTTCGGGTGCAAGCATATCAACCAATATTTTTACAATGCTTTGCGGTGTGTAAAATTGTCCGCCTTTTTTGCCTTCAGCATCGGCAAATTGTCCCAAGAAATATTCAAATACAAAACCTAAAACGTCTTTGCCTTTTCCGTTGCCATTTTTGCTCAATGTGATTGAACCAATTAAGTCAATTAATTCTCCTAATCGTTGCTTATCTAATGCAGGACGGGCGTAATCTTTTGGTAAAACTCCTTTTAGTGTTGCATTGTCTTTTTCAATGGCATCCATTGCATCGTCAATGTCTTTGCCAATTGTTGGTAGTTTTGCTCTGCCTTGCAGCCATTTCCAACGTGCTTGTGGTGGAACATAGAAAACTCTTTCGGCTGTGTATTCATCTTTATCTTCAGAGTCAGCACCTGTTTCGTTTTTCTCATTCTCCAATTTTTTGAAAAGTTCATCAAAAGCATCCGAAATGTATTTCAAGAATATCAAACCCAAAACCACGTGTTTGTACTCAGCCGCATCCATATTATTGCGAAGTTTATCGGCTGCTTGCCAAAGGGTTTTTTCTAATTCTAAATTATCTGTCATAATATTTTCTGTTCTCTATTTTTAAAAGCTCAAATGTAACAAATTTGCACGGGTGCGTCAGCAGAAAACAGCTCTTTTGCAAACTTTGGTCGTGTGTCGGCTCTTGCGGTTTGCAAATGTGCTGTTTTGTGCGTTGGCTGTCATTTTATCTTTTTTCTTTTTCTGTCTTTAAGTAGCAAATTGTCCGCTGTCTCTGTCTTTTTACACTTGGCGGTAACGTTTAGTGTAAGTTTAGAAGCGGATTTGCGTGTGATTCTCTGTCCGTGTACGGACGAGATAATGAGCGTAAAACCGCTGCTGGCATACCACTGCGCCCGCTTTTAAATTTACACATTGTTATGCCTAGTGTTTCTTTTTTTCGAGTTCGTCAATAATTCCGTCTGCAATTTTTATCATTTCCTCTATTTCAAATTTGGTCAAAGTATTTCCGCTATGGACGACTTGATTTCTTGCCATTAATAATTTTCTTAATTCATTCTTTTTTGAGTTGTCAGATAATTTTTCCGATAAGTAACTTATAATAAAATTGAATGACTTTGCTCGATTATCTGAAATTCCTTCTTTAAGCATTAAATCAGACCCGATTTTTTCAATCGTTTGCCATCTCCTCACAATTTCAAATTCAGAATTATCTCGCTCAATAATGGAATTATCTTTTATGAACTCGACTTTTCGTTTTGACACAAGTTGTGAGTAGTAAAAAGCCATAATTGATATAAGAATACCAAGTGCTGCTATAATTAAACCTAAATCTTTTGTTGTATCAAAACTTTTGTTCTGATATAAATAGAATAAAATACCAAAAACAGAATAAACTGCACCTGTCATTGATAATAAAAGCATCATTCTTTTTTTCCTAGATTCTTGCTTGTTTAAATCGAGTTTTTTATAAAGTATTTCTTCTTTTGCTTCAATTATATCTCTTAGCGAAATTTCTTTATCTGCTATATTTTTTTGATTAGCATTTTGATATGCTTTATCAATAATTAGTTCAGTTACCTCTCTTGTTGTTTCCTCAAGAGCTGTTTTGGCTGAATCAGTCAATTTGCTATATATATTCTTATCCATTTTTGTCTTGATTAAAAGTTAGGTAAACAGTTGTCCCAATTGCAACAAAAAGCACTATTATAAACCAAATAACGTGATTTGTTTCAGTGAATTTTGCAGTGTCAAGTAAGTTCCCTGCAATCAAGGTCGATATAAATGCCAATGCTTGAATAATTTTACTTACTAGAGATTTTTTTCTCGCAACAACCATTCTTGGTTGTGTAGCTGCTTCCCTTACGTTTGATTGAGTAATTTCAGAATTCGTTTCAGGAAGTCTTCTGCCTTCTTCAATTCTACTTGCTTCATCACTAATTTCAATAGCAATTCTATTGGACTGTTTCTTCAGTTCTGTTTTAGCATCTTGACTAAAGTTTTGAACCTTTTCGTCTGGTATGTCAATTTCTAATTTCATCCATTTTTAATTAACTATTGTTGAATAGAGTGGTCTTTTTGCATTAGGCATAACATGTCGATACCCGCCAATTGCGGGTATTTCCTTATTAGCATTTGATTTGTAAATAGTGTTAAAGTTTTGTGTTTTAATCATAAAAACGTTTTAAGCGTTTACTTACCGTATAATCTATTTGTGAAATCATTTTCAGGATGAATTGCGTTAATGTGTGCTATCAAAAGTACAATAATATTTTAAAATCACACAATATTAGGTGATTAAATAAAATAGTGAAAGGCATTATGCAAAAAATCAGAGAATTGCCTCGTATCCGTTCGCCCAATAACGATCTTCCTTCTCTGCTTTTATCCAAATTGTTGTAATTGGTTTTCTTTCCAAAGCAACCTTCATTTTCTGGAGGGCTGGAATACTATGGACTAATCTGTCGGTTTTTGCCGTAAATCAATATTATTCTGCATGAGAAAGCGATTATAAAACTAAAAAACTGAATCGTAGGTTCAATTCGTAATCCGTAATTTGTAATTCCTAATTCCTAATTCGTACCAAACCCCTCGCAAAATACATAGGAAATTCACCGGATGTAGTTCAATCCGCCATCTGGCGGAACTCCTTTCTGGGTGCTGCGCACCGCTCAGAGTCCTATTTATTGGCGGTAGTTGTTGTTTATCCTGGAATATTTAGCTTGTCAGGATTCTGTCTGCAATCCCAAACTTTCAGGATTATTATTCGGTCTTCAAGTATTTCGTAAAATAAAATATAATCTTCAATAATCAGGCCTCTAATTTGGTCAAGTTTTGTTTTTATTCCTAATTCAGGATTTTTCGAGACAGTTAAAAGTTCTGTCTTAAACTTCTTATAAAGTTTTCTTGAGTATAGTCCGCTTTTGTTTCTTTTAGTGAAGAATTCAAGAATTTCTTGTAATTGAATTTCGGAATTTTTCGTCCAGATTACTTCTCGCTTAGCCATTCTTCTACTTTTTGATCCAATTCTGATTGTGAAATCACATTTCCTTTTTTTCCTTCTTTACTTGCAAAAAGCAATTCTTTCTCCTGGTCAGCTGTTAATTCGATAAAGGACTCTTTTTTCTTGTAGTCCAAAATGGTCTTAATAGCATTGAGAAAGTCAATGTCTTCAATTCTGGAGATCCTGTGAATTAGTTCTTGTTTCAACTGGATAGTATTCATTTTTTTGTCTTTAAATCCGGTATAAAGTTACAAAATTTCTACGAATTCAGAGAAATTCGATGAATGTAAAATTTTAGCTTACAATTAATGCCAACGTTTAGTATAAGAATAGTAGCCGATTGCGGGGTACTTTCCAGTCAAGATACAAGAAAGCTGAAGCGGGCTACAACCCTTTATTTTACTGCTATTTCGGCTATTATTTTTATACATTGTTATATGCAGATTTTATATATTTCATCGAGTAGTATGGTCAGTTTAGTAAAGTCATAATTGTCATTTGTATTATTTACGCTTTTGAATGTCCTTACATAGTCATCCTTATTTTCAAGTGAACCTTGATAAGCGTTAAAGTCCTTGCTATAATTTGTCCACCTGATTTTGGGGTTAGATATTGATAAATCTAAGAAGCATTCAATTGCAACTGCCTTACCATTTATATCTTCATAGGTTTCACCTGTTGGACCAGCCGTTAAAAAATTAGTGAATTCTTTAAGTTCTGGAAGTTTCATAATTTTCATTTGATTTGGCAAATTAAGCTTATTTGTCTTGTTGAATTTGTCCACACCTTCCAAATCATTGTCAAACAAAACAAGTGTTTTATTTTGAATTCTTATACTTGTCAAGCCTTGGCAGAACCGATACAAATTTCCTGTACCTGTAAATGGATAATTTTCTTCCATATCAACGAATGTAAAGAAATCTAAAATATCAGGTTTCAACAATTCTAAAGATTTTTTTATAATAAAAGTGTCTGAACTACCTTCAGTTACAATTAGAAATTTGTCGGTTTCCTCAACTCCAATAAAAATTTCTTTTTCATTTGTCCAACCTCCATCAATGACATCTTGGGTTCTCCACTCCAAATTCATTTCTAAGTTATTCGGATTTTTAATGAGAAGTCGAAGTGTAAAAAGTGGGTCAAGGTTTTCAAAATATGCTCCAATATCTTTGTCTTTAATGTCAATATGATTTATTAAATCTTTAAATGTTTCATTTTGGAAAATATTCTCAATTACATATTCTCCTAAATCGTAATCGTCATATTCTTTTTTGTTTTTATAGTCTTTTATATTGATTTTTGAAAAGATAGCAAGCATCGTTTCAAAACTTATTTCGGGTTGTTCTAAGTAGTCTGGATAATTGTCATTGTGTTCTTGAAAATGACTTTTTAATTCTTGCAACGAGTAACCTAATAATTCAAGTCTGCTTTTAACACGTCCCAATGAAATTGAGTAGCCTGGTTTCAAAATAACTTCATCGTCAGCGTAGTAATAAGGGATATCTTTTTTGTCTGACGGTAAAAAAAGTTTTGAATAGTCCCTAATACCAAAGTTTTTCCCCCAGTCAAGTTCTAATTCGCCAACTCCTAAAGATATATATGAACCCATAGATTATCGTCCTTTTTTAATTTGCATATAACATGTCGATACCCGCCAATTGCGGGTATTTCCTTATTAGCATTTGATTTGTAAATAGTGTTAAAGTTTTGTGTTTTAATCATAAAAACGTTTTAAGCGTTTACTTACCGTATAATCTATTTGTGAAATCATTTTCAGGATGAATTGCGTTAATGTGTGCTATCAAAAGTACAATAATATTTTAAAATCACACAATATTAGATGATTAAATAAAATAGTTTTAAGTTTAAAGAGACCCTTCGGCAGGCTCAGGTAAAGCTCTGTTAAAACCACGCGATATGAATCGCGCGGCTGCGATGGAAAAGATAATTTTTTTTGGGGCTAAAGCCAAAATAGCCAGTGTTATTTTGATTCAGTCTGATAAATCAGACTGCAATAAATTCTATTTCTTGCTTCAAAATATTCTTTAATCTATTGCAGTTTGCTTCAGCAAACTGAATAAATTCAGCAGAAATTAAGGGCTTTAGCCACATTAGCAATTAATTTTGGTATAAAGCCCGAGGGAAAAAAGAATTATTTCTTAAATTTTATATCCAACTCATTAGTTGGAATAGCAATCATATTCTTCAATCGATAAATATAAGCCTCTTTCACAAGCTCTCCTCCGCGCTCAATTCGAATTGTATCGGGAGCCTGAACAAATTCAAAATAAGGTGTCATTTTAATATTCGGATCTTCAAAATCGTTGCTGAAAGTGATAAAATAGGCATCCAAACCTAATTTAAAATCACCTCTTTGCAGGTTTATCCAGGCATATTTATGAATCCGTTCCAAACTGCCAATGGCAAGCAAGTTTTTCCCATTTGGTTGAGCCACATAATAATCGAGATGTGCAGCAGGAAACCATCGCCTGGAAATAATTGGAGCGTCTTTTTGCATTTCGCCTTCTGCTTCATCATATTCAAAAAGCGATTTAATTTTTCCTTCCAATTGCTTCCATCCGTACATATCTAGTGTTAAATCCTTAGAAGTTATTTTTTTTGTGTTTAAAAAACCATGATTAATTTCGGCTACTGCCAAAAACATCAATACTATAAAAAAAGCAAGAGCAGATTTTACGGCCCAATGAATTGTTTTATTGTGATTTCCAGCTAAATAAGCAGAGCTTATCAGCATTAAAGAAAGATAAGCAGGGCCGGTCCAATGCGGCAAAGTTTGTCGGAAAAGAGCAAGAAATAAAAAAGTTAGTATAAGAGGAATGGACGAAAAAAGCAGAAGTGCCAATTTTTGTCTTTCTATAAAATCATTCCTAAAAAAAGCTTTAAAAATAGCTAACCAAGTTAGTACAAATATAAAAGGATTATTGTAAAGAAACTGGCCTCCAATTTCAGTTCCCAGTAAATCGAAACGTATATCTGAACTAAAAAAATTTGCTCTTTCACCTTGAAAAGCAAAACTGATAAAATCGTTTTGCAAATTCCAATATAGTACCGGAAGCAACATCAACAAAGAAATAAAGATGCTTAAATAAACATGATAAGTCTTAAGCCACAGTCGATTATAAAATACAATATATAATCCCACACCTAACCAGAGAAAAACTGAAGTGTATTTAGAAAGCATTCCTAATCCAATTAACAATCCTAACAAAAGTATTTTCCGTTTACTTGAAGGCACTAAATCTTTATCAGGCAATATATCCAACATCAGATACAAACTGACTATCCAAAAGAAAACCTGAGGTGTATCAGGAAGTATAAATACACCGGCAATCAAACTGGTATAAAGAGAAGCTGTATAAAGCAAAGCCGCGTACCAACCACTTAACTCATTTTTAATATGTTTTCCAAGCTGAAAAAATATCCATGTATTAATTCCTGCAAAAATAACAGACGAAAGTCGAATAAAAACTTCGCTATCAAACAACAGATTTAACGAAAAAATTTGGATAAAAAGCCCAACTATTGGAGGATGATCAAAGTGACTCCAATCAGGGTAAAGTGCATAAGTCCAATAATATACCTCATCGTTTCCAAGCTCAACAACATATGCTAAAACTAAACGCAACAGTGTGCTTAGACCAATAAGCCAAGCTAAATTTTTATGAAAACTATTTTGAAACACTATTGAGCGCTAATCAAATACACTTCAAAGATTAAAACACTGTTGGCAGGAATTGAATTAGTTCCCGATGAACCGTAGCCAAGACCTGAAGGAACATATAAAGTTCCGGTTCCACCCGAATTAAACAAAGGAATTCCTTCTTGCCAACCCTGAATAACATTTGTTAGCGGAAAGCTTATTGGCACTTTTGGTTCTTCAAAAACGTGGCCATTAATAAGTTTGCCGGTATAGATAACGGTAACTATTGAGTTTATGGTTGGCCGCACACCTGTTCCCTGATTATCAATTATATAATACAGCCCGGAAGTCGTTGTTTGAGCTGTTAAACCTTTTTCGGCTAAATAGTTTTCTATAATTTCCTTATCAATAGCCAACTGTGCTCCGGTATCAATTTCTTCCTTAGTACAAGCAATCAATCCAAAAGACAAAACCATTACAAAAAATATTATTCTCCTCATTATTCTAATTTTTCAATTGTGCAAATATATCAAAAAAAGAAGCTAAGCTTCTTTTTTATTCATTTGCTTCTTTATTTTTTCGCAACTTAAAGCGATATGTTCGTGAGTTGCAGGAATTTGAAAATCAGGTTCAATTTGATGGTTTCCAACAGCTGATACTGCATCTTTTAAGGCCAGCCACACCGATAATCCGTGAACAAAAGGCGGTTCCCCGACGGCTTTACTTTTTTTAATCGCTTTTGGATTAGGTGCATCATCGAGTAGTTCTACTCTAAAATCTATTGGGATATCGGTAATTGCAGGAATTTTATAAGTATCAGGCGAATGGTTTAATAAATCACCATTTTTGCTATACTTCATTTCTTCGGAAGTAACCCAACCTAAACCTTGAATAAAAGCACCTTCAACTTGACCTTTATCAATAAGCCGATTAATCGAGTTTCCAACATCATGCAAAATATCAGTTCTGAGCAATTTATGTTTTCCTGTAAGAGTATCCACTTCTACTTCTGAAACAGCCATTCCGTAAGCAAAATAATTAAAGGGTGTACCTCTACCTTTTTCTCTATCGAAATGAATATCAGGAGTTTTATAAAATCCTGTCGCGCTTAAACTGTATTGATTTAAATAGGCAAAAAGTATCAACTCGCTAAATGAAATATTGTATTTTTCGTCCTGAACCCGATTGTCAGCAAAAAATATTTGGCCTTTACTTTCCGGAAATTTCTTGTGAAAAGCATCCGACAATCGAGCAATAAGTTTATCGCAAGCATTTTTAACGGCCATCCCATTCAAATCTGAACCGGATGAAGCTGCTGTTGCAGAAGCATTTGGTACTTTTGAGGTATTGGTTGCTGTAATATTAATTTTTCTTTCATCAATACCTAAAACATCAGCAGCGACTTGTCTTATTTTTGTATGCAGACCTTGCCCCATTTCCGTTCCACCATGATTTATATTTACGCTTCCATCTTGATAAATATTAACTAAAGCTCCTGCTTGATTTAAAAAGGAAGTTGTAAATGCTATTCCAAATTTTACCGGAGTCATTGCTAAACCACGTTTTGCATATTCATTTTTAGAGTTAAATTGATTAACCAAGTCTCTACGTTTGAAATAATCGCTTGAAAC
>CAZTST010000082.1:0-14199 GCA_964616585.1 uncultured Draconibacterium sp.
GTAAATGTGGAAAGCTGATAGATGTAGAAATAAGTGTTAATTATAGCGATGTTTCCGGTGGCAGACTAGTTGTTTTCGTCCGCGACATCTCAGAACGTAAACTTATAGAATTGCAGCTTCAAAAATATTCTGAAGATCTTAAAGCATCGAATGCTGCAAAAGATAAATTCTTCTCAATAATCACCCACGATCTAAAAAGCCCCTTTAACGCGATCATTGGTTTTAGCGATGTCCTTATTGAACAAGTAAGAAGCAAAGACTACAGCGAGATTGGCAAATATGCCGATATTATTCATAAATCATCTAACCGAGCAATGGATTTATTGCAGAATCTGATGGATTGGTCGCGTTCTCAATCTGGAAGGATTGAATTTAATCCTGTTTATTTTGAAATTGTAGAGCTCATCAATGAAGTCTCTCTTTTATTAAGCCCTGCTGCAGGACAAAAAACTATAGTCATTACTAAATCTTTACCAAAAAAAGCTACTGTTTATGCTGATAAAAATATGATAAGCACAGTTTTGAGAAATCTGATTTCGAATGCTGTAAAATTCACTCATCCTGATGGAACAATTACTATATCAGCAAAGGAAGATCAAAACACTATGACGGTTTCTGTTATCGACAAAGGAATTGGAATACCGTCAGATTCTATTGAGAAAATATTCCGCATTGATAATGCCTATTCAACCGAAGGCACCCAAAATGAAAAGGGAACGGGCCTGGGTCTTATTCTATGCAAGGAATTTGTTGAAAAACATGGAGGAAAAATTTGGGTTGAGAGTATAGTAGGAGAAGGCTCTACTTTCTCATTTACCTTGCCAAAGTATAATGATTAATATTATTTCCGATCAATCAAATATGTCCTTACGCTTTTAAAAACCAATAGCTTAAAACAATATCTGATTTTATTGTTTGTTGATAGAAGTCAAAAACATGTTAGAATATTTGGCTATTTTATTAGCTGCGTGTTGTTCTATATTGGCTAAAGGGATTTTTAATTCCTCTAACCTAAAGAAGAATTACGAAAATTAATCTGACTTTTCTTGAACTAATTTGGATTCGGTACATATTCCGGCGCATATGCACCCACGAATCCAGTACTAAAACCGTTTTTCAGACGGCCTTAAAAAACTGCCAATCCGGCAGATATGCACCCAATTTATGAAGAATAAATATAGAATAGTGTTTTTTTAGCATCCATTTTTGAAGTTTTTATATTGAAAACTGTCGGAATCCGGAGTATATGCACCCACTTTATGGGACATGAAAACCAAACAACAGTGGTTTGAGCTAAAAAACACAAAAAGCTGCTTCGTCGGCGTACAAAATCCGGAGCATATGCACCCACTTGTATAAAAACAGGTTGTTTGTAAATTGCTCAACAGAAGGATTTTTATTGGCAGGCGGCTTGGGAATCCGGAGCATATCCACCCAGTATTCTACATTTTTTCATTTGTGGCTTTTCGGTTATCTTGTGTAAAATTAAACACAAGCAGCCATGGCAGGAAAAGTAAAACAAATGAGCACTATCAAACAATTAATCCGATTATACATATCGGGCTTGTCCAATCGAAAGATAGGGCGGCAGTTAAACCTGTAGGAACTGGAATATAGAGGACTAAGTTTCTGTCGCTATGCCGACGACTGCAACATTTATGTAAGCAGTAAGAAAGCAGGCGAACGGGTAATGTTATCCATCAGTAAATTCATCGAGCAGAAGCTAAAGCTAAAAGTCAACCGCCAAAAGAGCGGCGTAAGACACTGTTCAGAAGTAAAATTTCTTGGTTATACATTATTACCAGAAGGGAACATACGCATAGCCGATGCCTCAATCAAGCGTTTAAAAGACAAAGTCAGGGGAATTACCAAAAGAAACAGAGGAGTAAAGTTTGAACAGGTTATCAAAGAGTTAAACTCGGTGATAATAGGATGGATCAACTACTTTCATTTCGCCAACAGATGGCTTGCAAACCTTCGTGACATTGATGGATGGATACGAAGGAAACTGCGATGTTATAGGTTAAAGCAATGTGGTAGAAGATTCACTGTGTTCAAATTGCTCAGAAGTTTAGGTATTCCCGAAACAACCAGTTGGAATGTAGTTATGTATTCTCAAGGCTGGTGGGCAATGTCTGCAAAACAAGCAGTTGGGAAAGCAATGGGAATACAATGGTTTGCCCAGCAAGGTCTTCATTCTGTTCTTTTACGAATAGAAAGGTGAAATTAATAGAAACCGCCTTGGTACGAAAGTCGTATGCCAGGTGGTGTGGGGGGACAGCGGTGCTAGCCGCTTCCTACCCGATTAACCATCGGTGTAACCGGTGGAAAATAAGCGAAATTGAACACACAACCCTGAAAGGGTTGAACTTATAAATTATTAATATTCAACCCTTTCAGGGTTGTAAGTTCATCTATCATCCTTCCGTGGGTTGCACCCACGGTTATTCAAGTTCAGTCCTTTCAGGACTTTTTAACTTTTCGGAGCAGACTCAATATTATGAAGGTCATCAGATGACTCTCGGATTAATTGAAAAGAATGAATGAAGCTAAAAATCGAGTTACTGAGATAGCAATAATTCAAGATAATTATGCTCTAAACTTACTTCCGGAACATTTCCAAGCGATGATTTCCCGCGAAGACGTTGAACAGTATGTGCTTTTAGTCTATTATGGTTGTTTTTTAATAATTCTGTTTCAAGTTTTGTTTTGTCACTTTTTGCATCTAACCAGATTTCTTCCTCATCAAGACTTAGCATTAAAGGCATTCTTGCTTCCGGAAGTTTTGGATTATTATGTATTTTCTTCATCAGAGAATCAGCTTTTGTAGTAACTATGCTAAAGCCTGAATAAATTTCTCCGCTTTCAATATTTACCCACTCATCATATAAAGCTGCTAAACAAAGTGGTGCATTAGTTTCTGATTGGATAAAATATGGATATGTTTTTCCCTTGAAATGATGATGTTCATAAAAACCATCCACATAAATTATACATCGCTTGTTTTTTGCTGAAGCTCTAAATGCAGGTTTTTCAAAAATCGTCTCAAAACGTGCATTTAAAGTTTTGTTTTTAAGTGAAATAGCGGTCTGTTCGTCTTTTGCCCAGAATGGAATTAATCCCCAATTTTTAAGATTTGGAAAATTAGGATTGTCATTTGAATAAACGGGTATTTTTGGATGTGAATAGCCGGAAACATGATAAAATCCAGCTTTTTTAAAGCCTTCAAGTTCCTTTTCAATAATCGACATTAGTTCAGTGTCGTTTTTACGACGAGCGCGCTTTAAGGCTGTTTCGTGTAGAACTTTAATGTCGTAGCACATGATACAATACAGAAAAATAGTTAAGTATTTCGCTTTGTGTTCCTTAGGGTATCCTTAGAGTTCCTTTTGCCAAGGGCATCCCTTCGGGAGTGGTAAAATAAAAATTTGAACCACTAAGTCACACAAAGTAAATCACTAAGTCGCACTAAGAAATAATATCAAATTATAAATTTGATTTTAAATATGAATCACCTCACCATAAGCAGCAGCAACAGCTTCCATAATTGCTTCCGACATAGTTGGATGAGGATGAACAGCTTCTATAATTTCTCTGCCGGTTGTTTCTAATTTTCGGGCAACAACAACTTCTGCTATCATTTCAGTAACATTTTCACCAATCATATGACAACCAAGCCATTCGCCATATTTTGCATCAAAAATAACTTTAACGAATCCTTCTTTGTTGCCACCGGCACTTGCTTTTCCTGATGCACTAAATGGAAATTTCCCAACTTTTATTTCATAACCAGCTTCTATGGCTGCTTTTTCTGTATAACCAACACTTGCAACTTCAGGACTTGTATAAGTACAACCGGGATTATTATTATAGTCCATTGGAGTAGGGTTGTGACCTGCAATTTTTTCAACACAAATAATACCTTCGTGAGAAGCGGTATGAGCTAAAGCAGGACCTGGAACTATATCGCCAATGGCATAATATCCTTCAATATTTGTACGGAAATACTTATCAACCAAAACTTTACCTTTTTCAGTTGAAATTCCGGTTTCTTCCAGACCAATTCCTTCGATATTGGCTGAAATTCCAACGGCAGAAAGCACTATATCGGCCTCCACTTTTTCTTCTCCTTTTTTTGTTTTAATGGTAACCAGACATTTTTCGCCTGATGTGTCCACATTTGTTACTTCGCTGGAAGTCATTATTTTCATTCCGGCTTTTTTAAAACTGCGTCCTAATTGTTTGGAAACTTCTTCATCTTCCAATGGAACTATATTATCTAAAAATTCAACCAAAGTTACTTTTGTACCCAAGCTGTTGTAGAAATAAGCAAACTCGGAACCAATGGCACCGGAACCAACAACAACCATAGATTCAGGTTGTTTTGCCAAGGTCATTGCTAAGCGGTAGCCAATAATTTTTTTTCCGTCAATTGGCATATTAGGTAATTGGCGAGTGCGAGCACCTGTGGCAATAATAATATGTTCAGCTGAGTATTCTTTTGTTTTACCATTAGCATCAGTTACATCAATTTTTTTACCGGGCTTAATTTTTCCGAAACCTTGTATTAAATCAACTTTGTTTTTCTTAAACAAAAACTGAATTCCATTGCTCATATTTTCGGCAACTCCACGACTTCTTTTTACAATAGCCTCAAAATCAGCTTCAATTTTTCCGGCAATTTTAATTCCATAATCATCGGCATGTGAGGCATAATTATATACCTGAGCACTTTTCAGCAATGCTTTGGTAGGAATACAGCCCCAGTTGAGGCAAATTCCGCCTAGTTCTGCCTTTTCTATTACAGCTACTTTCTTACCAAGTTGTGATGCGCGAATTGCAGCTACATAACCACCTGGTCCACTACCTAATACAAGTATATCGTAATTCATATTGATTCTAAATTAGAGTTAATTTTTATGCAAATTTACGAAAATATTCTGCATTGGAAAAAACTAAAATTACTATTCCGTTAAAAACAAATTAGTCACCTTGAGATATTTTGTTGAATAATTGCAATTACATCATAAACTTACTTCACCATAAAGGTCAAAACTTTCGGCATTTGAAATTTTGATATTATAAAAATTGCCGATTTGCAAATCTTCTTCTGATGCGGCAATTAGAACTTCATTATCTACTTCAGGCGAATCGTATTGTGTTCTTCCAATGAAATAAGGTTTTTCATATCGATCAATTAAAACTTTATAAGTTTCGCCAATGCGTTGCTGATTTATATCGTCTGAGATGCTTTCTTGCAGCTCCATCAACTGTTCTTTTCTTGCTTGTTTAATTTTTTCAGGCACATCATCTTCCAATTTAAAAGCAGCAGTATCTTCTTCTGGAGAATATGTAAATACTCCTAGTCTCTCAAAACGTGCTTCTTTTACAAAATCCAAAAGCTCATTAAAATCTTCTTCAGTTTCGCCGGGATAGCCAACAATAAAAGTAGTTCGGATAGCTACACCTGGCACTTTTTCGCGCATGGATTTTACAAGTTCTCTTGTTCCTTTGCCTGTATGTCCGCGTTTCATCGAACGTAAAAGACGGTCGCTAATATGTTGCAAAGGAATATCGATATAATTGGCAACTTTTGGTTCATCCCGAATTATATCTAAAACTTCAAAAGGAAAATTGGTTGGAAATGTATAATGCAAACGAATCCACTCAATTCCGTTAATTTTTGCAAGCTCTGTTATTAAATCGGCCAAGGCTTGTTTTTGATAGATATCAATGCCATACCAGATTAAATCCTGAGCGATGAGAATCAATTCTGTAACACCTTTATCGGCCAACTTTTGAGCTTCAATTAATAATTCTTCTTTTGGAACAGATTTGTGTTTTCCACGGATTAGAGGAATGGCGCAAAAAGAACATTTTCTATCGCAACCTTCCGATATTTTCAAATATGCATAATGCGAAGGTGTTGTCAGAACGCGTTCTCCAACCAATTCAGTTTTATAATCGGCTCCTAAATCGCGAACTATTTTCGGTAAATCGGCCGCACCATAAAAACCATCTACACCATCAATTTCTTCAGGAAGTTCTTTTTTATAACGTTCAGATAAACATCCCATTACATAAACTTTTTCTATATCTCCTGATTTTTTGGCTTCAACTGCATTCAAAATCATATCTATAGATTCTTCTTTCGCATCAGCAATAAAACCACAAGTGTTGATAATAACAATATCGTTTTGTTCATCTTCCGATTGGTGAACAACCCTTAAATTGTTAGCTTTCAGTTGTCCCATTAAATGCTCAGAATCAACTAGATTTTTGCTGCATCCCATGGTTATTATATTGATGGTTTTATTTTTGGTTTTAGTCTTCATAGATTTTTGGTGATATTTCTCAGCTGCAAAATTAGCTGAATTTATGGTACTGGTTGTTAATTCTTTCTTAAGCTTTCTTGAAGAAGTCTATATTTTACTTACTTTAGCTAAAGAACTTAAATTATTATAAAATGAAGAAAGTATTAAAATTTGTACTCTGGATAATTCTGGTTATTTTTATTTCTATTCAATTTGTGCCTATAAATAGAGAAAATCCTGTCGGTGACGAAAATGCTGATTTGCTAATAGTTACGCAGGCTCCTGAAGAAGTCCGGGAATTGATGAAGAACGCGTGTTATGATTGTCATTCAAATGAAACAGTTTGGCCTTGGTATTCATATGTTGCTCCTGTTTCATTTATTATTGCAGAGCATGTTAAAGAAGGAAGAGAACATTTGAATTTCTCAGATTGGGTAAGCAAAGATACTGCAGAGTATTTATCTGTTTTAAAACATATGAAAAAGGAAATTGATAAAAATGCCATGCCTTTGGCCGGATATGTAAAATTGCATTCTAATGCTAAAATGACTGATGATCGTAAAGAATTAATATTGAACTGGATAGATAGCATTTCAAATGATTACAATTCAAATATTGAATAGTAAACTTAAGTATTAATGAGTTCATTTTATCTCTTATTTATAAATACAATTGCCTGGAAATGGATTTCGATTTCCGGTCTGGTGTTAATTTACATTATTGCTATTTTTATAATGTTACGCACTTTGCTGCAAAATAGGAATCCTTCTGCAACTTTGAGTTGGGTATTGGTTTTGGTTTTGCTGCCATATCTGGGATTGATTTTTTATTTTTTCTTTGGTCAGCAACTGCGGAAGAGATGGATATTTAAGCGACTGAAAATAAGAGAATTAGTTAAGATTAGGCAAGTTAGCGATGCACAATTAAAAGCTTTAAAAAATACAGATGATATTAAGGAACCTCAAGTAATTAGCAATTTAAAGCTCATTCGACTTCTTCTAAATGAGAATTCCTCTTTTTTATCGGTAAATAATTCCGTAGAAATCTATCATAATGGTTCTGATATTTATGAGCAACTTTATAAGGATTTGAGCTCAGCCGAACATTTTATACATATACAGTATTATTTATTTGAAGATGGGGAAGTAGGCTCGCGTATCCAAAATATTCTGCTTGATAGATTGAAATTTGGTGTGGAAGTTAGCCTTATGGTTGATGGAATTGGAAGTAGAACTCTTTCGAGTGAATATATTGAGATTTTAAGAAGGGCAGGAGCCGAAGTGCATGTTTTTCGTCCGGTTCGTTTTCCCGCGTTGACTAGCAAAATAAATTATCGTAACCATCGAAAAATTGTTGTAATTGATGGTGCAATTGGATATACCGGAGGTATAAATATAGCTGATAAATATATTTATGGAGATGGTGATTTGGGTTTTTGGCGTGATACTCATATTCGTATTTATGGCGATGCAGTAAAAATGTTGGAAGCAGTTTTTTTGGTCGATAGATATTTTGTAACGGATAAATTTGATAAGAATCCTGCTAAGTATTTTCCAAGCGTAAATTATCATGGAGAAAAATATATTCAAATAGCCAATAGTGGTCCTGAATCATCCACACATAATATTCTGAATGCTTATTTTACAGCAATTAGTTCAGCTCAAAAAAGTATTTGGATAACTACACCTTATTTTATTCCAAATGAGAGTATTATGATGGCATTGAAAACGGCAGCTGTTGGTGGAGTAGAAGTAAAGATAATTTTACCGGGACGTATTGATAGTAAATTAGTTCAATATAGTTCACGCTCATATATTAACGAGCTTTTGAGTTCAAATATTAAGGTTTATTTTTATGAATCGGGTTTTATACACGCTAAAATTATGCTAATCGATGATTATTTGTCAGTTTTAGGCTCGGCTAATTTTGATTATCGTAGTTTTTTTCACAATTTTGAGATTAGTGCACTAATTTATGATAAGGAGGTAAATCAGGATTTGCGGCAGCAATTTAACAAAGATAAACAACAATCTCGGCGAATTCGTCATGCGCAGTGGAGGAAACGCTCTATTAACGATAAATTGAAAGAATCGCTTTCACGTTTGCTTTCACCTTTAATTTAAGGTAGGAGCATTTTTATTATCAAGTATATACAGTCAAAAAGAACCTTATTTTTTATTTTGATTCACATTAGTAGAAATATATTTCTACTAAATTTATGCCTTATTAAGTTGTTGCATATCAATAAGATAATAAGGTTAGACTATTACTCACATAATAATTCTACTAAGGTTGCCAAGATGAATAAGGTTTTATAAAAAATTAATCTTTTGAAAGCGTATTCACATTTTTTTCAAATAAAATTGAAAATATAAGATTCGCTTTTCTAAATTACATATTCAATTCATTTTATTTGGACTTGCTTTTTTTTAAAATGAAGCGAATCGCCCCATTCGTTATAGCCAATTGAATTTCCGGTTCGGTGAATTCTTGCTTCCAGACAGTTTTTGCATTCAACAGCTTCTTCATCAATGCATGGTTTATCTTCGTATAAAAGATAATCTTCGCGATATTTGAGTGGTGTTAAATTAGGCATAATAATGTTGGCGCCAACCATTAAAGCTTTTTCACGTCCTTCAGGATCAATAGCTTGCATAGCAGTTGTGGCAGCAATATTGATATCTTTCATTAATATCCGCAGTAATGCGACCATTTTTAAACTTAGCTGAAAACGTTCTTTAAGTGGAAACAGAATATTACTGTATTGATAAAGTGGAGTTTGTTTATGTTCGATATATGGACCCATTCCGGCCATATCAATATCTAACTGCTTGAAAAATAGCAAATCATCTACTAAATCTTCATGAGTTTGGAAAGGTAATCCAATCATTACACCTGTACCTACCTGATAACCAGCTTCTTTTAGATTGTAAAGAGATTCAATTCGTTTATTATAATTATGCTTTTGATTTTGCGGATGTATTTTCTGATACAATTCTTTATTAGTTGTTTCTATGCGAAGTAAATAGCGATGAGCTCCTGCATCAAACCAACGCTTGTACGTTTCTATGCTTTGTTCGCCGCATGATAAGGTTAGTCCTAAGCTTCCGTTTCCAATATTTTTAATTGATATAATAAGCTTTTCTATTTTCTGCACAAAAGCTTTATCGCTTATTTCGCCCGATTGAATTACCATCGATGCAAAATCCTGATCATAAGCAAATTGGGCTGCCTGAATTATATCTTCATCATTTAACTGATACCGAGTAATATTTTTATTGCTTTTACGAATACCACAATAAAAGCAATCTTTGGAGCAAATATTTGAATATTCTACTAAGCCACGGAAATATACTTTGTTGCCAACTTCTGTTTTCTTGATATTGGCAGCATATTGGAAAAGTAGTTTTTGATCTTCGCCTTCGCTTTTCAATAAACTGATTAAATCTGCTTGAGAAAAATGTTTTTGTTGAAGAATGGAAGTTATATCAGTCATTCGGTTGTTATATTATTCACAAAGGTATACAAAATATACAAACGACATACAATTGAGTTTTTTTACCGAATTGCGTATCCATTTTAGCATGTCTAATAGACTTATAGCCAAAACATTGTTTTTACTGCAATGATGCGCTGAGAAATCGCAAACCGCAAAGAAATAATAAACAGCAATAGTCTTTGAGATTCTCTGTGGTGAACTCTGTATTGTATATTAAACAGGCTAAATAGTTGTATAATTTTAAATCTGAGTAACTATAAATTCTGTTCGGCGATTTTGTTTACGACCATCTTCCGTATTGTTATCAGCAATAGGTTTATCAAGCCCAAATCCTTTATAATTAATACGTTTGGCTGAAATATTGTGTGCGATTAAGAATTCATATACTGCTTTGGCGCGTTCGGTAGAGAGAACCAGATTATAATATGCGGTTCCAATATTATCAGTATATCCCTGAATTTCAATATGTACATCAGGATTATTGTTCAAAAATAAAATAAGTTTTCCCAATTCAATTTCTGAGGCTTTTTGCAGTTTAGATTCATCTGTTGCAAAGAAAATATTTTTTAATATCACATTCTCACCTAAAGCAATGGGTTGTAGTGGAATATCTTTTAAAAATGGATTTTGATTGCTAAAAATGTTCTCCATTAGAAACTGGTCGGAATAAAATAAATAGCCTGGTTTTGAAATATTTAGCAAATAATTGCGGCCAAGATTCAGTGTTAATAAAAAGCTGCCATCACTTGCATCGGAAACCGAATAAAACATTTGTTTTCCGTTTTCTAAATCAATAAGTTCGAATTGCGCACTTAAAAGCTCCTGAGTACTAGCATTAAATACTATTCCTTTAAAATATGTAATCTTTTCAGGTTGAATATTTTCAGGTAGTTGAAAAGAATAAATATCAAGCTTTCCAAATCCATCTTTCCGTTCGGAAGCAAAATATGCCAGCTTTCCATCAGGTGCTACTAAAATACTGCTTTCATCGTTATGCGTATTAATTGGATAGCCAAGATTTAAGGCTTCTCCCCAATCCTGAATTTCTTCATTCCATTTGGCCATATACAAATCAGTTCCGCCCATTCCAATATGTCCATTCGAAGAAAAATATAAAGTTTGATTATCGGGATGAATAAAAACTGATTGCTCGTCTTTGTTTGTATTTATATTTGAATTCAACTTTATTGGTGTTTTCCAAAAACCATTTTCGTCCAAATCGGCACGATAAATATCTGAATGACCTTGGGCTTTTTTTTGAGCGCGAATAAAATAAATACTTTTTCCATCAGAAGAAAGTGAAGCTTGACTTTCCCAATTTGACGTATTAATCGGAGTGCCAATATTAATGGGTTTGCTCCAATGATTTCCTATTTTACGAGCAAAAAACAAATCGCAGCTTCCATAACCATTTCTTTCGCCACCATAATCGCCATAATTTTCACAGGCTGTAAAAACAAGCGTTTTTCCATCAGCCGAAAGGCTGGAAGCACCTTCGTTAAAAGGAGTATTTAATTCGTTAATGGGGAAGCTCAATTGCCATAAACTGTCGAATAAAACTGCAGCAAAAAAATCTTCCTGCTCACCGTTGCTTTGATTGTCGAGCCTTCTTGTAAACAGCAAAAACTGATTATCCACAGTAAGTGATGGAAAATATTCTGAATACTTAGTATTTATATTCGCTCCTAAATTTTTTAGTTCAAAAGTAAGCGGATGTTTGATGGCTTCCAAAGCAAAAATGCAGTTATTCAATTGAAATTCAGCAATATCCTTTATGCGTGGACTGATATTAGTAAAGCTTAAACATTTTTTAAAAGCCTGCTTTGCTTCAGAGTACATTCCTTGGGAAAAATATATTTCAGCTAAATAATAATGGCCGGTTGGTGCGGCATCTGGATTGATGGCAAGCCCTTTTTTATAATAATCAATAGCATCTAAGGGATAACCTAATTCGTTCTTAATAGTAGCTATTAAAAAATATGCCGCGAGAAAATTATTATCAGCTTTTAAGGCTTTTGTTAAAATCATCTCAGCTTGAATATTATTGCCGAGTGTATATTCTTTCCTTGCTTCAATAAAATATTTTTCCGCCTTTTTTGATTGATTATGAAGATTTTGTGCTTGATTGCTTATCGGAAATAAGCTTAAACTGAGTGCCAAAAAAAATATGCGCAAAATCATACTCGGATTTTAAACAAAGATATGGTTTTTACTTTTTACAGTGAATTAAATTTGTCTTATAGAAAGTGGATAAACTTGGTTCAGTTTAATTTTTACTATATTAACGTTTGAGTGTAGAAGCAGTAAGGGATTGCGAGCTAATAACCTGTTCACGGACACGAAAATTATGCGGAGTAGAATGCTAGAAATACTACTGAAATCCTTATTGCATATAGCCTGTATTAGCAACTAAGTCTTGATCTGCTGAGATAAATTGAACCTGTTCTCTAAATGTTTTTCCAATCGTATCTTTTAAAGGGAAACTGTATGTTGACTTAGTTTCAATTCCTATTTTTGAAAACTTAGAGTAGGCTTCCTTTAAAGAACTTTCTTTTTCAGCAAATATTTTAGTCTCCTTTGCTATTAATTCTGTAAGTCTTTCTGTTGTTGATTTTGTTTCCATTTTGCTACAAATTTAGAAAAATACTCTTGAATGTACAAACGCTTTACCACCTAATCTTATTATATGTTCACAAATTAAGTCATTATAGCCTCTTATTAACTCTCTTAACTCTTCGTTATTGGAATAGTCTTCAATTTTTAATTTTAAAAATTTAGTTAAAGTTTCAATTCCTATAGACCTACCATGAGAATGCCAAATACTATTATTGCTAAGTTTATTTGCAATGTCTTCGGCTCTTGCTTCTTTTTCTGCTTTTGTAACGTCCTGTCCATTAGAATTATGGGTATTCCAATCTTTGAATTTAAAATTTACCAACCAATCTTTAAGTAAAGCGACTGTTAAATTTCTTGCCATTTCATAACTCCTTAACTCTGCTAAATCTATTTTTTGAAGAATCATAAATTCAGCTTCTGTAAGTTGGTTATTAGCAGACTTTCCAATAAGTTCTTCTACTTTATCTAAATACCCTAATGCTGGAACCCAATTTTTCCCATTATATACTTGTGGATCAATTGGACCGAGAGAAGAAGAATAATCCATAAATATTTTGTCCCCTGACATACACAGTATTGTTCCAGCTGACATTGCGTAATCAGGAACAACAAAATAAACCTCATTATAATGAAAACGAATAACTGAAACCATTTTTTCAACTGTCTCTGCACTGCCTCCAGGTGTATTCAAAAAAACCACTAATTTATTTCTGTCATATTCTGCATCTTTTTTTAGTTGCTCAATAAAGTCGCGAAATGCTTTTTCTAATGATGGATGTATTTCTCCATAATGAAAAATGACATCAGCATTGAAATATTCTTCCAATTTTCTAAGCCTTTGATTGAGTGTTTCTTTGATAGTTTCGTCAAAAATCTGTCTCATGGTTTATTTTTTTTACAAATATACAACTTTTTAAACGGCTATTTCATTTTTCAACCTTGTGGTTAACATCTGTATAACCATCAATGGTGTGTTAAGTTCATCAATTGGATAAGATTTTTGCCAAATGCTGTCGATTAATTCAGCTCCGATAAAATCTTCCTGCTCGCCTTTGCTTATTCTGTCGAGTCGTTGATTGAACAATAAGAACCGATTATCAACGGTAAGTGTTGGAAAATACTCTGATTTATTTGAGTTGATATTAGTGCCTAAATTCTGAAGTTTGAAATCGACCGGATTTTGGATTGCTTCGATTGCGAAAAGACAATTTTCTCTTTGTAGTTCAGCATCTTCAATAAAAAATAGAATATTATTTGAGAAACTTAGAAATTTATTGAAAGATTTGAGAGCTTCATTATAATAACCTTCTTTAATATATAGTTTGGCTAAATAATAATGCCCTTTTGGATAAAAATCAGAGTTAATGCAAAGTCCTTTTTTATAAAATTCTATTGCATCTATTGTGTAACCAATTTCATCTTTTATTTCGGCCATAAGGAAATAAGCTTCAGCGAAGTTTGCATCAAATTTCAATGCTTTAATTAATTGCATTTCGGCAGAAATATAATTTCCAAGAGTAAATTCTTTTGTTGCTTCAATAAAATTGCTTTCTGCTTTTTTTGAATGTGTATTAAGGTTTTGAGTCCATGCAAAAAATGGAATTATCAAAAAGAGCAATGACAAGAATACAGCACGCAAGCTCATAATCAGGTTTTAAACAAAGATACTATTTTTAATTTTTAGCAAAATTATAACTGTTTTAAGAACAAGTTTAAGTTTGTTTTATTGCAAAAACTATAATTAATTTAATTTTATGATTTACTCAGATT
>CAZTST010000083.1:0-14162 GCA_964616585.1 uncultured Draconibacterium sp.
CCAAAAACTCTACGAGGGTTTTGAACCCTCGTAGAGTTATACATTTCTGAATAGTCATATAGTAGGTTAAAAAGCAGAATATAAGGTTTTTAGATTTAAAATAAGTCGATAATCTGTGAGATTATAAATTATTAATAAAACCTTATTTTTTCAAAATTTGAACCTTAATAGAAAAGATAGTTGGCTCTCAACAAATCTTATTTCGACCTTGCCTAACACAGGCTTTTCGACCTTGCTCCAAAAAGGTATTGCGATCCTGCTCAATAAAAATACTAACCTTTGATATCAAGTTTTACTATAGATAAAATAGACAAGCATGTTCACTAGCGGATCTCCAATATAGTCCTTCAGACAAAATATTTAGCCAATAAACTTTAACAGGCAAATCTTTCTCCTCAAATGTTTATCTTTGCACAAAATTTCAGAAAGGGATTTTTTTAAATTATTTACAGCTCAAATCTATTATAGAATGGCATTAACTTGTGGAATTATTGGCTTGTCGAATATCGGAAAGACAAGCATTTTTAACTGTGTTTCAAATACTAAGGCCGAGATTTCAAGTTTTGCCTTTTCAACAAATAAATCTAATGTCGGTATGGTAAACGTAATAGACCCACGTTTATTTATGATTGATGAACTTATTAAATCGCAAAAAGTTATAACCGCCACGGTTGATTTAGTTGATATTCCCGGCTTAACAAAAGGTGCCAGTCAGGGCGAAGGAGTCGGTAATAAGTTTTTAGCTGATATTCAGCAAACCAATGCCTTAATCCATGTTTTGCGTTGTTTCGATGATGAAAATTCGCCTCATATCGAAGGTTCGGTTGATCCTGTAAGAGACAAAGAAATAGTAGATTTTGAATTGCAAATCCGCGATTTGGATTTGGTTGAACGCAAACTTCAACGCATGGAGAAACTTGCCCGAACAGGCGAAAAAAGTGCCAAACATGGAGCTGAAGTTCTTAGCAAATTAAAAGCACATTTGGAAAATATGCTTAATGTCCGTGATTTTGAAGTCAGTGCCGATGACAAGAAAAGCTTTATTGTAGATATGTATTTATTAACAGACAAACCAATGCTTTACGTTTGTAATGTTGATGATAAATCAGCAGTAAGCGGAAATAAATATGTCGACCGGCTAAAAACAGCAATGGCAGCAGAAAATCCTCAAATATTGGTGATAGCAGGTGCTATGGAAGCTGAAATTGCAGAATTGGAAGATGCTGATGATAGAAAAGAATTTCTATCGGATGCAGGTTTAGAAGAGCCGGGAGTAAATAAATTGGTACGTTCGGCCTACGATTTATTAAATCTACAATCGTTTTTTACAGCCGGGCCAAAAGAAGTACGCGCTTGGACTATCAAAAAAGGAATGAAAGCGCCGGAAGCCGCAGGAGTTATTCACAGTGATTTGGAGCGTGGTTTTATTCGTGCCGAAGTTATGCATTATCAAGACTTTATCGATTTAAAATCGGAAGCTGCATGTAGAGATAAAGGAAAACTTTTTGTTGAAGGGAAGAACTACGAAGTTGCTGATGGCGATATTTTGAATATTAGATTTAACGTTTAATTCTATTCATATTCTTAGAACATATTTATTTCAATCAATCTTATCTATTTAGTTTGTCTAATACATAAAATGTAAAGAATATTTTGTCAGTTATCATTTTACCGCAAAGAAACGCGGAGAAATAGCAGAGAACCGCAAAGAATAAATAAGCAGTATCATGACCTTAGCGGCTCTTTGCATAATACTCTGCGGCTCTCGGCGGTAAAAGCCGTATTACAATAATTTAAACGAGTTAAATAGTTTAAATAACTCAATAAATTTATCTCTCTAAAACAATATAAACAGGAAAATGATCGCTATATCCGCCTAAATATCTATTTCCGGCATAGCTACGAAAAGGGAAACCTTTATAATTGCCTTCTTGTTCTTTAATAAATTCAGCATCGAAAACGGAAGCTTCTGAGAACCGCCATTTATTTCGCTTTGCATTTGTAAGAGAAGGAGTTACAATTATCTGATCGAACAAATTCCATTTTCCACGATAGGCTAACGAACCAAAATTATCAGGATTATGCAGCAATGCAAATGCATTATAAAAATATCCGTTATCGAGCATATTTTTATCGCCGCTAGCTTTTAAATGCTCACCCACACTAGCATTAAATGGATCGTCATTTAAATCGCCCATAATTATTATTTTGGCTTCATCATCCAGATTTAATATAAAATCTGCAATCGATCTGCTTAAATCACCTGCTGCATTACGAAAAGCAACCGAATGTTCTTCGCCACCACTTCGGCTTGGCCAATGATTGACTAAAAAATGCACTTCTTCACCAAGTAGTTTTCCGCTAACCAATAGTTGATCGCGCGAATAAAAATCGAGCATGCCTTCAATTTTTAATGGGAAAGCCAAGCAGCTTTCCATTTTAAACATCGAAGCTTGATAAATTAAGGCAACATCAATTCCACGTTTATCAGGCGAATTAATATGAGCTATCCTATAGTTGCGATTTTTTAATAAAGGATGCTTAATTAAGTCTTCAATAACTTCTTTATTTTCAACTTCACATATCCCTACAATTGCCAAGCCTTCAGGTGTTTTATCAATTGCAATTTGCGAAATAACCCTAGCCATATTATCCAGTTTTTCGAAATATTTTTGAGTATTCCATTTTTTTTCTGCCGATGGTGTAAATTCTACATCATTAACTTCAGGAGTATCAACGGTATCGAATAAATTTTCCAAATTATAAAAACCAATGCTTACTTTATTTATGTCTTGTGCAAATAAATTTGGAATTAGGATAAATAAAAAGGAAAAAATAACTAGTCGGCTATATTTGTTAAATCGGTTCATGTTAAATATATTTTTTTACAAATGTAGTAATCCTTTGCGTTCTATAATCTTGAATTGATATTTAATCGTTAAATTTTAAAATATTCCAAAATCATCATTTGATCTTATTAATAGAAATTGTATTTTTGTTGGAAAAAATGTCCATATTTTGAAAATATTTATTGTTGAGGATGATGTGATTTTCGGAAAATCTATCCTTTATTACTTATCTCTAAATCCGGAAAACGAAATAAGTCTTTTTACTAATGGTAAAGAAGCTATAGCAAAGCGATTTGAAAACCCTGATTTAATTATACTTGACTACAATTTACCGGGAATGAATGGAATGGAAGTTATGCAGAACCTGCATAATTTCAATAAAAATTTTTCTATCATTATTATTTCAGCTCAGAGCGATATCAGAATTGCCGTAAATCTGTTAAAAGAAGGTGCTTTCGACTATATTGTTAAAGATCAAGAGTTGAAAGACAGATTATGGATGTCGATGGAAAAAATCAGAAAACTAAATAGTTACGAAAAAAAAATTGTTCAACTCGAAGCTGAAATTGAAAAAAAGTTTTTGATAAATAATCTCTTAGTCGGAAACAGCAGTTCTCTTAAAAGTATTTTTACATTTATCGAAAAAGCGACAAAAACCAATATAAATGTTTCTATTACAGGAGAAACGGGAACCGGAAAAGATTTAGTTGCAAAAGCCATACATTATAATTCGGATAGAAAAGGCGAGCCTTTTGTTGCAGTTAATGTTTCAGCAATTCCATCAGAATTAATTGAAAGCGAATTGTTTGGATATGAAAAAGGAGCATTTACCGGAGCTAATACACGTAAAATTGGCAAGTTTGAAGAAGCAAGTAAAGGAACTTTGTTTTTAGATGAAATTGGAGATATGAATCTTAATATGCAAAGTAAAATTTTGCGTGTTCTTCAAGAAAACGAATTGACTCGTGTTGGCGGCAACCTTGTAATTAAGATTAGCACACGACTAATAATTGCTACTCATAAAAATCTTGCCGATTTGGTGAGAGAAGGCAAATTTCGGGAGGATCTCTATTATCGTTTACTTGGATTGCCAATTCATATTCCACCTTTGCGCGACCGAGATGGTGACGTTTTGATTCTTGCACGTAATTTTATCAATAAGTTTTGCTCCGAAAATAATTTGGTTTCAAAAAGTCTAAGTTCTACAGCACAGGAAAAACTTAAGAGTTATCATTTTCCGGGTAATGTTCGTGAGCTTAAATCTGTTATCGAATTAGCTACAGTTTTATCAAATACTAATGAAATTGATGAAGCAGATATAAATTTTGGTTCATTGGGAGCTGTGGAAGATATCTTTTCAACAGAACTTACCATGAAAGAATATTACAAAAAAATCGTTTTGTATTATCTTAATAAATACGACAACAAAGTTAGGGTTGTAGCAGATAAATTAGACATTGGGAAATCTAGTATTTATAATTTGATTAATGAATAAAATAAGATAACATACAATAACCGGATTATGAAACCGAAATATAATTTGCTGATTGTAGATGATTTACATGAAAATTTAGTTGTTCTGCGAAATATACTTTTCAGAAATAATTTCAAAATTTCGAGTGCTGATAATGGAGAAGAAGCTTTAAGATTGGCCGAGGATAACGATTTCGATTTGATTTTGCTTGATATTATTATGCCCGAAATGGATGGATATGAAGTATGCAAAATTTTGCGAGCAAAAGAAAAAACGGCAAAAACTCCAATTATCTTTTTAACATCAAAAAATGATGAAGATAGCATTATCAAAGGATTTGAGTATGGAGCACAAGATTATGTTACACGACCTTTTAATGCTAACGAATTGCTCGCCAGAGTTCAAACTCATCTGGAACTAAAACGGAACAGAGAAGAACTTGAAGAATTAAACAGCAAATTAGAAGAAAAGGTTAAAGAAAGAACTCTAAAACTGGAAATGGCCAATAAAAAAATTGAATCTCTTGATAAAGCAAAATCTGCATTTTTAGGCCTTATTAGTCATGAAATTAGAACTCCATTAAATGGAATCATGGGTTTTCTTGATATTTTAAAGAAAAATATAAAAGACGATAATAAAGAACTTATTGATATTACATCTGAAGCTGCTGAGCGCCTTTTCAATTTTTCTGAACTTTCGTTATTAATAACTCAGCTAAATGTCAACTCATATAAACTTCAAAATAAAAATCACGATTTCGTAAACCTGCTCGATGAAGTAAAAGAAAAAATTAATCAGAAATGGAAAAATGAAAAGCAATTGATTTTTAGCATGAATATTTACCCAAAATCATCAATACTAAAACTCGACCACGAATTGATTGAGAAAGTTTTATATAGCTTAATCGATAATGCAGTTAAATTTTCCACTCATGAAACTCAGATCGATTTGCATGTTTATAATGATTTAGATTATTTGGTTTGCGAGATTCATGATAATGGAAGTGGTTTTTCCGATGAAGCTCTTTCGTACGTATTTGAGCCTTTTATAGGAAACAAACAACGTGATATTGAGGGATTTGGACTAAATCTGGCAGCTGCCAAACTCATTGTTCTAGCCCATGAGGGTAGGATAGAAGTAGAAAACAAGCCTAATAGGGGAGCTAAAGTTAGTCTTTATTTAAAAGCTAAACTTTAGTTTAAATAATTAATATTTTCTTAGACAGTTTCCCTTTTCTACTTTCTGAAAATTTGTAGCAAACGCATTTTTTATATCTTTGACGCCGAAATAACAAATTGTAAACAGATGAAACTTTTAGAAGGAAAAACTGCTCTTATTACAGGAGGATCGCGTGGAATTGGTCGTACTTTATGTCTGAAATTTGCTCAGGAAGGAGCTAATATTGCCTTTTCGGATTTGGTGATGGACGAAAACATAGAATCACTGGTAAAAGAACTTGAAGCTATTGGCGTTAAAGCCAAAGGCTATGCTTCTGATGCGAGCTCTTACGATCAATCGGAAACGATGGTTGATGAAATTGCTAAGGAATTTGGTCGTATCGACATTCTTGTTAACAATGCAGGTATTACTCGCGACAATCTTTTAATGCGAATGACAGAAGCAGATTGGGATTTGGTTATTAAAATAAATCTTAAGTCTGTTTTTAATCTTACAAAAGCGGTTCAAAAGTATATGCTTAAACAACGTTACGGCTCCATTATTAATATGAGTTCGGTTGTTGGAGTAAACGGAAATGCAGGACAATCAAATTATTCTGCTTCAAAAGCCGGATTAATTGGATTTACAAAATCGGTTGCTCAAGAATTAGGTTCACGTAATATTCGATGTAATGCAATTGCGCCGGGATTTATTGAAACAAAAATGACTGAAAAATTACCGGAAGATGTTAGAAAAGAGTGGATTAAAACTATTCCACTTCGTCGTGCCGGACAACCTGAAGATGTTGCAAATGTTGCTACTTTCTTAGCTTCAGAGCTTTCAGCTTATGTTACCGGACAAGTTATTAATGTTTGCGGTGGAATGAGTACATAACAATAAAATGGCAAGTACTTTTTTTTATCTTATTATTTTCTTTTTGATTATCAACTTCTTGCTGGAAAACGGACTGACTTTATTAAACTATTTTTATCCTCAGAAGCCGTTACCAACTTTTATAGCCAATCTGTATAATCAGGAGAAATATGAAAAATCGCAGGCTTATGAACAGGCGAAATTGCGAATTGGATTAATTGTATCTGTTGTTCAGTTTATTGCCGTACTTGTTTTCTTTTATTTCGGCGGTTTTGCTTATGTCGATTCTTTTGTAAGAAGTATAAGCGAACATTATCTATTTCAAAATTTATTATTTTTTGGCTTGATTGCTTTTGTTTCTGATATACTGATGCTTCCGGTCTCAATTTATTATACTTTTTATTTAGAAGAAAAATTCGGTTTTAATAAAACATCAATAAAAACATTTGTGCTGGATAAGCTAAAAGGATGGCTTCTTGCAGTTATTATTGGTGGAGGAATTTTGGCTCTTATTGTTTTTCTTTATGAGATTAGCGGCTCAGATTTTTGGTGGATAGCATGGTTAACTATCAGCTTGATTAGTTTGCTTTTTACTGCTTTTTATTCTGAAATCATCGTTCCAATTTTCAATAAACAAAGTCCACTTGAAGAAGGTAGTTTACGAAATGCAATTGAAGCATTTGCCAAAAAAGCAGGTTTTCGTTTAAATAATATCTATACTATTGATGGCTCAAAGCGTTCAACCAAAGCAAATGCATATTTCAGTGGCATCGGTCCAAAGAAAAGAATAGTTTTATACGATACCTTGATAAAAGACTTAGAAGAAGACGAATTGGTAGCAGTTTTAGCTCACGAAGTTGGTCATTATAAAAAGAAACACACTGTTGTTGGCATTGCGTTAAGCATATTTCAAACTGGAATAATGCTGTTTATTTTATCCTTTTTTATATCGAAAGATAGCGCAATTGCCTCAAGTTTAGCTCAAGCAGTTGCCGGAAATAATGAGCAAATAGAAGCTTCTTTTTATCTAGGAATTATAGGTTTTAGTTTGATTTACAGCCCTGTAAGTCTAATATTCGGTTTGTTTTTTAATTTTATTTCTAGAGCGAATGAATATGCAGCAGATTCATTCGCAGCAAATTACGGGCAAGCAAAAGCTTTAGGAATGGCTTTGATTAAACTCACAGTAAACAATCTATCAAAAGTATATCCACATCCGACATATATTTTCTTTTACTATTCGCATCCAAGTTTAATGCAAAGAATAAACCGATTAAATGTATCAGATTTCAATCACTAATCGCTTAATTTTTCTTGCTTACATTTAAGAGACAATTCCAAATATTGGTCGGCTTCTGAATATTTCTTTTTTGCAGTCAGCACCGAAGAAAGCAAGTAATAAGTGTCGATAAAACAAGAATCTTTTTGTAAAGCCAGAGATAAATCGTTTAAACCACTAATAGTATCGCCCATATAAAAGTAAGCACGACCACGAAAAAAATAGGCTTTGTCGTGATTTGGATTAATTTGAATAACACGATTAAACTCCTGAAAAGCAATCATATAATCTTCTAAATTCCAACGAATACATGCTTCCCCGAATAAAGCAGTTCCGTTATCAGGATTTTGTTTCAAAGCATTTGAAAAATCCACTAAAGCCTTAGAATAATTTTCGAGCAAATAATAGCAAAATCCACGATAAGCATGAGCCTGATCGTTTTGCATATTTCTTTTTATTGCTTTTGAGAAATAGGGGATAGCTTCATCATATTTTTCTTCTAAAAAAAGAGCTTTTCCCTGTTCAAATAATTCAATGTCTTTTCTCTTATTATTGCATGAAAATGCAATATTTAGAAAAACAGCTACAATTAGAATTATTTTTAGATTTCGCATAGCGAAGTAAAGGTAATAAATCTATTATATCCGGCAAATTAATCGTTAGCTTTATTTCCTAACAATGGAACAAAACGAAATTGACCATGAAGACGTTTTTCGTAATCATTTTCTCCAATTCGGCTAATAGAAGTCATTTCCTGCAAATCTTTATCAATATCAACAGGAATAACTAAACGGCCACCAATTTTTAATTGTTTTAATAATTCTTCAGGGATAATAGGAGCTCCGGCAGTAACTATAATTTTATCGAAAGGAGCGAATGCAGGCAAACCTTTATAACCATCGCCATAAAAAAGTTTAATACGATAATTGAATTTAGTCAAAAATATCTTGGTTTTCTCATAGAGTTTTTTCTGTCGTTCGATGCTGAAAACTTTTGCGCCCATTTCTGCAAAAACGCAGGCTTGATAACCGCTTCCGGTTCCGACTTCCAGAATAGTATCTCCGGGTTTCACTTCTAAAAGTTCTGTTTGAAAAGCAACAGTATATGGTTGCGAAATTGTTTGCCCCGAGCCAATTGGAAAAGCTTGATCTTGATATGCAAATGCTAAAAAAGATGAATCTAAAAATAAATGCCTTGGAATATTATTAATTGCCTGAAGAACAGCCTCATCCTTAATACCTTTAGATTGGATAGTTTCAACCAATTTTTTACGCATCCCACGATGTTTATAAGTGTCGTTTAGCATTTTAATTGTTAATTTTTTTTGCGAAAATAAACAATTCGAGCTTGTTAAAAAAAATTACTTTTGTAAAAAAAATAACAATGTCAGCATTACGAATTGGAGTTCTTGGCGCCGGCCATCTTGGAAAGATTCATATTAACTGTATAAAGGAACTAGATGTTTACGAACTAATAGGATTTTACGATCCAAATGAAGATATTGCTGATCAGGTTGAGACTGAAAAACAAATAAAACGTTTTGATAATATTGATGATTTAATTGATTCTGTTGATGTTATAGATATTGTTACGCCCACTTTATCGCATTTCGATTGTGCTATAAAAGCTTTAAAAAGTGGTAAACATGTATTTATCGAAAAGCCGGTTGCTGCTACTGCAAAACAAGCAAAGCAATTAATTAAAATTGCCAATAAAGCAAATGTAAAAGTGCAAGTTGGTCATGTTGAGCGTTTTAACCCTGCTTTTGTAGCAGCAAAACCATTTCTTGATCAGCCTATGTTTATAGAAACACATCGTTTGGCACAATTTAATCCTCGAGGAACTGATGTTCCTGTGGTTTTAGATTTAATGATACATGATATCGACATTATACTGAGTGTTGTAAAATCGAAAGTAAGTAAAGTTAGTGCTAGTGGTGTTTCAGTTGTTAGCGATACTCCTGATATTGCCAATGCGCGTTTAGAATTTGAAAACGGTTGTGTTGCCAATCTTACTGCCAGCCGAATTTCGATGAAAAATATGCGTAAATCACGTTTTTTCCAACGTAATGCGTATATAGCTGTCGATTTTCTTACAAAAGAAACTGAGATTGTTAAAATGAACGATGTTGACTTAAGTAATTCCGATCCTATGACAATGGTTTTAGAATTAGGCGAAGGAAAGATTGATAAAGAAATTAAATTTATTAAACCAAAGATTGAAAATACTAATGCGATTATTGAGGAATTACGAAGTTTTGAAATTTCTATTCGTAACAATCAAGAGCCAATAGTATCGCTATTTGATGGATATTCTGCTTTGGATATTGCACAAAAAATCCTTAAAAAAATGAATGCTTAGGCAATTTTGAATTATAGGGAAAAAATCAAACACTAATTCCCTTTTTAAAGCGTTCATAATTCATATCTTAAGATTATATGAACAAGAAACTTCATAAATTCAAATATATTTTAGTTGATATCTTATCAGCTGAATTAGTGTGGATTGGCTTTTTTATTTTTCGACAATCGTTGATTGATGATAATCTATACTCTGATATTTCGAGTATTTTTAATGAAAATATTTTCTGGTTCGGATTTGTATTATATCCACTATTTTGGAATGTTCTGTATGTTGCAGCCGGAATGTATCGGCGAGTTTATCGTAAAACACGTTTGATAGAACTTGAGCAAACTGTAATTGTTTCATTGATAGGTGTTTTACTACTTTTTTTTATCGTGATAATTAAAGATCCTATTTTTTCGAAAACTGATCCCGGCAAACTGTTTTTTACTTTTTTGTTAGCACAATTTGCTTTTACATATATTGGCAGGCTTATAATTACACATCGTACTATAAAACAAATTCATCAGAAAAAAATTGGATTTAATACTATTCTAATAGGTTCGAATGGGAATGCAATTAAAGCATACCATGATATAGAAAATCAAAAATATTCTTCAGGTAATAAATTTGTTGGATTTGTTGGCGCAAAAGAAGATGATAAATATCAGATTGCCAAATTATTACCATATTTAGGCAATATTGAAGATTTATCAAGACTGATAGAGGAATATGCAGTAGAAGAAGTAATAATTGCCATTGAAAAATCAGAAACCAATTTAGTAACATCAATAATAACTGAAATTGAACTGTTTGATGTAGTGATAAAAATCATTCCTCTTTTCCAGGATTATATATTTGGAAATGTAAAAACCACGGGAATATTTCTTACACCATTAATTGTTATATCACCTGATTTAATGCCCGATTGGCAATTTAGTATAAAACGTTTACTTGATGTTAGTCTGTCAGTTTTTGCCATTATTCTTTTGAGTCCTGTAATGATCATCACGGCAATAGGAGTTAAATTATCTTCTCCCGGTAAAGTTTTATTTAAACAGGAAAGAGTTGGGAAAAAGGGCAGAGTTTTTAAAATGGTAAAATTCCGGTCGATGTATTACAATGCAGAAGAGAACGGGCCGCAACTTTCAAGTAAATTCGACAGCCGAATCACTCCATTTGGTGCATTTATTCGGAAGTTAAGAATTGATGAGCTTCCTCAGTTTTTTACTGTAATTAAAGGCGATATGACGCTTGTTGGGCCAAGACCGGAGAGGCAATTTTTTATTGATCAGATATTGGAAAGAGCGCCTCATTTTAAGTTATTGCAAAAAGTAAGACCAGGAATTACAAGTTGGGGACAAGTGAAATTTGGCTATGCTGAGAATATTGACGAAATGATAGAACGCTTACAATACGATATTTTATATATCGAAAATATGTCGTTAGCAATGGATTTCAAAATATTAATTTGGACTATTTTGATAGTAATTCAAGGAAGAGGGAAATAGCTTTAATATACGTTTTGATTCTTTTTAAAACTAATTAAAACAGTTTTAACAATAATCTCAATATCAAGAAAAAGACTCCAGTTTTCGATATAAAATTTGTCCAGTCTTATTCTATTTCTCATTTGCTCGTTATCGAGTACTTCTCCTCGATAACCCTTAATTTGAGCCAAACCGGTAATTCCGGGCTTCACAAAATGTCTTACCATATATTTATCAATAATTTTGGAATATTGAGAAGTAAGGAAAACCGGATGAGGACGAGGCCCGACAACGGACATGCTTCCTAGAAGAACATTAAAAAACTGTGGAATTTCATCGATGCTTGTTCTACGAATATATTTTCCGATACTTGTCAAACGATGATCGTTGAGACTGGTTTGTTTTTTGTCGGAATAACCGTTAATATACATCGAACGAAATTTAAACACATCAAATTCATCATTATTTATTCCGTTTCGTTTTTGTCTGAAAATAATTGGGCCTTTAGATTCCAACCTAATCAGAATACCTAAAATTGGAATTAGCCAACTTAAAACAAATACTATAACAAATAAGGAGAAAATAACATCAAATCCTCGTTTAATCCATTTCATATCAGTCTCAAAAGGAATCTCTCTCAATGCAAAAACTGGTGTATAATCATAATATTGTAATACCAAATTTTGTCCATAATCTACTTTTGGATCGGGAATAAATTTTATCTCAATTAAATTGTTTTCAGCAAAACGAATTAGCTTATTTATTTCATCCACTTTTAATTCAGCAACATTGCAATAAATCTGATGAAGGTTTATTTTCTCGGCGAAAGCCGGCAAATCATCCAATTTTCCAATTGCTTGTATTTCAGTTTGTTTATTTGAAAAATAACCATGAAATCTATAGCCATATTCTTGGCGTTTATTGAAAAAGTTAGCTAATTTTTGAGCATTTTCGGCCAAACCAACAATAACTACATTTCGAAAGTTACCACCCATCAGTCGCCAACGCTTAATAAAAAAATAGGAGAGGGCACGAAGAATTATGATTGAACTACCTAAAAAGAAAAGCATTTCAAAAATATAATTCACCAAATTTTTTGATAGATTAATACGATAGATGGTGAAGAAAGCAAAAGCCATAAAAGAGAAAACAAGCATTTGTTTAAGCACATCCTTAATGATTCTGGTAATTTTCGTTAAACGAAAGATTTTATATATACCTAAAATATTAGCTGACAGCAACCAACCAAAATTCATCATTAATAAGAAATTGACGATTTCCATTCCTTGAACTGCATCAGGAAGGATAATAAACAGATAAAACCAAAGGTTTAAAACCAGAAAGTCAAGTATTATTGTAGAAGGTCGCAAATAAACAGAGTAGCGAGTTTTCATATATTATTGGTCAAAAATTGAAATGCAAATTTATAACGGAAAATTAATGGAAATAGTATGTGAACTTGAAAAGTTATCTTTTTCCTTCCTGTGTCTATAGAGTGCAGATAATCAAAGTGTTAGAAGTTATAAATATATTTACTTTAATGATGGAGAAAAAATAGAGCTCAGTTTACTTTTTCTTTAAATAAAATGAAGCTTGGTCACCACGCTGTTCTAAATTCAATCTGTTCGTTTTTTTATCAAAATATTTCAACTCTTTTTTTGAAAACAAATTATTGTTAAAATTCTTCTTGTTTTGATATTCGGGGAATAATGGAATTTCTTTCAAGTATCTTTCACTTCCAGTGAATTGTAAGCTTGTAGAATCGTAAACAATTTTTTCTAAAGTAAAATTTGCTTTTTCAGCTAACAATTTAATGCTTTTTAAAGAATGAAGAAAGAAATGTCTAGGAGCGTCTATCTGAACCCACTTTTCTCGATAATAATCCCAAGCGTAGGAAGAAACGGTTGGTACTCGGATTAAACAATATGCTCCTTCATTCAATAATTCCGATGCAGCCATAAGAGTTTCAAGCTGGTTATGTATATGCTCAAAAGAATGATGAAACATTATAAGATCCCACTTTCCTGCTATATTATCAATAGATTTCTTCTGTATTTTTAAGCCATTTGGATAATTGATATTATTTTTGATATTGGGGTCTATTCCAAAGGTATTCATAAAACCAATATCTCTGAGGGCATATAAAAGTGAGCCACTACCACAACCAACATCTAAAATGCTCGATTCTTTTGTTAGTTCTAAATGAGATAAACTTCTTAAGTTTTCATTGGGACGCAGCTTAAACAGAATTTGTCCTAGTAATCCTTTATTCTGAACGGTGTATATATCTTTCTGCTTTTTCAACCACAACATAATTGGCCCAAATTTTTGGTTACTTGGAATCATAGAAAAACTATAATATGATGAGGGGTAAAATTTTGAAATATTTAAAGGAACTTCTGCAATTTGCAAACATTCACACTCTGAACATTGAAAATATATAAATTTTTCATCAAAACCGAACATCATTTCCTTTATGGAATAAACCATATTATTTTTAGTATTATCGCATATTTTACAGTGCATTATTTTCTGTATATTTTATGACACTAATTATATTTTTCAATTGTTTTACCAGTAAGGAATTAGACTTTCTTTGTTGGTTTCATTATTCATGCAAATCAAGGGTTGAAAAACTAACAAAAAAAGTTCATAATTTCTTGAATATTAACGATTTAAATTAGATTATATCCCTG
>CAZTST010000084.1:0-2857 GCA_964616585.1 uncultured Draconibacterium sp.
AATGAACTGTTAATTTTTTCTCTTTATTTAGCGGTACAACAATCAATTGCATAAATTCTTCAAAAGAATTATAAATCAATTTCAAAATAAACGGATTGTTTTTATTTAGGTTGATATATTTTGTAAAAGAAGCTAAATAGCGATTAGGGTAGGGCTTATTATATAGTTCATTAAGCAAATTTTCTAATGATAAATCAAACTCTTTTTGGAAATCCTGAATTATTTCTTTTGGCGCTGTTTTCAGATAAATTGAATGAATAAGTTTTTTTCCTAAATGATTCCCGGAGCCTTCATCGCCAATAAGATATCCTAAAGAAATAGCGCTTCTAACAATTTTATTTCCATCAAAATATGCAGCATTTGAACCTGTACCCAAAATACATGCAATACCCTCAGTTTTCTTGCACAAAGAACGAGCAGCACCTTCCAAATCATGAAAAACTTCTATTTTGGAAATCTTGAAAAATCTATTTATACCTTTCGAGATTATATTTTTATTCGCTTCAGTTGAGCATCCTGCACCATAAAAATATATTTGCGATACCGTTGAAGAATCAACAGACTCAAACAATTGTTTAACTTCTATATACACGCTGTTACTATCTGAATAATAAGGATTTAAACCAATACCTTCAAAATAAGTTTGATGTCCTGTAACCAAATCAAGTAAAATCCAATCTGTTTTAGTAGAACCACTATCTGCAATTAATATCATGCTAAAGCCTTTCGGCTAAATTATAAAAAAAACCGGCATTTGAAATACAGATAAAAAATCGCACTTTTGTACTGTGAGGAATAAAAAACATAAGGCACTAATTTTTTTTTTAGGATTAAGCATTTTATTGTTTGTGCTTATATTTCTAAATTTAGCCATTGGGTCGGTTTCTATTCCTTATAATGTTTTTTTTCATCTTTTTAATGTGCAAACTCCTGAAGATGAAATTGTTTGGCGTCATATAATTTTCGAATCGCGATTTCCTCAAACTGTAACTGCTATTTTATCTGGATCCGCATTAGGATTGGCAGGTTTGCAAATGCAAACGCTCTTTCGCAATCCCTTGGCCGGACCTTCAATTTTAGGAATCAGCTCAGGAGCAAGTTTAGGTGTTGCATTGGTAACACTTGGCTCAGGAATTAGCGGCACATTCATCGGCCGGAATTTTTTGAGCGAAATAGGCATTCATTTAGCTGCTTTTATAGGTGCATTTTTAGTATTATTTATCGTTTTATTGGCTGCAAAAAAGGTTAAAAATAATGCATCCTTATTAATAATTGGAATTATGGTTGGTTATGCTGTTTCTTCCATAATTGGTCTTTTAAATTTTGTTGGACAACAAGGTGAAGTACATGCTTTTGTAATTTGGGGTTTGGGTAGTTTTGCCAATGTTCAAAATAATCAGTTGAGTATTTTTATTGCTTTACTTTTCCCTGCATTGATTTTATCTGTTTTACTTATGAAACCAATGAACGCTATGCTTTTAGGCGATGCGTATGCACAAAATTTAGGCGTTAATCTAAAACAAATTCGTTGGCAATTAATTCTTCTTTCAGGATTTTTAACAGCAATAGTTACGGCTTATACCGGTCCGATTGCTTTTATTGGATTGGCTACTCCACATTTAGCGCGTTTGCTTTTTAAAACATCAGATCATAAACAATTGATTCTCGCTGTACTTTTGCTTGGAACTTTAGTGGCTCTTGCATGTAATTTATTGGCAAGATTGCCTTTCTTTCAGGATGTTTTACCTATAAATGTAATCACCTCATTATTCGGTGCTCCTTTGGTAATATATTTAATTGTTAAACGAAAGCAGATTGGATTTTGATGAATAATAATATCTTAGATATCAGGAATTTGTCGATTGGCTATTCAAATGAAAATAAGAGTGTAATTATACAATCAGGCCTCAATTTGCAATTAAAAAAAGGAGAACTATGTTGTTTGATAGGACCGAATGGTGTTGGAAAATCTACACTCTTGCGCACCATCAGCACACAAATTAATATTTTAAAAGGCGAAGTTTTATTAAACAATACTTCAATTAAAGAATACGATAATCAAACTTTGGCTAAAAACTTAAGTGTAGTTTTAACTGAGGATATTCAAGTGCCAAATTTGAAAGTTATTGAATTGGTTGCAATGGGTCGTTTTCCTTACACAAATTATTGGGGAAAACTAAATAAGGAAGATAAAGAAAAGGTTGATGAATCTATTAATTTGCTTGGTTTACAAACTCTTGCCGAGCGTAATTTTATCGAACTTAGTGATGGTGAAAAACAAAAGACATTAATTGCCAAAGCTTTAGCTCAGGAAACTCCATTAATACTTTTAGACGAACCAACTGCATTTCTCGATTTTCCTTCAAAAATGGCTATTCTTGTTGAACTTCGAAAAATTGCTCACACAAAAAATGTAGGTATTATATTATCAACTCACGATTTGGAATTAGCATTAAAAATGGCTGATTTAATCTGGCTTTTTCCTGATAAAAATAAGTTCAGAACAGGAATACCTGAAGATTTAGTACTTAACGGCGATATTTCAAACGCTTTTTCAAATGATATGCTTACCTTCGATTTAAAAACCGCACATTTTTCGCAGCGTATTGTAACAATAGATGTTCTAAATGTTGAAGGAAATTCAATTGAGTTGGAATGGCTAAGAAGAGCACTATTACGCAAAGGAATTAATGCTAATTCGATTAAACACATGCCTTTAAAAGCAATTTATAATAGCTCAAATAGTAAATTTATGCTTCAAAAAAACAGTAAAATAATTGGTATATTTGATACAATTCAAGAAATAATAAGAGAAATAGAAAACAAAATATTCCCGTGGCTGAAAATAAACAATAAA
>CAZTST010000084.1:2867-14143 GCA_964616585.1 uncultured Draconibacterium sp.
GAAAAAAACACATTTTTATTTGTTCATCACTTTATTTTTTATTAGTAGTGCATGCAATTCTCCAAAAAAAGTTGATCTGATAGTGAAAAATGCTAAAGTTTATACGGTAAACGATGGATTTTCTATGGCTGAATCATTTGCTGTTAAAAATGGTAAATTTGTTGCTGTGGGCACATCTGAGGAAATTTGTTCGCAATACAAAGCAACTGAAACTCTTGATCTTAAGGGTCAATTTGTTTATCCGGGATTTATTGATGCTCATGCTCATTTTTTTGGCTATGGTCTTGGAATTCAGTCGGAAGCTCAACTTTATGAAACAAAATCGGAAGAAGAAATACTAAATAATTTGGAAACTTTCCAACAAGAACGACAAAACACTTGGATTTTAGGTCGTGGTTGGGATCAAAACGATTGGACTATTACAGAATTCCCTAATAAAGATGGTCTCGATAAACTCTTTCCTGAAACACCTGTGTATTTAACTCGCATTGATGGACATGCTGCATGGGTAAATAGTAAAGCACTGGAATTAGCCGGAATATCTTCTGAATCGTTTGTTGAAGGCGGAGAAATAATGTTGCAAAACGGTGAACCAAATGGAATTTTAATTGATAATGCAATGAGTTTAGTCAGAACTCTTATTCCTGCTGCAGATAAAAAAGCTAGAATAAAAGCTTTAAAAGCAGCTCAGGAAAATTGTTTTGCAGTAGGCTTGACCGGTGTTACCGATGCCGGACTCAGTTTGTCAAACGTTCTTCTAATCGATAGTTTGCATAAATGTAATGGATTAATAATCAGAATAAACGCTATGCTGAATCCAAGTGAAGAAAATTTCAATTATTTTCTTTCGACTGGACCTTATACAACCGAACGACTTAGTGTTCGTACAATTAAAATATATGCCGATGGAGCACTTGGTTCACGCGGTGCTTGCATGATAAAACCTTATTCTGATAGTCCTGGCAATTATGGTTTAATGATTAAAGAAGAAGATTATTATCGTGAGATTTGTAAAAAAGCCTTAGAGAATAATTATCAGGTTGCAACACACGCAATCGGTGATTCGGCTAATAGAGTTATGTTGCGTATTTATGCTGAAGTACTTGAAGGCAAAAACGATAAGCGATGGAGAATTGAGCACGCACAAATAATTGCACAGGAAGATTTTGAATTTTTTGGAAAATATTCGATAGTCCCATCGGTTCAGCCAACACATGCAACATCTGATATGTATTGGGCAGATGAACGCGTAGGTTTGGAAAGATTAAAAGGAGCTTATTCCTATAAACAACTTCTAGATCAAAATAATTGGATTCCATTAGGAACAGATTTTCCAATTGAAAAAATAGATCCGCTTTTAACTTTTTATGCTGCGGTTGTTAGAAAAGACTTGACTGGTTATCCATCTGAAGGTTTTCAAATGGAGAATGCATTAAGTCGCAAAGAAACTCTTAAAGGAATGACTATTTGGGCTGCAAAAAGTGCTTTTGAAGAAAATGTGAAAGGAAGTATTGAAGAAGGTAAATATGCCGATTTTGTAGTTCTAAATCAAGATATTATGGAATGTAAGACTGAAGATATACCTAAAACCGATATAAATTTTACAGTAGTCGGAGGAGAAATAGTTTATAAAAAGAATTAATTATTTTTTGGTTCGACATGGATTTTAATATCAACATCTAAATAGGCTTTTTTTATATTTAGTTCAAGTCTATCGCAAATATTATGTGATTCTTGTACAGACATTTGCGGCGGAACTTTCAGCACAAAATCCAATATATAAATTGCACCGTTCTGGCGCACTCTTAAATCGCTATAACTGGTATTTTTGGGTAAATCAGATTTAATCAAATTAGATATTTTGTCAATCTCTTTCTGTTCAATTCTGGCATCAATAAGCGGATTAAAAGCTTTAATAATCAAGTGATAAGCTTCTTTCAAAATAAATAAAGCAACTGCAATTGCTATTAATGGATCTAAAATAGAAAACCCGCTAATCCATATAAGAAGAATACCGACTCCAACTCCCAGGCTTGTGTAAACATCAGCTTTTAAATGTAATGCATCTGCTTCAAGGGCAATAGAATTAGTTTCTTTGGCAACTTTATAAAGCTTACGACTTACAAAAAAATTAATCAATGCCGAAAAAAACATTACTCCTGCAGCCAAATGGAAAGAGGATATTGTTACTGGATTTTTTAATTTATGAATTGCTTCAAAAATTATCCATAAGGCAGCCATAATAATTAACACACCTTCTAATACACCGGAAACATTTTCAAATTTACCATGACCGTATGGATGTTTAGTATCTGGCACTTTAGATGAAATTTTAACAGCGAAAAAAGCCATTAAAGCAGCAAGTAAATCCATAGACGAATGGATAGCTTCCGATAAAATACTAACCG
This sequence comes from uncultured Draconibacterium sp., assembly GCA_964616585.1. Lineage (GTDB taxonomy): Bacteria > Bacteroidota > Bacteroidia > Bacteroidales > UBA12170 > UBA12170. Next base: position 5,276 of record CAZTST010000084.1, read on the forward strand.
AACCACTTAATAATCCGGTAATTAGTTTCAATATTATTAGCAAAGAATTCGAAAGTATTGAAATTCCTGCTACGCGAGCTTTTTTATTCATTATGTGGCAAACTTAAGATTTATTTCTTATATTTGTAAGTGACATTAATACGAATTGAAAGAATATAAGATATAAAAATTCAATGTTTAATAATGAAGATAGATAAAATACATTTATTTATCAAAATCATTAATAAGTATGCAAATAGATTTAAATTATGGTCAGGAAGAATGGCGGCGACTAAACTTCAAAGATCTGAAACAGGATGAGATTTATGAAATCTCGAATTATGGGCGCTTGCGTCATTGGTCAAACAAAACAAACGAATCTAAAATGATGAAACTTTCAACAGTTAGAGGGTATCGTTATTTTATGTGGTTTAAATCAGTTCAAGGTTGGGATAACAAAATAAAGCGCATAATTCACCGCTTGGTTGCTGAAGAGTTTTGTGAACACAGAAATGAAAAAGAAATTTTTGTAATTCATCTCGATCATGACAAAGGTAACAACTATTTTAAAAATCTTAAATGGGTTACCAGAGAAGAGATGACAGCGCATAACAAAAGCAATCCTCGTGTTATTGAATCGCATCTAAAGCGGAAAGGGAAAATCACTAATTCCAAGCTTACTGAAGCCGATGTAATCAATCTTAAACTTATGGTTAAATCAGGAGATTACAAATTGTATAAGATCGCAGAGCACTTTGGAATCACCCATACGCAGCTTAACCGAATTCGAAATGGTAAAAATTGGGCGCATGTTAAACTTCCTGATGAAAAATAGAGTAATTCTTTTTATACATTATCCCTATGCTTAAATACTTAGATCAATTAATATAAATTGAACTGAAAATATTTATTTTCGGATTTTAAATTTGCCCGATATTTGATTAATTCAGAATTGTTTGTATTTTTACTAATTCTTGCATATTTTAATTATAAAATTTTAAAACCAATAAACAATGAAAACAAAAATTACAGGTTTCTTAGTAATCCTCTTATTTATAGGAGGTAATTTATTTTCAACTTTGCCAATCGGTAAAGTTCCTGCCTTACTTACACTTAGCGAAAAAGATGGTGGGCGAGTAGATGGTACTCCATGGAGCAGTTCCGAACTAGTTGGAAAAGTGTGGGTTGTAGTATATGCTGATCCTGATGAAAGCGATACAAATGAAGCAGCAACTGAAGCTTTAAAAGCAAAAGATTATGCTGATGAAGTATATGCTTCTGTTGCAATTATCAATATGGCCGCTACCTGGAAACCAAACTTTTTAATTAATACTATTTTAAAAGGCAAACAAAAAAAATATCCTGATACAGTTTATGTACGAGATATGAACAAAACAGTAGTGGCAAAATGGGGCTTGGCCGATGATTCTAATAATATCCTTGTTTTTGACGCTTCCGGAAATGTTATTTTTAGCCATGATGGACAATTAGGGCCTGAAGCTATTGCAGAAATGCTCAGTATTATTGATGCTGCAATTGCAAATATGTAGTAATTCCCTTTTAGAATATTTAAAAAGAGAACATTGGGAATACCTATGTTCTCTTTTTCTTTTATAGCCCTTTCCGATAAAGAGCGATAAATTGTAGATTTGCAAAAAAAAATATTCGTATGAGTTCATTAAAACAACGGAAGAAAGCTTTTTTAAAACTTGGAGAATATTTACGATTACTTTCTGAATTAAGGTCAGAAAATATTCGAATAAGCGATTTGATTGAAAATTTTGCTCCAACAAATCAGGATAAATTTCGTTTGGCACACGAGCATTTAACAGAATTCATCGAATACTCATCTAATTACAACCCTTGGTTTACAAAAGAATTTCTACTAACGGCAATAAAGTCGATAGGAGATAGCCTTTCATTAGATAAAATTGATCAATGGCTCGGAAAATATGAAAATCGAATAAATAAAGTCGAAAAACACAAAACCATAGGAGTGGTAATGGCTGGAAACCTGCCTCTTGTTGGTTTTCACGATTATTTGAGCGTGCTTATTAGTGGAAATAGATTATTTGCCAAATTATCGCAGCACGACAATAAATTACTTCCATATCTTCATCAGATTTTATCTTCATTTGAACCGGAACTTGAAGACAACGTAATATTCACTGAAAATAAACTAGTTGATTTTGATGCGATTATCGCAACCGGCAGCGACAATACCTCGCGTTATTTCGAATATTATTTTGGAAAATATCCTAATATTATCCGAAAAAATAGAAGTGGAGTGGCTGTTTTAAATGGAAAGGAATCGATTGATGATTTGGAAAATCTGGCAGACGATATTTTTATATATTTCGGATTAGGTTGTCGAAATGTTTCAAAGCTGTTTATTCCCAAAAACTACAATTTCGTGGCTTTATTATCAGCTTGTAAAAAATATGCTCATCTGGCTCATCATAATAAATATGCCAATAACTACGATTACAATAAATCCATTTTTCTGATAAATAAAATAGAATATCACGATAATGGATTAGTATTATTGAAAGAAGATTCTTTATTTTCATCGCCCATTGCTGTTTTATTTTTTGAATATTATGATAACATTGATGATTTGAGCAAAATAATTGAATATAAAAAGGATAAAATTCAATGTCTGGTGAGTAATGAATCTTTTGAAGGTCTTCCTCATTTACCTTTTGGAAAGGCACAACAACCAGAATTATGGGATTATGCTGATGGAATAGATACTCTTCAATTCATTTTAAGTGTATAATAACAAAATTAATTTTAACAAAACATTGTTTGTATCATATTGTATCTATCTATTTATCAATTAATTACATAATAATATTTATTTTTTGTGAAAATCTTAAAAAGAAAGGTTTTGAAAATAAATTATTTAATGTAATTTTGCACACCCAAAAACAAAGAAGAAATGAAAAAAGATATCCATCCAACTAATTATAGATATGTTGTATTCAAAGACATGTCGAACGATTATGCGTTTTTAACCAAATCGACAGCAAAAACCAAAGAAACTATTGAATGGGAAGATGGTAAAGAATACCCATTGTTTAAATTGGAAATTTCTAATCAGTCACATCCATTTTATACAGGTAAAATGAAATTGGTTGACTCAGCAGGACGTGTTGATAAGTTTAGAACAAAATACGCTAAACATATAACTAAATAAATAATAATTATTTGTTTATAACTAGTTTAATAGAAAGCCCTGATTCTTTTATGAGTTAGGGCTTTTTGTTATATTTAGACTAAACAAAATTGGTGATAATTTTTGAAGAAATATTTTGGGAAAATCGCGGATTTTTTGTAAACTTGTTACCAATAATTTTTTATTGTATAAACCCGATTAACTTAATAAATTAACACCATGAATTACATACTTTTTGACGACAACTCCAGAAATACTTTGCTTCCATTAACATTTATGCGTCCGGTTGCTGATATACGAATTGGCATTCTTACTATACGTGAAAAATGGGAATATCATTTAAATGCTAAAACTTCTACACTTACCGAAGGATTTTTAAGCGAAAAGTACCCAATTGTTCGTGGTAAAGAAAATATTTTAATTAACGGCTCAGTTGTTCCTTCTCCTGAATTGGTTGAAAAAGTGCTTAGTCTAAAACCTAAAGAAGTATTAGTTGGTGAAGATTATATTATCGCAATGCGTCTTTCTGATGACGAATTTGATATGCTGGATGAAATTGACGCTACAAGTGAAATCAATACTGATATCAATCACTTTAAATTGAATCATCCTTGGGAAATTTTTCAATATAATGGGGAATCTATTATTATGGATTTTATTCGCTTGACAAAAAATAGAACATCTGAGCCCATTAGCCCATCAAATAATATTATAGGTCATGAAAATATTTTTATCGAAAAGGGCGCAAAAATCGAATTTGCTACTCTGAATGCCTCAGGTGGCCCAATTTATATTGGAAAGAATGCCGAAATAATGGAAAATACTGTTATTCGCGGACCATTTGCCATGTGTGAAAATTCAACGGTAAAAATTGGAGCTAAGATATACGGCCCTACAACCATAGGTCCTTGGTCTAAAGTAGCTGGAGAGATAAGCAATTCCGTTATCTTTGGTTACAGTAACAAAGCTCACGATGGTTTTCTTGGAAACTCTGTTATTGCTGAATGGTGTAATTTAGGTTCTGATACAAATACATCAAATCTTAAAAATACATACGAAAATGTTCGCATTTGGAGCTATGCACAAAAATCTTTTATTGATACCGGTCTTACTTTTTGCGGATTAATTATGGGCGATCACTCAAAATGTGGTATCAATACTATGTTTAATACAGGTTCAGTAGTTGGCATTAATTCAAATATTTTTGGAAGTGGTTATCAGCGGAATTTTATCTCTAGTTTCAAATGGGGTGGTCCGACTGGTTTTAGTCGATATGATCTTGAAAAAGCAATTAAAGTAGCACAAATTGTTTACAAACGTCGTGGCCTTGATTTTGATGAAGTGAATGAAAATTTATTCCGCTCTGTCTTTGATATGACCGCCGGAACAAGTAATTATTGATTCTTTTAAAAAAAACAACTCCAAAATGCCCATTTCGGGCATTTTTGGTATATGATTTGAACAGTCTATCACCGCATAACTTGAAGAAATTTCATTTTTTCCTAGTTGCCTGATAATCTGATGGTTTTGTATTTTTTAAAAGATTCAGATAAATTAAAAATATTAAATTATAAAAAAAGCTGACAAACTGTCAAAATATATGAATTTCAAAATGTCTAATTTTCTGGATTTCTCAGACCTAATAAGTAACGAAAGTGAGTTTATTCCTCTTCTAACAGAAGAAGACGAAGAACAGATGAATACTGAACAGATTCCTGATTCACTTCCTGTTTTGCCATTGCGTAATACTGTTTTATTTCCCGGAGTTGTAGTTCCTATTACGGTTGGACGCGATAAATCTATTCAGCTTATAAAAGATACCTACAATAGTGGCAATAAAACAATTGCTGTTGTTGCTCAGAAGGATGTTAAAATTGAAGAACCAAATTTTGATGATTTGCATGCTATTGGCACTCAGGCCTATATATTAAAATTACTTACTATGCCCGATGGCAGTACAACTGCCATTATTCAAGGTAAAAGGCGTATTAAGTTAGTGGAAATGGTTAGTAGCGATCCTTATTTTACGTCCACAATCGCACCAATTATTGAGGATAAAAGCCAGATAAATGATGAAAATTTTAAAGCTTTACTCGAATCGGTTAAGGATTTATCTATTCAAATAATTAAGAAATCTCCAAATCTACCTTCAGAAGCTGCTTTTGCTCTCAGAAATATTGAAAGTCCTAGTTTTCTTGTTAATTTTATCGCATCAAACTTGAATATTGAAGTCGATGAAAAGCAAAAATTACTCGCTATCAATTCAATACAAATAAGGACAAAGAAAATTTTAACTATTTTAACCAAAGAGCTTCAAATGTTGGAGCTAAAAAACAAAATTCAAAGCAAGGTAAAAGTAGATTTAGATAAACAGCAACGAGATTATATTCTTAACCAGCAATTGAGAACCATTCAGGAAGAATTAGGTGATATTCCAAGCGATACTGAAATTGCTGAATTAGAAGAAAAAGCCAAAACGAAAAAATGGTCGGCAGAAATTGGTGAAACATTTGGTAAGGAGCTAAAGAAGCTAAAGAGAATGAACCATCAGGCAGCTGAATTCTCAATCCAATTAAATTATTTGGAAACCTTTATTGAGCTTCCTTGGAACGAATATACTAAAGATAAACTTGACCTTAAAAATGCAGAAAAGATTCTAAATCAGGATCATTTTGGCATGGAAAAAGTTAAGGAACGTATTTTAGAATACTTGGCAGTAATACAGTTAAAAGGAGATTTAAAATCGCCAATTCTTTGCTTAGTTGGCCCTCCTGGCGTTGGAAAAACATCTTTGGGTAAATCTATAGCTAGAGCATTGAATCGTAAATATATACGTATGTCTCTTGGTGGTTTACGCGATGAATCAGAATTACGTGGTCATCGTAAAACATATATTGGCGCTCTGCCCGGTCGAATTATTCAAAATCTCAAAAAAGCAGAATCGGCCAATCCGGTATTTGTGCTGGATGAAATTGATAAAGTTAGTGGAAATAATTTTAGCGGCGATCCACAAGCTGCTCTTCTTGAAATCTTAGATCCTGAACAAAATGCTAATTTCCATGATAATTATTTAGAAGTCGATTTCGATTTATCAAGAATAATGTTTGTGGCTACTGCCAATACTTTATCAACAATTCATCCTGCTTTAAAAGACCGAATGGAAATAATTGATCTTAGTGGTTATTTGCTTGAAGAAAAAATTGAGATTGCAAAAAGACATCTTGTTCCAAAACAACTTAAGGAACACGGAGTAAAATCAAAACAATTATCGTTTTCAAAAAATGTTCTTGAAAAAATAATCGATGATTATACCAGAGAATCAGGTGTAAGAAGCCTCGAAAAAAATATTGCTAAGGTTATTCGTAATAGAGTTAAGTATATCGTTACCAATGAAAAATACAATAAAGCTATTTCTGCTGATGACCTAATTGATATTTTAGGACGCGCTCGTTTTCAGCGCGATAGAGATATAAATAATGATGTGGCCGGAGTTGTAACCGGCTTGGCTTGGACACAAGTTGGCGGAGAAATTTTATTTATCGAATCCAGCCTAAGTAAAGGAAAAGGGCAGTTAAGCCTGACTGGAAACTTAGGAGATGTAATGAAAGAATCGGCAACTATTGCTTTTGAGTATTTAAAAGCACATGCCGACCGTTTTAATATTGATCCTGAATTATTTCAACAGTACAATCCGCATATCCATATACCTGAAGGAGCAACTCCAAAAGATGGCCCATCTGCCGGAATAACAATGATTACGGCATTAGTTTCTTTGTTTACTCAGCGTAAACTAAAAGATAAGATTGCCATGACCGGCGAAATTACTTTACGCGGAAAAGTATTGCCGGTAGGAGGGATTAAAGAAAAAATTCTGGCTGCAAAACGTGCAAAAGTTAAAGAAATATTACTTTCCGAGGCCAACAGAAAAGATATTGAAGAAATTAACCAAAAATATATTGAAGGATTAAAATTTAGTTATTTCGAAAATATGTTGGAATTGGTTGATTATGCTTTGTTAAAAGAAAAAGTGAAAAATCCACAGGATTTATCCATCCTAAAAAGCTAAAGATGAAGAACCTGAAAAAATACTACAATCTTCCTGCAAGTCCACAAGACGTTTATGCTGCACTTACAAATCCTTTTACCATAGAGCTTTGGACTGGAGAAAAAGCAATTATGAGCGAAGAAGAAGGCTTTGAATTTAGTCTTTGGGAAGGTGATATTGTAGGTAAAAACCTTACAATTGAACCTAATAGTCGTATAATACAACAGTGGTTTTTTGGAGATGAAGATGATGAAAATCCTTCAATTGTGACCATAAAACTCTGGGAAGTTAAAGGCGGAACTTCCGTTGAACTTTTACATACAAATATACCTGACGAAGCTTTTGAAAATATTCTGGATGGTTGGGATAATGCTTATTTTGGTGCTATTGCCAAACTTTTCGAGATTTAGTTTCAGACCTTCTTAGCTCAATAATCATTTCATTTACAGATATTTAATAAAAATATATTTTGTTTAGACAGTTTCTTAGAATAAAATACAATTAATTCTAAAGAATTCATTCGGCTTCATTCTACTTTGAAATATTTCGAAATACGAGAATTTTATTCTCAACATCAATCTCAATTGCACTTTCTTTTTCAATTTGTCCGGATAAAATCATTTTCGATAGCTCATATAATATTTGCTGTTGGATCAACCGCTTCAATGGTCGAGCCCCAAATAGAACATCAAAACCTTGATTAGCAATATAATCCACAACTAACGGAGTAAACTTTAAGCTAATATTGTTCTTTTCCAAAGTAAGTATTAAATTTTTTAGCTGAATGGCTACGATTTGCTTTACCTCTTCGAGTAATAAAGGGTTAAACATAATAATTTCATCTATGATAATTCATTAAATTTCAATTTAATTCTGATTTTTGAATAGCTGTCTTTGTGATAGCTTGCTGTTTTAATTATTATACTTTATATGAAAAACCCCACTTGAAAGAAGCAGGGTTTTAATCAATAAAACAAAGCATTATAAAAAAAGTCATTTATACAGACTCTTAATCACTTATAAATAATGGTAGATTAAATTAGAGAGAAGGCTGACTCCAAATCGCTTATCAAATCATCTATATCTTCTACACCTACTGATATTCTAATTAGCGTTTCAGAAATGCCTAGCTTAAGTCTGTCTTCCAAAGGAACTGAAGCATGAGTCATCAATGCCGGTAATTCAATTAATGATTCTACGCCTCCCAAACTCTCGGCTAACGAAAAATAATGCAAGTTTTCTACGAACTTTTTAGCACTTGCCAAATTCCCTACCAATTCTACGGAGATCATTCCACCAAAGCCTCTCATTTGTTTTTGGGCCAGCTCAAATTGGGGATGTAATTTTAATCCGGGATAAATTACTTTTTTTACTTTTGGATGGCGTTCTAAAAATTCAGCTATTTGAGAAGCGTTTTCTGCGTGTTTGCTCATCCGCATACTTAAGGTTTTTATTCCTCTCAGAACAATGTAACTATCGAAAGGAGACATGATTGCACCTGCGGCATTTTGAATAAATTGTATTTTCTCAAATAATGTTTTATCGTTGATCATTATTGCACCACCAATAGAATCGCTATGACCATTAATGTATTTAGATGTGCTATGCAAAACAATATCGGCTCCTAATTCAAGCGGGTTTTGAAAGAAAGGACTCATAAACGTAT
>CAZTST010000085.1:0-1061 GCA_964616585.1 uncultured Draconibacterium sp.
TTTTTAATAATTGTACATCTTCAAATTATTAAAGATGAATTTAATCAATCTTAAACATATTATAGATGAGATTTATAGTAAATAGTGTCAGTCTTTTAAGAAGCTTGCAATCCATTAGCGGTGTTATAAATACCAAGAACACTTTACCAATATTAGATGATTTTTTATTTGAACTCAATGGTAATCAACTGAAAATTACTGGTTCTGATTTGGAAACTACTATGTCGGTGAGTTTAGAGCTTGAAAAAGCGGAAGAATCCGGTAAAGTGGCCATTCCGGCAAGAATTTTAATAGAAACTTTGAAAACATTTGCCAATATTCCAATCACTTTTATTGTTACTGACGATGATTTTCAGATAGAATTAACTGCAGGTGAAGGAAAATACAAGCTTTCGGGGCACGATGCAGCTGAATTTCCTAAATCATTGGAAATGGACGATGTAGTTGAGGTTAAAATTCCGGCCGATGTATTGGTAAACGCTTTCAATAAAACAATTTTTGCAACAGGAAACGATGAATTACGTCCTGTAATGGCAGGTGTTTTTTGCACTCTGGCAGCTGATAATGCCATTTTTGTTGCCACCGATGCTCACAAACTTGTTCGTTATACACGCAACGATGTGAAAAGTCAAGAGGAAATCTCATTTATTTTACCTAAAAAGCCATTAAATCTATTGAAGAATGTATTGCCTCAGGACGAAGAGCCTGTAACCTTACAATACTCCCAAAAAAATGCAGTATTTATCTTCGATAATTTAATTCTGAGCTGTAAACTGGTTGATGGTAAATATCCTAATTATGAAGCTGTTATCCCTGTAAATAACAATAACAAGATGTCAATCGACCGTTTGAGCTTGTATAATTCAATCAAAAGGGTTTCTATTTATGCCAATCAATCTACGCATCAAATACGCTTTAAAATTCAAGGCCAAGAATTAGTTCTTTCGGCCGAAGATTTGGATTATTCAAATGCAGCTAACGAGCGATTAGCTTGTAATTATGCAGGTGAGGATATGGAAATTGGTTTCAATTCGCGTTTCCTTTTAGAAATGCTTTCTAAT
>CAZTST010000085.1:1071-14057 GCA_964616585.1 uncultured Draconibacterium sp.
ACCGATGAAATTACTTTTGAAATGTCGGCTCCAAATCGTGCAGGTTTAATTGTTCCAGTTGAAGGAAAAAATGAGGCAGAGGATATTTTGATGTTGATAATGCCTGTAATGCTGAACTAAGAATCGACTCTTAGATTTACAAAAACCGTTCTGCTTTAGCTTAACGGTTTTTTTTGTCCTTAATGTTGGACAGAAGTGTAGTGTTGAGATTAAAAGTTTGGAGTTGAAAATTAAGCGCTAAAAGTTATTGGACATGCTAAGCACTGAAAGTGCGAGATATAATAGCTTGGGGTGGAGTGAGGTACGAACGAAACCCTAGGTAAGAAATAAGACCGAAAAAGAGCCGCCTTTGTGACTATTATGAGCAACGCAATCAGAACAGCGGCGAATATAAATATTGAGAAAAAGTATATATTTTAATTAGCAAATTATCCCCAGAGGTTTTCCGGAATAAATTTAAGCGAAAAATTCTATTGCCTTGGGTTTCACTCCAATTGTAATAGGAGTATAACCTATTAATTCTCCATCGGGTGAAACTGCTTTGGAGTTTTTTGTGGTTATTTTTATATTTTTTCCTTGAATAGTCATAACTTCATGTAAATGAATATGTTCGCCAGTTAATATTTTTGGGAACGATTTCATTAATCGAAAAGTATTCATCTTTTTTAAAACTGTAATATCAAGTAGCCCATCATCGAAAGCTGCACCCGGAGCCATTAAGAAATTAGATGTATAACGAGTATTCGAAACTTCAACAAACAGTGTTTCCAAATCAAATATTTTACCATCAACTTCTAAAACAGTTGGTTCGGTTTTAAGATTCAGAGCACGATAAAAAATACCAATAGTATAGGCAAAATTACCCAGCCATTTAAAATATTGAGCTGTAACAGTAACATCAGAAGTAAATCCAATGCCAATTATATTAAAGAAATAATAAGGAGCGCTACCATTTTGGGCTATACCTGCATCTACCCATTTTGTTTTTGCAGGATTTAAATTTTTAATTACTTCACTAATTTCTCCAGTTTTATAACCTAAATCACGTATAAATGCATTTCCGGTACCTATTGGAATAATTCCCAGAGGTGGTTTTTTAATTGATTGATTTTGTAAATAACCATTTGCAACTTCCATTAAGGTGCCATCGCCGCCGGCAGCAAATATTCCTTCAAATCCTTCAAAATCAGTTTCGCTAACTGTTTGGATTGTCTTTTTCCCGCCAAGAGTTAATATAAGCGTAATCTCATGTCCAGCTTCTTTTAACAGATTCAAAGCTTTTTCTTTTTGTTTTTTTGCTTTTCCGAATCCGGCAAAATCATTATAAAAAACTAATAGTTTCACTATTTTAAAATTTAGTTAATAATGTTGACGTTAGGTTTTGGGAGCGACAAATATAGACAAATAATCAAGAAATGATAAAATTGAAAATATCAGCGGCAATCTGCGTTATCTGCGGGAAAAAAGTCAACAAAAAAAACCAAATATTTAAAATCCCATATTCTGTCTTTGATAGCTCTAAATCTTAGCCAATTAACTCACTAAGCTCAAGCCAGCGCAATTCCTTCTCATTCAGCTCCTTCCCTATTTGTTCAAACTGTAATGAAACTTTTTGAAGTTCATTAGGTGATAAATCTCCGGAATTCATTTGGTTTATCAAACTTACTTTTTTCTGCTCAAATTGAGCAATTTCTGTTTCCAGCTTTTCAAATTCTTTTTGCTCTTTAAAACTTGCTTTTCGTGGCTTCTCAGATTTTATTTTTGCGGGTGAAACTTCTTTCTTAATTGCTTTATCGGCCTTTTTTTCTTCGGCAATTTCAAAATCCTGCATTTCTCTGAAATCAGAATAATTGCCAACAAAGTCTTTTATTTTTCCATCGCCTTTAAAAATAAAAAGATGATCGGCTAACCGATCCAGGAAATAACGATCGTGAGAAACAATTAGCAGACAGCCTTTAAATTCAAGCAGGAACTCTTCTAAGCGACCCAAAGTAAACAAATCCAAATCGTTGGTTGGCTCATCCAATATTAGAAAATTTGGATTTTTCAATAACGTAATCACCAAATGCAATTTTCGTTTTTCACCTCCACTCAAACTGCCATAAAAACTATGTTGTAGATTATAAGAAAATCCAAAATGAAAAAGAAACTGAGATGCTGAAATAGTAGAGTTTCCTAATTCCACGTGGTCGGCTATTTCTTTTACAATTTCTAATACACGCACATCATCGCGCGATTGTATTCCGCTTTGCGTAAAATATCCAAAACGAGTGGTTTCGCCAACAATGATTTCACCTGAATCAGGAAGTATTTTTTGAGTAATCAAATCTAAAAAAGTAGTTTTTCCACTTCCATTATCTCCAACAATGCCAATACGTTCGCCATGTTTAAAGAGATAGTCGAAGTTTTTAATCAAATCCTGTTCGCCATAACTTTTGCTCAGGTTTTTAATCTCTAAAATATTGCGGCCTTGGCGGCTCATTTTTACTTTAAAATCAAGTTGCTTTTGTTCAAGACGTTTTTTGGCAACTTTTTCTATTTCATAAAAAGAATCGATTCGTGCTTTCGATTTAGTTGTGCGAGCTTTAGGCTGTCGGCGCATCCATTCTAATTCGCTGCGATAAGAATTTTTTGCTTTTTCAATTTCTGAGGCTTCAGCAGCTTCTCGCGCAGCTTTTTTTTGAATAAAATAGCTGTAATTTCCACGATAAACAAAGCTTTGTTGTTGGTCTATTTCAATAATTTCATCGCAAACAGCATCCAAAAAATAGCGGTCGTGAGTAACCAAAAGCAAACTCATTTTTTGTTTGCTTAAATAATTTTCCAGCCACTCAATCATATGAATATCAAGATGATTGGTTGGTTCGTCTAAAACCATTAAATCTGCATCATCAATCAGAATAGAAGCTAAAGCAAGTTTTTTTATCTGACCGCCGGATAATGTTTCCACTTTCTGCTCAAAATTTCTCAGTTCAAACTTTTCCAGAACTTCTTTAATTTTTGTTTCATAATCCCATGCTTCTGCATGATCCATTGCCTGAATGGCAATTTCCAACTTGCTTTGAGAGTCTGTAGTTATTTTCTTTTCGTAATTATTTAAAGCTTTTTGGTATTTTTTTATAATTTCAATAAATCTGTTATCTGAATGAAAAAGAACTTCATTAAGAGTTAATCCTTTTTCAAAATTTGGTTCTTGCTGCAAATAAGCAATGCGGAGATTTTCCTCTCTTCTAATATCTCCATAATCAGGAATATCAAGCCCACATAAAATATTTATTAAACTGGTTTTTCCTGTTCCATTTTGAGCAATTAATGCCGTTTTTTGACCTTCATTTATTACAATATTCAGGTTTTGAAATAAGGGTTTATCGCCCCAAGACTTGGTTAAATTTTCAGCAATAATATATGAAACAGCCATTCAGAATTAATTTTGCGCAAAAGTACATATTTGAATGATGGCTTGAAAGTTTAGTTTTGATTATTAGGGCTTAGAAAAAAGTGTGAAGTGGTAAGAGGCGGAGTGAGGAAGAGACTGAGAGACGGAGAGATGGAGAGACTAAGGGAAATGGAGAAATGAAATAGAGACAAAGAAAGTCAGATATTGCGTCTTAGCGGCTTTGCGAGATTTTCATTAGTGTATGCATGGCATATTTTCATAAACAATCATCAGCACTTAAGCCGGAAAAACAAAGAATATAAAATTAAATATCAGTAATAAATATTATAATTGAGCGTATTCGGAAAAGTCTAAAATAGCAAATTTAGTCATCCAACGAATTTATAATTAACTGATTAACAGAACAAAAACATTTACGCATTTTACAAGATTATTCATCGGATTACTTTTCGAAGTGGGCTCATAATTAACTTGCTAACAATATTTTAAAATATTAATCCTCCTCAATTATCAGAAAAATATCTTCGTTTGGCTTTTTCATTTTATATTTTTCACGAGCAAATTTTTCCAAATTTTCATTGCTTTCGAACAAATTATTGTATTCGGCACTATCAGAGGCTATTTCTTCAAGAAAAAAGGCTTTTTCTTTCTTCAACGTGCGTAATTCTTTCATTAGTTTAAAATGTGCCTGAAAATTATATTGATCAACAAAGGCCAATAGCACAAATAAAACGATAATTGAAATCCAGTATTTATTTAAGAATTTAGGTTTCTTCATAAAATTGCTTCTGATGCAAAATTAATCGAGTTTATGTGACTAAAAACAATAATAATTGATTTTTTTTAACGAGCTATTGTTTAGAAAATTAACGAACTTTTTTCGAATTCATATAGCCATACACCAACATCCATTGAGCTAAAGTATAAGTTCCCATCACCAATAAAGGTGCTAATGCTATTTCAAAAGAAAATTTGTTTAATGCTAATATTCCATCGGACACTAAAAAAAGCAGACCGCCTATCATAACAAAACGCCCGAAATTGTAGAAATGCACTTTAGAATATACAAAAGCAGATAAAACCATCAGCAAAAGAACAGTGGCATATAACGGAACTGCAATCAGCAAAACTATATTTTCGAGTTTAAGAATGGCCAGAATTAAAACAAATAATAAACCTAGATAGACTGAGAAAACTCCAATTACAAAGATTTTTCCTTGTTTCAAACTTGGTAAAATTATTGTCATATTTCCTTTTATAAAAACGGAAACATAAAACAAATGCGAAATCAAGAAAAACACAAGACCAAAAATAAAATGATCGAAAAATGGCATTAGAAAAACATCTCCAAGCAAGGAGAAGAAAATTGCTAAGATAAATATCATGTTGATTTTGATGTTATTCATCCGCTGGTCTATTCCATACCAAATCATCAATAAAATCATTAAAAAAGGCTTGAAAATATTTTCCAAATCCGGAAGGTTTATCAGTTTAACTGAAATTACCAAAATGGCTAGTATAAAATAGAGAAATGAAAATAAAAAGGTTATTTGCTTTGAGGTCATGGCTTTTTTTAAGCTAAGCTACAATATTTTATGCTTTAATTGAAAAACTCAATACATTTGATTGCTTAAGGATTAGAAATCAGATATTCCTTTTTTCGAATTCATATAGCCATATACCAACATCCATTGAGCAATCACATAAGAACCAAGTATCCAGACCGAAGACAATTTTACTTCTATAGAAAACCTATTAATAGCTAAGAGGCTATCTGAAAAAACAAAAAACAAGCCTCCAAGTAAAACAAAACGACCAAAATTATTAATAAATACTTGAGAATAAACATAAGTGGATAATACTAAAAGTAAAAGAGCAAAAACTAAAGTTGGAAGAGCAACTAATTGAACTTGATAATTATTCCTGATAATCGGCGGTAATAAACCCAGTAACAAACTAGTTAAAATCAAGAAAAAAATAAACACAAAAAGCCATCCTTGAAGTAAACTATTGAAAATCCGACCCTTGCTTTCCCACAAAAATAAACTGCTGTAAAGAACATGAGCCAAAATAAAAAATACCAATCCGAATATGAAGTTGTTAAATAAAGGCATTCTTAAAATATCGCTAATCAGTGAAAATAACAAAGCAAATATAAAAACACTTGAGATTTTGCTACGGTTTAATGAACTGCCCTTTACATACCACCATATCAACAGTATTAATAGCATTGGCCTGAATGCATTTTCTAAATCCGGAATTTTAAATATCCTTGAAAAAATAACGGCAATGGCTATAACAAAATACGGAACAGATATTGAATAAATTAAATTCTTGTTCATTTTTCTTTTTTTTCAAACTTACGTAAAATTGTCTTTCTGTGCTAATTAAGAGGCTTTTTTTTGACAATATATTGCTTAAAGCATAAAAATTATTTTCAAAATCGTTGATAATTTAAAATTTGATGGTTATATTTGGTCCTTAATAAACACAGGTCTAATAAGTTTTTTATCATGACCAAAATTAAATGTCTAATAATTGATGATGATATTGAAGCTGTAAATGGCCTAATATATTTATTACAGAAATTAGAAGACATTAAAATTTTAGATATCTCGAAAGAACCTACGACTATTGTTGAAGAAATTATTTCAAAAGAGCCGAATATAATTTTCCTAGCCAATGAGATGCTTGGAAAAGATGGTTTCGAAATTATTAAGGAGGTTAGAGCCGAAAACTGTTATCCTTTATTTGTTTTAACTTCTCCCCAGAGCCAATATGCAATAAGGGCTATAAAATTTGCTGTTTTCGATTATCTTTTAAAACCAATTGATTTTAACGAACTTAAATCCTGCATTAATCGCTTTAAGGCATATAATTACAATTGTGAAACTTTAAATATTGAAGGACGTCGTATATGCAATTCTTTAAGTAATCGCGAGAGGGAAGTATTATCATATATAATTAAAGGCTGTACAAGTCAGGAAATTTCAAAAAAATTATTTATAAGCGTTTCAACAATTAATTTTCATCGTCAAAACATTTTGCTTAAAACAGGAGTGAAAAATTTCTCCGAACTGAGTTATAAAATATCTGAAGTCGAAAATCTTCCAATTCAATATAAACTCAATTAGTTTCTCTACACTTACCCTTATTATATATTGCAAATCTGCAGAATTAACTATTAATACTACCAGTTATAAACTCTTATTACTAATAGGTGTTTATTGTTTTAAAACTTCTAATTTCAAAGGAAACTTTTTAATTGCTATAAACACAGATAGTTAACAAGGCAAGTTATTCATTAATAAGATATTATATTGGCAAATCGAAATTCTTAAGAGCTAATAAAGTTAATGGGTTTTATCAGCATGTTTAGCTATCTGTTTTCTGTAGTATATTAACTTATTTCGAATATAAAAACGAACATTATAAAGAATTATTATATAAAAAATGAACTATGAAAAATTATCTACACTCTAAGATTTATTCCGGACAGAGTTTTCTAAAATCAATTTTTATTACAGTTTTTTTAACTGCTATCAGTTTAACGGGTTTTGGACAATTGCCAACCGGTTGGGAAATTAATCCTCCTTCCTTTGAATATGATGGTGATGTTAATGTAAAAGTTGTTATTAACGATGTTTATATCACATCTGGCGGCACTCTTGCTGCCTTTGTTGGAGAAGAATGCAGAGGTTTGGCAGAAGGTTATTATAATCCTTTACGAACATTTATTTTTACCATTCGGGTCTATAGTAATTCAGGTTCTGATGAGACAGTTAATTTTAAATTCTTCGACCCAAATACTCAACAAATTACTGATATCGATCAAACAATTCAATTTTCATCTAATATGGTTATTGGTTCCATTTTTGTTCCTGAGATTTTTACAGGTTCAACCTACATAGAACCAAACAATAACGCAAGCTTATTTGATTTATTAGTCGATGGAACAACGGTTGATGATTTTAATCCTGATATTCTAATTTACAACTTAGAACTTCCTTTTGGAACATCAGTAGTCCCAATTGTTACTGCAATAGCAACTGATCAAAATGCAGCTATTGTTATTACAGATGCAACGCAACTTCCAGGTTCAACAACAGTTGTTGTAACAGCCGAAGATGGCGAAACTGTACTCACTTACACAGTTAATTTCACAATTGGACTTAACAATGATGCCACACTAAGCGATTTATTATTGAATGGAACTACAATTGAAAATTTCGATCCTGCAACGTTAAATTATTATGTTTCATTACCTTATGGAACTATTATTGTTCCTTCAGTAACAGCTACTCAAACCGACTTAAATGCCGGAGTTCAAATTACTCCGACAAACGAAATTCCAGGAATAACCATTATCAAAGTTACCGCTGAAGATGGAAAAACTGTTCAGATTTATTCCGTTGAATTTGTATTTCTACAAAATGAAAATCCTGTTCTTACAAAAATAGGCGCTCAAAGCACTCCTGAAGACACTCCATTACAACTTAATGTTGAATTTACTGACGACCCTGCCGAAACTCAATTTACAGTTACAGTAGTATCTGATAATGAAAACGTTATTGTTGAAGGTCTGAATAAAAAAAGCACAATTTATCCTTATACTTTGAATCCGGCTCTTGATTTTAATGGTACAGCAAATATTACAGTAAAAGTTAAAGACGAAAGAGGCGGAAGTGATACTGAAACTTATATTCTCACAATTACAGCTGTTAATGATGCTCCTGTTTTAACAAAAGTAGGTCGCAGCACTACAAATGAAGAAACTACTAAAACCTTAGCAGTTGATTTTACCGATCCTGATGAAGGAGATACTCACACAATTACAGTGGTTTCAGACAACGCAAATGTTTTGGTTGAAAATTTAAGCGGACAAATATCCGGCTCAACATACAATCTGATTCCTGCAAATGCATGGAATGGCTCTGCCAATATTACTGTTACTGTAACAGATAATAGTGGTGAGGCAAATAATTCAGATACAGAAACTTATGTTCTTTCTGTAACTAACAATAATGATGCTCCTAATCTTACACCTGTTGGTAATCAGGAAATTGCTGAAGATACTTACATTGACCTCGAAGTTAATTTCACCGATGATGATACAGCTGATACTCACACAATCACAATAGAATCAGATGAGGAGAATGTAACTATTGAGAACCTTTCCGGCGATGTTTCCGGTTCAACTTATAGACTAGTTCCAGCAGAAAATTGGAATGGTCAGGCAAATATTACAGTAAGTGTTATTGATGCCATCGGCGCTTCTGATACCGAAACTTTTGTTTTAACTGTAAGCTCTGTAAATGATTCTCCCATACTAACAAATATTCCCGGCCAAACAATTATTGAGGGTGAATTTTTTACTCCTATTGACCTTAATCAATATGTCACAGATGTAGATAATACATTGGAAGAAATTGAATGGACATATACAGGCAATACAGAACTTTTAGTAAGCATTATAGAAAAAGTGGCGTTCATAGTCGCTCCTGATGAAAACTGGAATGGCTCAGAGACAGTTATGTTCATAGTAACCGATCCAAACGGTTTAAAAGCAAGCGATGCAGCAACATTTACTGTAACTGCTTTTAACGACCCACCCATAATCGCTGATATACCTGATCAAACATTAGCTGAAGGAAGCATATTTGCAACAATAAATCTTGATGATTTTATTTCAGATGAAGAAACTCCTGATTCACAAATTCAATGGTCTTTTACCGGAAATATAGAATTATCAGTAAGTATTGATAATGATAGAGTTGCAAGTATTACTGCTCCTAATATTAACTGGTTTGGTTCTGAAACCATCAGTTTTATAGCTTTAGATGAAGGTGGCAAAACAGCACAAGATGCTGCTGTTTTTACATTTACATCAGTAAACGATATTCCTGTTCTTTTAAGCATTCCTTCACAAACTATTCCCGAAGGAGGTTCTTTCCAGCAAATCGACTTAAATAAAATAATTGATGATGTTGAAACTCCTGATAATGAAATTGAATGGCTTGTTCAATCAAAGCCGGATGTATTTGAAATTGAAATTATTGATGGTATAGCCATTATTACTATTACAGATGAAAACTGGTTTGGCGAGGAAATTGTTCAATTTAAAGCCACTGATGGAGATGGCGCACAAGTTTATGCTTCTGTTAATTTAATTGTTACTCCAGTTAACGATCCTCCTGTAATTATTGATATTCCAAATCAAACAATTGCAGAGGGAGAAGTATTTGCTGCAATCCATTTAAATGAATTTATAACAGATATTGAAGATGATCCAACAGATATTATCTGGACAGCAGTATCTACAGCTCATTTAAATGTTATTATTGTAAATAATATAGCAACCGTGGAAGTCACTGATCCGGAATGGAATGGTGCTGAAACTATATTCTTTGTTGCTACTGATTTGGGCGGATTAACCGCAACTGATAAAGCCATATTTACAGTAACGGCTGTTAACGATCCTCCTATTGTTACACAAATTCCTCCACAAGAAACTACCGAAGGAACCAATTTTGCACCATTCTCTTTAAATGCTTATGTTGAAGATGCTGAAACTCCGGACTCACAAATTAAATGGACTACCAGCATTGCTCAATTCCTGATTGTCAACATCGACCCGGCCAAAAACGCATCGGTTATGGTGAAAAATAAAGACTGGTACGGCCAGGAAACAATTAAATTTACAGCTACAGATCAAGCCGGCGCAAGTAGTTTTGTAAATGTAATTTTTAATGTTACTCCTGTTAATGATGCTCCTGTGGTTTCCGTTATTCCTAATCAAACAATTATTGAGGGTCAGGTATTTAGCGCTATAAACCTTATTAATCATGTAATTGATGTTGATATTAATGATGTAATTACCTGGAAATATGCGGGTAATACAGAACTTACGGTTACAATTATTAACAATATAGCAACCATAACTATTCCAAATGAAAACTGGAATGGTTTCGAAACTATTAGATTTACCGCAGAAGATGAAGGTGGATTATCATCATTTGCTGATGTTAAATTTACAGTAAGTCCGGTTAATGATACTCCTGTTGCAGAAGCAATTCCAAATCAAATTATTGCTGAAGGCGGAACATTTGCTAATATCGACCTTAAAAATTATTTTGAAGATGTTGAAACAGCAGATAACTTGTTTGAATGGTCTGTTACTGAAGTCGCTCCAGATAAATCCACCCTTGGCGAAGCTTTGGATATTACAGTTTCAACTGATGGCATTGTAAGCATTTCAATATTAGACGAAAACTGGAACGGACAAGAAGAATACACTTTCACAGCTAAAGATGAAGGTGGCTTAACAGCTTCATCCAACATTTTATTTGAAGTAACTCCTATTAACGACCCACCAATGGTTATTGCTCCAATGGGAACTAAAAATAAAGCAGAAGACTTCGCCGAATTCTTAATTGATTTAACCAAAGTATTTTCCGATGTTGATAATGAAGTGCTTATTTATGAAATAGTTAGTGTTGTTCCGGCAGGTATTGCCACAGCAGAAATATTTGAAGGCAATAAATTGAAACTGACTTCAATTACAAATGCATCCGGTCAAACGCTTATTACTGTTAAAGCTACTGAGGATGGTGTCTCACCTCAAATGGTTCAGGACATTCTAACACTTAATGTTTCTACAGCAAACGATCCTCCGGTAATTGGAACAGCAATGGGAACAGTTAACAAAGATGAAGACTTTGCAGCATTTAATATCGATTTGAAAACTGTATTTACCGATAGTGACGGCGAAGATTTAATCTTTGCTATTACCCAAATTACCGGCACTTCTGTTACAGGAAATATTATAGGTAATATATTGACAGTTAAACCAATAAAAGATAAATTCTCAAATGGAAATACAATTACCGTTAGCGCAACTGATGGTTTTGGCGAATCTGTCTCTGATATTTTAACAGTTAATGTATCGCCAATTAACGATGCTCCAATTATTACAGGACAAGCAGTATTGTCAACACTTGAAGATATTCCTTTTGAATTATTACTAACACATTTGACTGTCATCGATCCTGATAATAATTATCCTGCAGATTTTACTATGTTTGTTGGCGGTGGAGCCAATTACTCAGTAAATGGGCAAACAATTATTCCGGCTATAAATTATTTTGGAACCCTGACGATTCCTGTTATGGTAAATGATGGTTTTTTGACCAGTAATCTGTTCAATGTCCGAATGACAGTTGGACCGGTAAATGATAGACCATTAATAACTCCTATTGGTGCTCAATTAATGGATGAAGATACACGTCTGAAACTGAATCTTAAATTTACGGATGGCGATGTAAATAATACGCATACACTTCAAATTACATCTAACAAACCAGACGTATCAATTGTATATAATCAAACTGTAAATCAAAATGTTATATCTGTTTTTGAGATTGTTCCTAATCCAAACTGGTTTGGAACAGCTAATATTACTGTTAATGTTACCGATAACAGTGAAGCTGATAATAACCTTGGAACTATAGGGTTTGTTTTAACCGTGAAAAATGTCAACGACAAACCTTTAATTATTACACAAACTATTGGAGCTGCTACTCAGGAACAGCTTTACTCAACGACACTTAATTTTACTGATATTGACTCTCCAAACTTAACATTTTCTGTATCAAGTTCTCCTTCTTGGTTAACATTAGGAACTTCTGGGCCTCTCGCGGTTGTTGATAATCAAGCAAGTATAACACTCCAGGGAACTCCCGGACCGAGTGTGCGTGATTTCTTATTATCCGTTAAAATTTCAGATGGAGCTCTAAGTAGCACTGCCAGTTATAATCTTAAAGTTAACCAAATAAATTATCCTCCGGTGGTTCAGAATGCAAATTATGATGTTACCGAAGATACTCCTAAACTTATAACTTTGGTTGGTTCCGATAATGAAACTCCATTTGCTGACTTGATTTTTGCTATTCCAACACCGCCTTCTCATGGAAGTTTAGTTCTTGATCCAACTACTAAAAATGTTTATAAATACATTCCTAATGCTGATTATTTCGGTGCAGATTTCTTTACTTATTCTGTAACCGATGGAGCAGCAAAAACATCAACAGCAAGAATTGATCTAAATGTTTTATTTGTAAACGATAAGCCTGTGATTTCTGCTAATCTGGCATCTTATACAACTACTCAAAATACTCCGTTTACAATAATTCTGTCAGCAAATGATAATAAAGATGGAGCTAATGCCGCTCCGCTTAATTTTGTGATTGCTTCTGCTCCTGTAAATGGTATATTGACTGCCACAGCAACTCCAGGCTCATATACTTATACACCCACAACTAATTTTTATGGAAACGATAAAGTTATTTTCAGAGCTGTTGAAACAGGTCAGAATCCTAATTTAGCTTCTGCCGATCTGTCAAGAATTATAACCGTTACCCGCGTAAATAAAGCTCCAATTGCTTATGATCGTACTCAATTAGTAAACGAAGATAAATTAATCGTTTTCAATCTATTAGCATCTGACGATAAAACAGATATCCTTAATTTGGAATATCAAATTGTAAGCCTTCCTACTCATGCTAAAACTTTCATTATTAATAAAAACGAA
>CAZTST010000086.1:0-5123 GCA_964616585.1 uncultured Draconibacterium sp.
ACTTTTACTTAATTGAATAGATGCAAAATCGAAAGGCTCTTTTAAAGAAGAATAAGGTGCAAAAGATTGAGATAACTGCTTGCAACTCATGCTTATGGAGCACTGGTGATAATAAAAATCGAGAACATCCTCACAAGCATTATTAATATTTCCATGTGCTTTTAACATATGTACTAAAGAAGCATTATGATATCCGCTCTGCTTTTCCGATTGTGCAACTTTTATATCAAAATCAATTGAATCGTCTTGCGTAAGTATTCGAACAAATTTCAGAAGTTCAGTTTTTGGATCATCTAAATGAGAAAGCAAAATATCAGCAATAACCAAAGCTCCAGCATTTATAAAAGGATTACGTGGAATTCCATTTTCGTATTCCAATTGAACAATAGAATTGAAAGGACTTCCTGAAGGTTCAACTCCAATACGGTTCCATATTTTCTCGCCTAATAGAGAAAAAGCCATTGATAAAGAAAATACTTTCGAAATGCTTTGAATTGAAAAGTGTTCGCGACTATCTCCCAATTCAAAATATTTATCAGTTTTACTTAGAAGACACATTCCGAATTTTTCGGGATTTTTTCCAGCTAGTTCCGGAATATAATCAGCAACTTTTCCATGCTGTGCATATTTAGATGATTCATTATAAACTTCTTGAAGAATAGAGGTATAATCCATGGATAAATTTAATTTTTATACAAAGATAAATAAAAGCGTGTTTATTTTTTCTATGATTTGGCTCATCTTAGAATCCATTTTTTTTGAGATAAAAGAAAATAAAAAAATAATGATAAATTATTTTATATCAAATATTGTATATATACAATAATATATATTATATTTGCAGTATGGAAAATCGAAAAATTTATAATAGGATTTCAATTCTTCGAATCGAGAAGTCTATTAGCAGAAAGGAACTCGCTGAAAAAATAGGAGTGAATTTTCAAACAATTGGCTATTTAGAGCGTGAGGAATACAATCCAAGTTTAGACTTAGCATTTCGTATTTCTGAAATATTTGAACTGCCAATTAATGTAATTTTTTCGACTAAACCATTAAAACCACTAAGTCAGTTATTAATCGAATAAATATAGATTATTATGGAAAAAATAAGAAAATTAAATAGATTGAGATTTGGAGTTATAATTACTTTCTTAAGTTTAGCAAGTTTTATTGTAATTTTCGAATATGCTACAAACGAGCACTGGAATACTTTTCTGAAATATGCCGGATTTATTTCGATAATTATTTTTATAATAAGCTTATTCTTTACATTTATTAAAACAGGATTATGGAAATTTACTCATAAACCTTTAAAGGAATTAGATGAACGAGAAATTGCATTAACAAGTAAATTATTACGATATGCATATATTATTTATACAATTTCAGTTTTGATTTTGTTGCTTTTATACGCAATAATTGAAATGCCTATTAGCATTATTTTAGTTGTAGCTTTGATTTTATATGCTCATATTTTGCCTTCAGCAGTAATTACTTGGACAGAAAATTATTATGAAAATTAACTAAAAGGGAAATTATCCTAATTTTTTTACTTCGGCATTTTCTAGACGATATTTTTCATTACTTTCAGGACAGACAGCAATTCCATTTTCATCAAAATTCAATCTATGTCCAAATTCACTCATCCATCCAATATGTCGGGCAGGATTTCCAACTACCAGTGCATAGGCAGGAACGGTTTTAGTAACAACAGCTCCGGCACCAATAAAGGCGAATTCACCAATATCGTGCCCGCACACAATAGTAGAATTGGCTCCAATTGAAGCACCTCTTTTAACCAAAGTACGCGAGTATTCTCCACGTCGGATTATGTTGCTTCTAGGATTTGTAACATTGGTAAAAACCATACTTGGCCCAAGGAAAACATCATCTTCGCAAATAACTCCGGTATAGATTGATACGTTATTTTGAACTTTTACATTCTTACCTAAAATCACTTCTGGCGAAACCACAACATTTTGGCCAATATTGCAATTATCGCCAAGCGTACAATTCGACATAATATGGCTGAAATGCCATATTTTAACACCTTCTCCGATAGTACAACCTTCATCGATGACTGCTGTTTCGTGGGCAAAATAATTTTTATTCATATGATTCATATGTTTTTTCGTCAATTAATTTTTCATTTTTAAAACAATTCTATTGTACTGCTAAGATAGGAATAATGAAGATATAGGAGATTATTGCCTGGCGAAAAATCAATTTCCGTCACTGGTGCCTGATCTGATTCTTTTGAATCGTTTTTCGTTAAGCATTATTTTAAAAATCTGAGCTTACCAGTTTTTATATGGATTTTTCATCAGCATAGCATTAAAGTATTTAACATCACCCGTAACTTCAACACCAAGCCATTCAGGTTTTTCAAAACTTTCATCCTCTGATGTTAATTCTACTTCGGCAACGGTTAAACCTTGGTTTTCTCCGTAGAATTCGTCTACTTCAAATGTATGTTTTCCGGCTTCGATTAAAAATCTGGTTTTATCAATTACGCCGACTTCACAGATTTTGAGCAACTCTTCTACTTCTGTTACAGGGATTTCTTTTTCCCATTCGTAACGAGATGCCCCTGAAGCATTTCCGATTCCTTTAATGGTGATAAAGCCTTTGTCGCCTTTTATCCTGACTCTTACAGTTCGTTCAGGAGCAGACGAAAGGTAGCCCTGAGTAATGCGAGTTTGTTTTTTCGCTTTTGATTTATACTCGCCTTGAACCAGGAATTTACGTTCTATTTCTTGTGCCATTTTTCTGTTGATTAATTTAAAACCTTATTAATTCACAAAATCTTTGTCTATCATACCAACCACCCTTTTTATTGCTTGCAAATAGTTGATGTTTTCTATGCCTTCTAAGCCAACATCCTTGAGTGTTTTTTTGATGTCTTCAATCTCTGTTGATTCAGAATTAATCGTAACAAGTAATGCACCATTGATTAATACATTTCCCACTTCACAAAGAGTATTGTTTACCATATATCCAAATCGTTCTTTATGCACTTTTACAGCCTGAAGATCAGGATGAGCTTTAATTATTGCCAAAAATTCATTGTAAGAGTATTCGTCTTTATTTAATGTAGGCAAGCCTTCGACTTTAAATGCAGGAAAAACATCATTTTCAAGCACTGTTTTTTGAATAGGAAATTCGCCTTTCATCAATGGATTCCATTGTTCAAGACCGTCAACTGTTTGAACATACGTTTTTATATCCATTTTACCATCGCGGATTTTTGTATTGTTTATATCGTTTGTACGCGATAAAATGTATATTTCGTCTGATTCTCTTTCCCATACTTTTTCTGGTATTGGCACTGATAAACGAGACATTCTATATGCCTGATCATCAAAATCCTGCCCAAATGTTCTAAATTCAAAACGGGGTTTTGAAATTTCTCCAACCTTTAATTCTTCAGATTCCATAATTGTATACTATTATAAATATTGATTTTAATATAGGAAGATTGCTTTTTCTGTGTTGTTTTGAGATTGAATATTTTTGATTCATCTCTAAATAATGCTGAACACATTCCGCTAGCCGATCTGTTTTTATTCAAAATTTAAATTTTGTAATCAGTCAAGGGTTCCAGCCCAATAATT
This sequence comes from uncultured Draconibacterium sp., assembly GCA_964616585.1. Classification (GTDB taxonomy): domain Bacteria; phylum Bacteroidota; class Bacteroidia; order Bacteroidales; family UBA12170; genus UBA12170. Next base: position 3,615 of record CAZTST010000086.1, read on the forward strand.
TGTTTGATTTTTAATGGGTAATTGGTATTGGTGAAATTATCAGCAATTTCCATTTCTTTCAATGTAGCGTGTACATCTTCAACGTTTTCCGATTCAATATTAAACGTTTTAATAAAGGCGCCATTAATCAAATTATTAGCTATTTCGCAATTGCAATTATTGTGGATGTACTCAATTTTACTCTTGAATACTTCAACAATCTTAAGATCAGGATCTTGATTTACAATTTCTTCAATAAAGCTGATAATATCGTATTCTTTATCCTCTACACTTGGTGCTTCAATTCCGGTTGCCGGAAAGAAAGTATTTTCGATAAACTCTTTATTAATCGGAAATGGCTGTCGGCAATTTTCATTCCATTTTTCGAGCTTTTTTGTTGTTGAAACCAGCTCTTTGATTATGAGATTTTTCTTTCGAATAAGAATATTGAATGTTTGATTTGATTCTGAAAGAATATAATAATCGTAGTTTTCTTTAGGTGAAATATTACGACCTAATTCAAGTAGTATTTTTTCGGCTTTGCCAAAATCTTGCCCAAAGGAACGGAATTCGAATAATAGTTTATTGGTACTCATGCGATCTCCTTTTTTTATAATTTAATGAACCTTAACTCTAAACGTATAATTTCTTCCGCAGTTATCAGAATGTAAATTTGTTTTAATCATTTAAAATGTCATATACAAATATACATTTTCTTGCAAAAGCAGACATAGGAAGTTTTGAGTTTAATAAAGTTCCCACTATGATCTGGAAAAGATCATAGTGGGTTTACTTAATTTAGTTTTAGTTGTTTGAAGACCCTTTTGATGTAGCTGCAAGAATTACCCATTTTTCTGCACCATCGAGTTTTCTGCCAACAAGAGCCGTATGACCTACAGGCCAATTAATCATAAGTAGCTGATCAACTACAATGCCTGACGCATTCAGCAATGTAATGTCTTCTCCGCTTGAGGATATCTTAAACAATGTAGTTGCACTGCCATCGCAATTTAGCACATAAAATCCTCCGGCAGCTATGGTTGTTCCTGCAGGAATAGTGTATGCATCTGCAGGGGCAGAATCGTGTAATTTATATCCACTGATATCCATTGCACTTGCAGTTCCGTTAAAAAGCTCGATATAATCTGGCGAACCAGCTCCATATATTTCATTAATAACAAGTGCATTTAAGATTGTCAATGGAGCTACAGTTATAGTTGGCCAAGTAGTTTCAACATCGTGATCAAAATCGCTGATTACATTCCCATCAAGATCATATTCTTCTACTGGAAAATACGATTTTAAACCTGCATTATCAGTGGCACGTAAATAATATCTTATAATTGTATTGTCATCTTGTCCAGGAATAGCTCCACTCCAAGTGCCATCGCCATTGTCGCTTAGGTCTATATTTATTTTGTTATCGGCAATATCGTTGTCCAAAACATAATATAATCTAACGCCATCTACGCCACCGGCATCAAAAACTGTAACAGTGAAAACTACATTTTCACCATCGCCAGGATTATC
>CAZTST010000086.1:5133-14029 GCA_964616585.1 uncultured Draconibacterium sp.
GTTGGATAATTGTACATCAACAAATTTTACTAAACCATCGGCCACAGTAAATATAGCTTTTGTAGTCGGTGCTGTTTCGGGAAAATATGTTTTTTTACCGGTTTCGTCAGTAGCGACAACATAATATTCTGCTTCTGTTCCAGCTGTCAATGCGGGAATGTTAAATTGATATTTGCCTCCTCCAAGAGGTGCCATTTCTTTATAATAAACATTGTCTTGAGTTTCGATAAATAGTTTCACATCTCTTATTCCAGAAGCATCGGAAGCAATAATAACGTACTTATAAACTTCATTATCGTTAATGCCTTCAATTGGGAGGGCTTCAACATAAGGAGGATCATTTACTGTACTATTGGCTGCGCCTTGGGTAGGACCCATATAATCAAATGTATCACCGCCATCAGTTGTTCGTCCATAACTAACCCCTGGATCTATTGCGGGAAAGCTAATGTGGTCCACAATATTGTCTTCGTTGTCCCAGAGATTAACCTCTTCACCATTTGATGACAGACCAAATTCATTACAAGGGTAAACCAAATAACCATTAGCAGATATTATTGTTCCGGCAGCAAATGTGTATTTGGGTAAAGCACCATCTGATATTTTAAACCCGCTTATGTCCAAAGCGTCAGCATTGCTGTTGTACAGTTCAATCCAATCGGGATCGCCAGTTGAAAATACTTCGTTAACATACAAACCTACGTCTGCTGTTGAAGGGGCTTCAATTTCGGGCATCTCATCTTTAACACAAGATGTAAATGAAATTAGAAATGCCGCTATTATTAAATAATATATTTTGTTCATCAGTTCTAAATTTTTGTATTACTATTTTAATTAACTCTATTAAACAATTAAAAATCAACTTCAATGCGGAATGCGAAAATGCTAAAGTCATCACCACCTTTACCGGTAGGAATATCAACATCAAGGGGGTTTCGATAAAGAATACCGTTTTCATCCTGATAGATATAAAGACTGCCTTTTCCATTTGCAAAACGATCGTGATTTAAATAAGAGTAGTTGAGCATGAATTTAACATTTGACATGGCGTAATAATTAAGTCCGAATGTTATTCCGTTACCTGCACCACCATATACTTGGGCATCAAAATCGTTGGCATTCATATAATCGAATCGAACAGCAAATTCTAAATCTCCCCAATCTTTACCTCTTGTAACCTGAGTGAATTCTCGCTCGGCTGCGTTGTAGTTGTATTTACCGCCAAAAATCAAAATTCCGGCTTGAGCATAAAATCCTTCAATATCAGCATCAATAAAACTTTCTTCGCGATTAATATGGTCGCGCATATATTCTGCTTGGAACATAATATTTTCCCTATATCCTGCTAGTTCTAAACCCGAGAGTGTATTGCTTTCAACATTCATGATATCATCCGTATCGATGTATTTTTTTCTGTTGATGTTCGAGAGCGAACGTGTGCTAAAGCGATAACTATCAGGTATTTCGAGATGTGTTTTTGGAGTGCGATAAGAAGCTGCTGCACCTATATGCAACATTCTGTCAGACTGCAAAATAGGATTGAAAACAAATTTTCCTGTAAATGAATAGCCATCATCAATTCCAAAATCTTTGTTATTGTCCAAAGCAAAAGTAACTTCTTCTATATCACCAACAGTTCTTCCATACACACCTGTGATAAGAGACCAGCGTTTACCCCTAATGTTTGTTTGTATTCCTAGATGACGTGAAGGAGCCATTTTACTTGGTAATGAGCGCTCAATAAAAGTAATATAGCGAGACGTTGTGGTTGTTTCCATCGAAAAGCCTTCTTTAAAATGTCCACCTCGAATATCCCAGGAATTTTTTTCATACTTGATGTAAGCATCCTTGAGTTCAACGCCGGATCCTGCAAAGTCTAAATCAATTTCTCCGTACCAATTGGTTCCGAGAATAGCTTTTACTGCAAAGCGAGCTCTGCGAATATCGACTCCATTACCAATAGGATTCATAGTTTCTGATGAAAAGAATGCTCCATCGAAGTATACTCTCGAATCAAGCCAATATTTCATAGATTGGTCTTTAGATTCGAAAACGAGAAATCCATTGCGTGTTTCTGCTGATAGCTCAACTCGATCTACTACATTCCCGTATTGGTTTGTTCTAATGCTATCGTTCTCGTTGGTTTGCGCAATCATTGGATTGGCAATAAACAAAAATGCAATAGCTAAAATTACTGAATAATAAAATTTTTTTAGCATGTGAATATAAATTTTATGATGAATTTGTATTAATTTTCGATGCTAATTTAAGCGCAACAGCTATAATTGACTATTATTTAGACCCTAAAAAACTACTACAAAACAAAGAATATTGTATTAAATAACTTTACATATTATTAGAAGATAACTTTACATAACGCTGCTAAGCGTCTAATTCGTAATAATATATCTAATCCCATACCTTTATATGCAAAGATTTTATTAAATGAGACAGATAAAATCTAAAAGATTCGTTTTTGCATCTAAACCAAATTTTTTTCGAAGACGGTAACGGTTTATTTCAACACTTTTTGGAGCAATATTTAATAAAGAAGCTATCTCTTTTGATGTGAGATTCAAACGAATGTAGGCGGATAATCTTTTTTCTTTTTCCGTTAATTGAGGATATCGTTCACTAAGGCATTGATAAAACTCTCTGTTAGCCTCTTTTAATTGAAGTTGAAATAATTTACGGTTTTTATCATGAGCGATGTGCTGGTTTATGCTTAGCGATAGCTGATTGAGTTTCGTTAAAGTTTCCGTTTCATTAGATATGCTTTTTGTCTGGTTTACGGTTAGCTTTAATTCTTCTAAAAAAGTGTTTTTTTGAACAATATTTAATGCAAAATTTATTAACTCCTTTTGCTTATGCTCCAATTTAACACTGAGTTCTTCTTTTTTCTCTATTATATCTTCGAGTTTATCGGTAGCTGATTTTTTTTGGAGTTGAATATTTTCTTTTTCTTTGAGCAAATTAGAAATTGTGCTATTGCGTTTTTTTAATGCTTTGTGAAAAAAATACACAGCAATCACAGGTGTAATAAAAACAATTACTGTTATGATATAAAGCGTGAATATCATCTATTGGCAAAATAGTTTTAATTAGTAGTCACAAATTTAATCTTTTTTTTGATGAATCTAAATCGAATGTATGTGGCATTATTGCCTTGTGATTATTACAATGGAATCGCCTGATTACAAATAAGGTTTTTTGTTAGAGATAAAACTAAGGGTATAAGTTGTACAAAGACAACTCGATGATTTAATTCAAATATATCGTATCATCAATTTCCCAATTCCAGTTTTAATTTATTTGGGAGCGATTCAACTATCAAATCATAGGAATGATCAATCAATTCTTTAATAAGTTTTTCAGAAATAGATCCGTCAATTTGAATAGTGTTCCATAATTTTTTATTCAAATGATATCCTGGAATTATTGCCGGATATTTTTCACGAAGCTCAATAGCTCTTTCCGGATCACATTTTAAACTAATTCCATGAGCATCATCGAGGCTGAGCAATGCAAACATTTTATTTTTTACTTTAAAAACAAGGGTTACATTATCAAAAGGAAAACTTTCAGTTACTCCAGCTTTACTTAAGCAAAATATTCTTATCTCTTCGATATTCATGGCTCAAAAGTACAATAATTATGAAATTTAAAAATCGCTTTATTTTTATTTCCGAAGCGATTTCTAATAATATTTCCTTTTAAACCAAAAAGCAACATTTACCAGAGCAATCATTACAGGAACCTCAACTAAAGGCCCAATTACAGCGGCAAATGCTTCACCCGAATTCATGCCAAAAATAGCTATCGCAACTGCAATTGCCAGTTCAAAATTATTGCTTGCTGCTGTGAAAGATAAGGTTACTGATTTTTCGTAGTTTGCTCCCATTTTTTTACTCATAAAAAAGGACAGAAAAAACATAATCACAAAATAAATTAGTAATGGAATGGCTATTAAGACCACATCAAATGGGATTTTTATAATGTATTCACCTTTGAGTGAGAACATTACAATAATGGTGAATAACAGAGCAATTAAAGTTAAAGGACTAATTTTAGGAATAAACTTTGTTTGATACCATGCTTTGCTTTTTACTCGAATCAGGATAAAACGAGTAATAAATCCTGCTATAAAAGGTATTCCTAAATAAATAAAAACACTTTCGGCAATTTGCGCTATTGTAATATTTTCTACGGCATTATTTGTTGGAATACCAAACCAAGCAGGTAAAATGGCAATAAAGAAATAGGCATAAACTGAAAAGAACAGGACTTGGAATATTGAGTTAAATGCCACTAAACCAGCAGCATACTGAGTATCTCCTTTTGCCAAATCGTTCCAAACAATTACCATTGCGATGCATCGGGCTAAACCAATCATAATTATTCCATACATATAAGGAAGATTCGCGTTGTTTTCTCCCGGAAATAATTTAAAGAAAATGATGGCCAAAGCAAACATTAATACCGGGCCGATTATCCAGTTTTGAATTAATGATAATGTGAGAATTTTATAATCTTTAAATACATCGCCAAGTTCTTCGTATTTAACTTTCGCTAAAGGTGGATACATCATTAGAATTAGACCAATGGCAATTGGTAAATTTGTTGTGCTTTCGGGCGAAGGTTTTAATGAATCCCAAAACTCAGCAATCCCAGGAAATAAGTATCCGGAGAGCACTCCAAATGCCATGGCAAGGAAAATCCACAAAGTCAGATAGCGGTCTAAAAATTTTAATCTTTTTTTTGATGGCATGATTGATGGTTTTATTAATCATTTTATTTAAAGGCAGTTACGGTAATGCTATAAATACCGGCCTTTTCTCTTTTAAAAGTCCTTAACTCTTCCAGACTTATATAATTCAATAAGATAGAATTTGGGATTTCTATTTCCTTTTGCTTCCTTATTTCTATCTGAGTAAAGCCCTGATGTTGAATTATTTTAAGGTATTCTTCTATTTGTAAAGCCCCTGAAACACAACCGGCATACATTTCGGCAGCTTCCTCCAATTTTTTTGGAAGTGTCCCACGTAATACTACATCTGAAATACAAAAATGGCCCTGTTGTTTAAGCACTCTATGTATTTCGCTAAAAGCTTTCCTCTTGTCTGGAATCAGATTTAAAACACAATTACTAATCACTATATCGAAGGAATTGTCATGCAGGGGTATATTTTCAATATCACCCAGAATAAACTCAATATTTTTGAAATCTGTTTTTTCGAGATTTAGTCTTGCTTTTTGCAACATAGCGTCTGTAAAATCAAGTCCTATGACTTTTCCTTCTTCGCCTACCAAAGTTCGGGCAACAAAACAATCATTTCCAGCCCCTGAACCCAAATCCAGCACATGATTTCCTTTTTCAATTGCAGCAAATTCTGTGGGTAAACCACATCCTAAGCCTAGGTCGGCATCGGAGTTATAGCCTTGTAGTTTTGAATAATCATCACTAAAAATAGTGTAGTCCATATCATCGCAACAACTTGAACTACCACAGCAGGAACTTTGGTTTTGGATAATGCTTTGTTTGGCAATTTCACCATATTTTTCCTGAACTATCAACTTTAAATCTTTCGCTTTCATATTATATTGATTTGAAAATTAACAATTTGAAAATCAACTCATTTTCAAATTATCAACATAAAATTTATAAAAACCTTCCTTTATTTCATCTCGAACTCGAATATATTCGCTCCAAATAAATTCTTCTGTTCCTTTCGCCTCCCAAGGATCATTGAAACCGATATGCAATCGATGTTTTACATTGCCTAAAAAGGCAGGACAAGCTTCTTTTGCGCCGCCGCATACCGTAATTACAAAATCCCATGATTTGTCTAGATATTTTTCAACAGAATCGGAAGTGTGATGACTGATGTCGATTCCTATTTCTTTCATTGCTTTCACTGCATTTTGATTTAATTTTCCGCTTGCTTCAGTTCCAGCAGAAAAAACTTCCAGATTTTTATCGAACGACTGTAAGAATCCTTGGGCCATTTGGCTTCTACAACTATTGCCTGTGCATAATATTAGTATTTTCATATTATTCGCATTTGTAATTTTTAATATCAATTATGTTGAAAAATTCTTGTATTGCATTTTGAATTTGAATGATTTTTTTAGGATTTAAACAATAATATGTTTTCACTCCTTCGGTATGCCAATCAACTATTCCTGCCGTTTTTAATTCTTTTAGGTGTTGGTTTACGGTTGTTCTGCCTAATGGAAGTTCCTCCGAAATATCACCTGTGATACAAGAATCGCTTTCAGCTAGATATTGTAAGATTTTCAAGCGAGCCGGATGTGATAATGCTTTAAAAATAAGTGCTTTATCTATTAAGCCGACTTCGAATAAATCCGTTTTTGATTGTGCCATTTTGTTATATTTGACGCAAATATACGTCAAATATTTGTATTGACGTATATTTACGTTGTAAGGATTTTAAAATATTAAGCTAAATATGTTGTAAAACACTGAATTATATTGGTGTTAAATAACTAACAATATTTATAATTGTTTAACTTAGCAGTTTATTACTTTTTTTAATGCTAGCTAAACACACCAAAATGAATGACTTAGAATATATGAATATTGAATGTGAAAGTGAATGCCTCGATTTGAATTCTGCTTTTAGCTTCTTGAGAAACGAAGAGCGACAGGAATTAATGCAAAGCCATAAAAGAGTATCTTTTAAACCAGGGCAAGTGGTTGTGAAACAAGGAACTGCAGTTACGCATTATCCTATATTTGTTAAAGGCATTGCTAAAGCGTATTATGAGAGAATAGGTGGTGGCGATTTATTAATGAGTATTGTTGGAAAAGGTTTCGCCTGTGGTTGTTCCAATCTTCTTCCTGGTTTTGAGCACCAGCTTACATATCAGGCTCTAGAACCAATGGAAGTCTGTTTTATTTCATCGCAAGCGATAGAATCAATTTTCAAGAATAACCCGGAATTTGCTGCTGCTATTTATAATTCTAAACAACAAAGCATTATAAATATTACAAATAAATTGGCAAGGCTTACATATAAGACAGTTGAGAGCAGAGTTGCTGATGTTATCTTATATTTATCTAAAGATGTATATAAAAACAACGCCTTTACTTTTACTTTAAATCGTCAAGATCTTGCTGATTTAGCCGCTATATCAAAAGAGAGTTTTATCCGAACTATAAAAGTATTTAGAGATAATAGTATTATTAAAATGAAAGGTAAACACATAACCATATTGAGTATGAATGAGTTAATAAGTATTAGCCAAAGCAAATAGTAACTTTCTTCTTTTATTTTTACAGACATATACTTTTTTTGAATTATTGATAATAGTCAATATTTTCTTGTCCATTCTCATTGTTTAGTAAATAACAATGGGATATTTTTGTTTCATATAATGAAGTTAAACAAATAAAATTAATCAATATGAAAACAAGACTCCTAATTTCTATGCTACTTTTTTCTGTTGCCATTATAATATCTTCTTGCGTAAAGGAAGGCCCTGCTGGAATAGGCGGTTTAGATGGCAGTGATGGCACAGATGGTGCAGATGGTGCTAATGGAGCTGATGGGAATTTAACCTGTGTGGTTTGCCATTCAGGAGACGCTTTGATACAGAAAAAAATTCAGTATGCTTATTCAATTCATAAAGCTGGGGTAAATGTAGCCTATGCCGGAGGACGCGCTAGCTGTGCTGAATGTCATTCAAGCGAAGGGTTTATCGAATTTCATGATACAGGAATTGTTGGTGCTGACATTTCAAATCCATCTGCATTTACGTGTAAAACTTGTCATTTGATCCATAATGAATTTACGCTCGTTGATTATGCTTTAAGAGTTGATGGGCCGGTAACATTAAAATACGACCCTAATATATCTCTCGATTTTGGTGATGGAAGTAATATCTGCTTGAATTGTCATCAAACAAGAACTCCTGAACCGGGAATGAGCAATCCGCTTGCTACTACTTATACAATAGCAAGTACACATTATGGACCTCATCATGGCCCACAGGCTAATGTTTTTGAAGGCATTGGTTTTGCAGAAATTGATGGCCCAATTGTTTATCCTACAGTAGCAAGTTCAAAGCACAGAACTCAAGCTACTTGCTTAACATGTCATATGGGAGAATACACTAATGGACAAGGTGGTCACACCTGGAAACCTTCTCAAGCTGCTTGTAATTCTTGCCATACATTTTCTTCTGAAAACTATAATTATTTTGGCAAACAGGATAAGATAAAAGTAAAACTTGATGAATTAAGAGACTTATTAGTCAATAAAGGTTTATTGCACTGGGTTGAAGTAGATCAGGCTTATGAGCCTATAGTAGGAACCTATAATATGGAATATGTTCAAGCCTTTTTCAACTGGACTGGTTTGATGGACGATGGGAGCTTAGGTGCCCATAACTATTCCTATGTTAATGCACTATTAACCAATTCAATAGCCGCATTAAAGTAAGACTAATATTCTTATTATGAATTTATTTGCAATACTCAATGGGGAAAACCCAAAAGGAAATTTGAATATTATTAAATGACGGACATATTGAATTGAATATAAAAATTTAAAATAATAGAGTTAATTATTAATTATTAAAACCAAAAAAATATGGAAAAAGATGTACTATCTAGAGGAAGTTTTTTTAAAAAATCAGCGATATTAGCAGCAGGTGTTACAGCAGCTGGCATAGGAGTGGGTTTTTTAAAAAGTAATGAAGCTCAAGCAAAAAGTTTTGAAACAACGCCTTGGCCATGGCCTTATGTGGCATTGGATCCTGAAAAAGCACGAATTAAAGGACACGATAATTATTGGAACGGTTTTGCTTGTTCAGCCGGTTGCTTTGATGCAATAATTGCACAATTAGCAGAACTATTGCCCGATCCTTATGC
>CAZTST010000087.1:0-8808 GCA_964616585.1 uncultured Draconibacterium sp.
ATCTTCGCAACCAAGTAATCTGAATGAATCAAGAGCTAAACTTTCGCAAACTTCCTTTTCTTTGCCAAAAGTAGGCTTATATTCACAAAAAGTATCGCATTCCTCTTTATTGATGTATGAATAAACATTTTTCTCAGCATTTTCTTTTAAAATTATTTCCATAGTACCTACTGCACGAGCTTCAGCACCAGTACCAACAATTCCAACAGTAAATTCTCTGCCACTCATAAATGTTTCAATAAGAACGGATTGCTTATATTCAGATAAAAGCGACAGGCATTTTTCTTTTAACTCTTCTTTATTATTAATTACTGATTTGCCGTTAATTCCTTTTCCTGTTCCTTCGGCCATTGGTTTTGCAAACAAAGGAAATTCTAAGTTAACTTTCTCAATATCTGCAGGTGTATTAACAATAAAAAAATCAGGCGTAGCAAGTCCGGCATCTCTAATTACTCTTTTGGTAAGTGCTTTATCTAAGGTTAAACTCAACACCAATGGCGAAGAAAAAACATAGGGAATTGTATATGCATCAAGGATTGCAGGAACTTGAGCCTCACGGCCGTTTCCATACATTCCTTCACAAATATTAAAAACCAAATCCCATTTTTCACCATTCAACAAGCGAGAAATTAATTGTTTTAAATGGCCAATTCTTTCGGTCTGAAAATTTAATTTATTTAAAGTGCTTTCGATAGCTTCAATTGTTCCTTCCTGATCAAATTCTGCCGTTTCATCTTCAGAAAATCCCATTTTAAGATATTCAGAACGTAAATCGTAAGTTATGCCAATTTTCATTTCTTTGCGGTAATTTTAAAATGTTGAAATTTTAAGTATAATCAGGATATTTGAAAAGCTTATTTTCATAATTACGAATCAAAATATCGCCATTTTCTTTTCCAACAATATATTCAGGAAGCAAAGGGATTTTTCCTCCTCCTTTTGGAGCATCAATAACAAATTGAGGAATGGCATAACCCGATGTAAATCCGCGTAAACCGCGAATTATATTCAGTCCCGCTTCAACCTTTGTTCTAAAATGAGCTGAACCCGGAATAGGATCGCATTGATATAAATAATAAGGTCTAACTCTTACTTTTAGCAATTCATGAGCCAGTTTTTTATACACTTCCACACTGTTGTTAACACCTTCGAGCAAAACGGTTTGACTACCAAGAGGAATTCCTGCATCGGCAAGTCGTATGCATGCTTCTTTTGTTTCAGGTGTCATTTCATCCGGATGAGTAAAATGTAAACTTAAAAATACAGGATGATATTTTTTTAGCATATTAGTTAGTGCCGGAGTAATTCGCATTGGCATAACTGCTGGAACTTTTGTACCGATACGGATAAATTCAACATGCTCTATAGCTCTAAGTCGAGAAATTATATATTCCAATCTATCATCAGAAAGAGTAAGAGGATCACCTCCTGATACAATTACATCTCGTACTTCTTTATGGTCTTTTATGTATGCAATAGCGCCGTCTATTTGCGATGTGGTAGCATGCATTTTATCCTTTTTTGATACCATATGCGAACGCGTACAATATCTGCAAAAGGCTGAGCAAAAACCTGTTACCATAAACAGAACACGATCAGGATAACGATGTACAATGAGAGGAACCGGGCTATCATTCTCTTCGCCAAGTGGATCGGATTCTTCTCCAGGAGAAAGTTTTAATTCGTCCAGAACAGGAATCATTGTTTTTCGCAGAGGTTGTAATGCATCGTATTTATTAAACAAACTTGCATAATAAGGGGTAATGCGTATAGGCAAATTCAGCGAAGCCTCTTTAAATCCTTTTTCATCATCTGAAAGCTGTAATATCTGTTCGAGTTGATCAAAAGAAGTAAAGCTGTTGCGCACTTGCCATTTCCAGTCGGACCACTCAGCGTTGGTTGCTGCTGGGAAATATCGTTCTTTGAAGCTCACTGAATTTTCAGAAACAGAAAAACCGCTTAGCTTCAATTCGAAGTGGGGAATACTTTTAATCTTTTTTTTGAGAACGCCTGAAGGCGGAGGTTCGTCAAAGTCTTCATGCATCGATGAAGAAAAAGACAAGGGTACATTTTTTGTTTTCATCTCTTTTCTAGCGAAAAATAATGGATGATAAATTTGTTTGTTAATAATTAAAATTATGTACTCAAATATTGTACAATGTTATATCATTTTTGAATAAAAAAATAAAAAATAATTTTTTTTTTTAAGTGTTAATAAGTTAATAAAATTTGAAATTATTTTCAAAAAATCCATTAACGTATAAAGCTAATAATCAATGTAATATAATGATATTTAATCATAATTTAATAACAGAATGATTAATAAAATAACACAAAAAAAGTATTCGAGTTCTTATTTTATAGCAGAGTAAAAAAAATTATTAAAGATAAACCATCTTATCTGTGAATTTTTAGCGGTTTTTTTAAAAAAACTGATAGTTTTATTCGGTTGAATTTAAGGTTGATTTTTAAAAAACAACCTTTGAAAATATAGTTTATTTAGAGTTGTTTTTTTCGTAAATTTTATCGTTTATTTATAATTACATTAGTACTTCAATAAAAATATATAAACCATTTAACAAAATACTGTATATTAGGAGTTCGTTTCACCATATAAAATTATTACAACCATGATAAAAAAAGGAATTTATTATTTCAAGCTATTTATAGTGCTTTCTATTCTAGCAGTATCTTGCACACCAGTAGAAGATTCATTAGATGATGCCTTGCTAATAGGAAAATGGCAATCAGGCACTTTATTCTATAGGTATTTGGCTGCCGGCTCCGGAACTACATGGGACACCGGTGATGATGTTTCTGAGGCTGAAGCACAGGCTTTTACCTGGACATTAATAAAATCGGAACTAACTCATATTCATGTATTAGAAATGGGCGGAACTGTACCAAAAATTTATACTGTTACCGAATTAACCGCTACTTCTTTAAAGTATCACGATGATTTTGGGAAAAGCTTTTCTTTTATAAAAGTTGCCAAATAGAAAAAATGTATCATTTTAATCTTTTAGCTTGTTCTTAATAAAATTCCCATGAAAAAACCTATCAAGATTTTTTTAAGAGCTGTTTTATCATTATTGGCTCTTATTATTATATTAATTGTTCTCACTTTTTGGTTTGTTTTTACACCGGCAAAACTTACTCCTCTGGTTCAAAAACAAGCAGATAAATTCCTAACCTGTAAATCAGAAATCGGGGAAGTGGAATTAACTTTTTTCAGTAGCTTTCCAAATTTCGGATTAAAGGTCAAGCAATTTGTATTAATTAATCCTATGCTCGACGCACCTAGCGATACACTAATGAAAGTAGAAGAACTTGAGGTTATTGTTGATGCCAAAGCTTGGTGGAAAAATGGAGAATTAATCTTTACCGGATTTGAACTTTCAGGTGGTTCTATAAATGTTTTTACCGACAGTCTGGGGAATACGAACTACAACATTACCGACAGAATCCCAGCTTCTAATACAGATTCGGAAACAGAATTGCCACATATCGACCTAAGGAAAGTTGTAATAAATGATGTAAACCTTCATTATCAAGATATTTCTTTAAAATTAAATACGGTTATTCATAAGCTCAATGCTAAATTTACCGGAACAATCTATTCGGATAGCATAAGCGGCACTCTTAATGTAATCAGGTCTCAAATAACATTGGAATATGTTGGCAAAAAATACTTTCAAGAAGCTGGTGTACAGTTCGATATGCCACTTGATTTTATACCTTCTCGTCAGTTATTAAAGCTTAAAAATGCAAAAGCTGCAATTAATGATTTGGAATTCTTGATTAATAGCAGCATTGAATATGACAGCAATTACGAGAACTTAATTACCAATCTCGAATATAAGCTTAGCTCTTCGCCGCTAAAAAATGCGTTGGCCATGGTGCCACTTTCTTACCAATCTTATTTTAAAGGAATTGATATTGATGGTTTTGTCTCTTCGCAAGGAAGTATAAATGGAATTTATAACGATTCTTTAATGCCACTATTCAATATCAATCTTCTTGTGAAAAAAGGGCGAATAAAATCTGTCGATTTCCCTTTAATCTTGCATGATATTGATGGCGATTTTATTTTTTATTCTGATTTAACTTCTGATTCCTTATCGTTTGTGCGCATTAATAGGTTTAATGCTAAAACGCCTCAATCGACTATTAAGTTAAAAGGTTTGGTGAATCATCTTTTTACAGACATATATTTCGACCTAACAACAGATGTAAACCTAAAAATGGATGAGTTTAATCCGATGATACCAGACAGTTTGAAAATGGAAATCAAAGGACGAGCATCAGGAAATATGAAAACCGCTTTTTCTCTATCACAATTAGAGAATATTCAGTTAGAAAAAATGAAGTTATCGGGCTTTATAAATCTCACTGATTTTACGCTTAACCAAGATAGCATATCGCTTAAAACTGAGAATACAAAAATCGAATTTTCATTTCCCAACCAAAAAGCAGCAACAAAAAACACAAAATTTGCTTTTGGAAGCTTCTATATTGACAATATGCAAGCAAGCAAACTCAAAAGCTATTATACTTCGTTTCTAAATGCAGCCATCACAATTGAAACTTCCGATTTTAGAGAAACTGATCGAATACCAGATTTAATATGCTCCTTTAAGTTAGATTCTTTATATGCAGAAATGGATTCCATAAGCATTGCCCTAGAAAAACCGTATGGAAAAGTATCACTTTCGCCAAGAATTGATAAACCTAATGAGGCCGCAATCAAATTGATATACACAAGTAAAGAGATAAAAAGTGCCATTGGGCAAAACTCGGCTAGACTTAAGAACATAGATCTGGAAACCGATATTCTGAATGATAATACTCAAAAAGATATTTTTCAACAATGGCTTACAAAAGGTTTTATCGACATCAATCAAGCGACAATAAAAATTTCCGGGCTAGCACATCCAATAGAAATTCCTTCTGTAAAAATGAATTTCGAACCCGAGACTTTTTTAATTAAGGAAGCCAAAGTACAAATCGACAAGTCTGATTTTGAATTAAGTGGTAAGTTAAACAATGTTTTATCCTATTTTAGAGGTGATTCGATATTGAAAGGAAACTTCAACTTTGCTTCAAATACCACAGATGTTTCTCAATTAATGGCACTTACAAACGGTATTGGAAATGCAAAGAATGATGAACAGTCCGAAATTGTAAACAGCAGTTCCACAGGCCCGTATATGGTGCCTAAAGGAATTGATGTTTCGCTAAACGCTAACATTAAAATGGCAACTATGGGCAAGGACACAGCAACCAATATAAGAGGCAATGTCCGTGTTAAAGATGGTATTTTATTGCTAGATGAACTAAAATTTAAAACCCCTGCTGCTCGCATGCAGCTAACGGCCATGTATCGCACACCAAGAAAAAATCATTTGTTTCTTGGGCTGGATTATCATATGCTTGATGTTGAGATTGCTGAGTTGCTTACAATGATACCTGATATTGATACTTTGTTGCCAATGCTGCGCTCCTTTGGTGGAAAAGGGGAATTTCATTTTGCGGGTGAAACCTATCTCGATTCTTTGTATAATTTAAAGAAATCAACAATTAGAGGAGCTTCTTCTATTAAAGGGAATAATTTAGTATTAATGGATGGTGAAACTTTTAGCGAGATTGCAAAGACGCTTAATTTCAATAAAAAAACTGTAAATAATGTGGATTCCTTATCAGCAGAAATCACGATTTTCCGTGACGAAATTGATGTTTATCCGTTCTTAATTGTAATGGATAAATACAAGGCAGTTATAGCCGGAAGACATAATTTCGACCTTAGTTTCAATTACCATATTTCGGTAGTTGATAGTCAATTTCCAATAAAACTAGGTATAGATATAAACGGTAATATGGATAATTTATCCTATAAGTTAGCTAAATGCAGATACGCACAGTATTATCGTCCGGCATCGAGAAAAATTATAGAAAGCAAACAGCTGGAATTGAGGAAAATGATTCGTAATACACTTACAGAAAAGGTGAAAGAATAAAGACGGAATAAAGCAGTATTATTGCATAAAATATGGCCGGTCTCTATTTACATTTCCCATTTTGCAAAAGAAAATGCCACTATTGCAATTTCTATTCGCTTGCCAGTGTTAAATTTAAACCTCAACTTGTTCAGGCTTTAGTTAACGAAATTGAGCTTCAAAGAAACTATTTAAAAGGCGAAAAGTTGGAGAGTATTTATTTTGGCGGCGGCACTCCAAGTTTGTTGAATGAGCATGAATTGCAATTAATTTTTGAGAAAATATATACTGTTTTTAACGTTGATAAAGAAGCCGAAATCACTTTTGAAGCCAATCCCGACGATTTAACAAAAGCATACTTGCAAATGCTAAAGAAAAGTCCAGTCAACAGGTTAAGTGTTGGTATTCAAAGTTTTAACGATAAGGATTTGATTTATTTAAACCGCGTGCACACTGCCGAAGAAGCTATAAGCGCTTTAAAAAGAGCACAAGACGCAGGTTTTTCTTCAATAAGTCTGGATTTGATTTATGGTATCCCGATATCCACAACTGAAATTTGGCATAAAAATCTGAACCAGTTTAAGGAATTACAAATCGAACATCTTTCGGCTTATAATCTTACACGAGAAGATAATACAGCCTACGATATTTTAATCAAAAAAGGGAAATATGCTCCACCAAATGATGTTCAAGGCGAAGAGCATTTTAAGATTTTACTTGCTTTTGCAAAAAAAAACGATATGGAACAATACGAGATTTCAAATTTCGCTTTCGACAAAAAATATGCTATCCATAACACAAATTATTGGCTTCGGGAAAAATATTTAGGCATTGGACCTTCGGCTCATTCTTTTAATTTGCTATCGCGAAGCTGGAATGTGGCGCAATTGAAACCTTATATAGATTCAATAAACAAGGGCTTACTTCCAAACGAAACAGAATTATTGAGCAAATCTGATGAGTGGAACGAATTAATAATGACCGGATTACGCACAAAATGGGGTGTTGAAATCGGACATTTAAAGCAAAACTTCGAAGCTAATTGGATAGATAACTTCCAAAATCAAGCTCAAAAATATATTGAAATTGGTCAGCTCTTAAAAACCGATACTCATTATCAATTAAGCGAAAAAGGTTTGTTTTATGCCGATGGTATTGCCTCGGATTTTTTTCATGTAAACGAATCATAAACGATAAACGATTCCTGCTTTGGCGCTGGCTATCGCTCCTCCTCCAATTTCAAGAAAAAAACCTAAATTATTATCAATCATCATTCGACCGCCGACAAAAGTTTCCAAATATGGACTTAATTTTGGCTTAAGATTATCTGAACTAAAACTATACGTTTTATGAAGACGCAAACCAAGACCTAAACCACCATATAAATCAAAATTAGATTTATTTAAAAAGTCTTTTTGTAAATGCCAGGCTGCTCTTGTTCCAGCAGTTAATTGATTGTAACTGAATTCATTGATTTTAGAATACTTCCACTCAAACGCTCCTCCAACAGAAATAATTCCAACATCACCTGTTGGAATTAAACCAAGTTCTGCACTTAAATTAAAAGAAGGGATAACTCCTTCATTCGAAATAAAACCGATTCCAAGGTTTACAGCTACATTGCCTTCATCAAAAACATATTGTGCATGAGCACCAAAAGAGAATAGCGATAATAAAACAGCTACAATAATTTTTTTATTCATGATGATAAAATTTTAATGAGAATTTGATTTTAAAACCAAAATTAACGTGTTTTATTGCCTTTTAGAAAAAAAAACGAAAAAGATTTTATAGATAAATCCTTGCCAATTTCATTCACAATGATATATTGTAATTGATTTAATTTGAGATGTTTAAACTTCTTGACATAATGTTCTAAAATCAGCAGGCGACATTGCATCTTCGACTTTAAAATTGCCGATTTTTGTTCTTCGAAGAGCTGTAAGGTGAGCGCCATTGTCTAAAGCAAGGCCAAAATCCCGAGCTATGGAACGAATATATGTTCCTTTGCTACAGCGAATTTTAAAATCGATTTCTGGTAATTCAATACGTGTAAGTTCAAAATCGTAAATCGTTACTTTTTTGGCTTTAATTTTAACATCTTCATCATTTCGGGCATATTCATAAGCTCTTTTTCCGTCAATTTTAACTGCAGAATAAACCGGCGGCATTTGATCAATTTCGCCTAAAAATTGTGTTGTAGTCTGCTGAACTTGGTCTTCTGTGATATTGGAAATATCAAAACTCTTATCAATTTCTTGTTCTAAATCGAAACATGGTGTGGTTGCTCCCAAAAATATTGTTCCGGTATATTCTTTTTCTTGTGCTTGATATATTTCAATTTCTTTGGTTTTTTTTCCGGTGCAAATCAACAATAAACCAGTTGCTAATGGATCTAGAGTGCCGGCATGACCAACTTTTATTCGTTTTATTCCGCTAATACGTTTTGCCTGTCCTTTAATGCTTTTTATCACATCGAAGGATGTCCATTTATATGGTTTATCTATCAAAATTAGCTCGCCTGCTTGAAAATCGAAAGTATGCAAATCATTAAAATTTTAAGCAAAAAATAAAATGTATGAAATTGTTGCAGCACCAACAATAGCACAATAAAGAGCAAAATAAGACAGTTTAGCATTTTTCACCAATTTAATCATCCAGGTGCAAGCTATAACGCCGGTTATAAAAGCTGTAATAAAACCAATAATTAAAGGAAACAAAACAGATGGCTCGTAACTTATTTCGCCACTCATTAAATCTTGCGTCATTTTTCCTAAAATAAGCGGAACCACCATTAGAAATGAAAAACGTG
>CAZTST010000087.1:8818-13991 GCA_964616585.1 uncultured Draconibacterium sp.
CGATTTTTAACAGAACCGAAGTGGAAATTGTAGCGCCGGATCGTGAAATACCTGGCAAAATGGCAATGGCTTGTGCTATTCCAATTATAAAAGCATCAAAATAAGTCACTTTTTTTTCTGTGGTTTTAGCGCGATCGGCTAAAACCAGCAATACGGCTGTAGCTAACAACATTATCCCTACCAAAAGTAATTGACCTCCAAACATGGTTTCGATAAGATCGTTAAAATACAGACCAACAAAAGCCGCAGGAATCATGGAAAGTACAATTTTTAGTGAAAAAATAGTTTCTTCGTTCCACTTAAATTGAAATAATCCTCGAAATATTTCCACCACATCTTTTCGAAAAACTAAAAGCGTACTTAATGCAGTTGCTCCATGAAGCACTACTGTCATGAGCATACTTTCATTTGGCAAACTTTTGTCGCCCAAAAGAAATTTAGAAATCTCTAAATGTCCGCTGCTGCTTACTGGAAGAAATTCGGTTAAACCTTGAATAATGCCTAAGATTAATGCTTCGAGCCATCCCATCATTTAGTTGTTTTAATTAATGTTTTTTTACTGTTCAATTTTAATAATCAGGCCTCAGGTTTATCCTTAGGTTTACTCATTATAGCATAAATTTCAATAGCAAATCCTGCTAATATTAGAATTGGAGCGAGGGTTAAACGCTGAAATCCAAATATTGCTTTATTAAATTCGTCAGGATTATCCGATCCGCCTCCCATCATAAATAGGAAGCCCGCTAAAATAAATGCTAAACCAATAATTAAAAATTTATAATTGTGCTTAGCAAAAACAAATATTTCAGGTTTATCTGTGTTGGTTTTTTTTTCTTTTTTCATCTGTTATTTATTTTTTTGTTTGGCCAGATGGAATACGCCATAATGAACTTTAGTATCATTTCATTTGATGTTTTCCATTTATGGCTATTTCATAATAAAATCTTATTGATATAATTGATCGGGATTAGCTTTTAAGTATTTATTAACAGCCGAATAGTTTGATAACCATGTAATTAAAACACCTAAAAAAATAACAAATCCAAACAAAATAAGGAATAAATTATAATCCTGCAAAGTTAATAGTTCAGGGATTTGTTGCATTGAAAAATAAATAATTACTGCCAGCATAGCAGATGCAATTAGCGCTCCAATTAATCCATGCATTATTCCTATTAGTAAAAATGGTTGTCGGATAAAGCCACGCGTAGCTCCAACCAATTGCATGGTTCTGATAATAAAACGCTTAGAATATACCGCCAAGCGAATAGTATTATTTATTAAAGCTATAGAAATAATAAGAAGCAAAGAGCTAAATACCAATAATATAAATCCAAGTCGTCGAATATTTTTATTGACTATTTCAACCAATGATTTTTGGTAATATACTTCTTTAATATCCGGGTTTGCAAGTAATTGTTTTTCAATTACCATCAAACTATCCAAATTTGCATAAGGCGCACTTAAGCGTAAATCTATTGAAGGTAAAAGTGGATTAAAACCAAGAAAACCTAAAAAATCTTCGCCTAATTCTTTTTGTAATTCTATGGCAGCTTCTTCAGGTGTAATGTATTCGGCATAACGAACATATTCAGCTGCATCAAGATTTTTCTTCAATTCCAAAATACGCGCTTCTTTAACATCAGCATTCATCACTATTGAAAAACCGATATTCTCCTTAACATGGTCGGAAAGCTTTTTGCTATTCAAAATCAACAGCCCTAACAAACCCATTAAAAAGAGTACTAGACTAATGCTGACAATGGTTGTAAAATATGAAGATTGTAACTTCCGCTTACTAACTTTTTTCGATTTTTTAGTCATATTCCTTTTTCACGGCAGCTAAATTACTAAAATTGCGCGTTCGCTTTATAAATTTATAACTAACAATTATTATAGCCATGAATTCATGAATAAATTTACCCGAAAACACCTTTAATTAATCCTCCTTCTACACTAATTGTTTGTCCGTTGATGAAGTTTGACGAAGGCGAAAGTAATAATAATGCCATTTGAGCAAAATCTTTTGCATCACCCATTTTGCCCATTGGTATTTCGCTTTCAATCGATGCTCTGGCATCGGCTACGCTAATTTTTTTTACACTTGCTTTTTTCTCGAAAATACGCTGCATGGCAGGCGTATCGTGATAACCGGGAGCCATAATATTCATGGTAATTCCGTGATGCGCTACTTCTTGCGAAAGAGTTTTTACAAAACCAACAACCGCTAAACGCATGGAATTGCTCAACACAAGATTCTCAACAGGTTGCTTTACCGATTTACTTTCAACAAAAACTAAACGACCGTAATTATTTGAAATAAGTGCAGGAAGAATTTTTTTTGTCAATCGCACTTTCCATTTTACTAAACTTGTGTAGGCATTGTCCCAGTCTTCCATTTCTGTTTCCAAAAAAGATTTGGCCGGTGGACCACCTGCATTTATTACAACGCCACTTAAAGAACTTAAATCAATTTGTTTCAACAAGTTATTCTGGTCTTCCTCTTTAAATAAATCAGCCACAACCATTTGCACTCGTTCTGGTGCTAATTCAACAATTTTTTTAAGTTCTGCTTCGCGACGAGCAGTAATAATAACTTTAGCACCTTCAGAAATGAGCGCTTCGGCAATTGCTTTACCAAAACCACCGGCTGCGCCGCATACTAAAAAGCTTTTATTGTTTAGGAATAGATCCATGTTTTTCTTTTTGCCAAAAATAATAAGAAATTTCAGATGTGCCAATATTATGATTTGTTGAATTATTAAAGACCGTAAACTGCTCACAGAAAATCAAAAATTGTTAACTTATCTGCTATTCCGAATCATTTTCTTCAAAACAATAGATTTATTTCTAAATTAGCTCCTCAAACAAAAAAAATTATGACGCTGCTGGGAAGCTTGATTAAAAGTGCCTATACAATTTGGAATGGGCCGGTAGATATTAAGCATAAATACATTTCAATTGAGAAAGCACAAGAAAGACAATTGATTAGACTTTTGCGAAAAGCAAAGAATACCGCTTTTGGCGAACAATATAATTTTTCAGCTATTTTAAACTCAGATAATATACTCCAGTCTTTTCGCGAAAGTGTTCCGGTTCACAACTATTCTTCAATGTACAAAAACTGGTGGTATCGTGCATTAAATGGAGAATCTTATGTTGCCTGGCCCGGAAAAGTTAAATACTTTGCACTTAGTTCGGGTACATCTGAATCTTCAAGTAAATATATTCCTGTTACAGAAGAAATGCTGCGTAGCATAAAAAGAGCTAGTATTCGTCAGTTAGTCAGGATGGTTCAATACGATTTTCCTTTAGATTTTTATGAAAAGGGAATGCTTATGATTGGTGGAAGCACTCATTTACAGTATAATGGAACATATTACGAGGGCGATTTGTCGGGAATTACCGCTGCCGGAATCCCTTTTTGGTTTCAGCATTTCTATAAACCGGGAAAAAAAATTTCTCGAACTACAGATTGGAAAACAAAATTAAATGAAATTGTACAAAAAGCACCGGAATGGGATATTGGAGTAATTGTTGGCGTTCCGGCTTGGGTACAAATTCTTCTGGAAAAAATAATTGAAACTTATAACTTAAAAACTATCCACGACATATGGCCTAATTTGGGAGTTTATGCACATAGCGGTGTAGCTATTCAACCATATTTAAAAGGTTTTGAAAAGCTTTTTGGCAAAAAAATGATTTTCAACGAGTCTTATTTAGCTTCTGAAGGTTATGTGGCTCTTCAAAACCGCAAAAATGTTGCAGGAATGGATATGATGGTAGATAACGGCATCTTTTTTGAATTTATTCCTTTTAATGATGAAAATTTTGACGAAGATGGAAATTTGAAAAAAAACCCTCAAACTTTTACTTTGAATGAAGCCGAAGAAAATAAAGAATATGCTTTGTTGCTGTCAACAAACGCCGGTGCATGGCGCTATCTTATTGGAGACACAATTAAAATAGCAAATAAAAAATTTGCCGAAATTCATATTACAGGTCGTACAAAACAGTTCCTTAGTATTTGTGGAGAGCATTTATCTCAGGAAAATATGAATCGAGCTATTGAATTATTACAAAACGATTTGGGTATTGAAATCAACGAATTTACTGTTTGTGCAATACCATACAAAGGTCGTTTTGCCCATCAATGGTATTTAGGAACCGAGCAGGAAGTAAATACTGAAGATGCAGCGCGTATAATAGATTTACATTTAAAAAATCTGAATGACGACTACCGTGTTGAACGCCTGGAAGCTGTATCTCATGTTTCTGCTAAAGTAATTTCACCCAAAGTTTTTCTGACATATATGGAAATGAAAGGAAAAGTTGGCGGTGCCAATAAATTTCCACGAGTATTAAAAAACGAGCGAATTGAAGAATGGGTATCTTTCCTTAAAAATCAATCATTATAATAATTATGCACTCATTATTTGAAGGAATAATACTTGGATTTACTCTCTCTTTCTTTTTTGGATTTGGGCCTGCCTTTTTTTCACTTATACAAACAGGTATTCATAGAGGATTTACAAAAGGTTTTTTTCTTGCTATTGGAATATTTCTTAACGACTTAGCTCTGGTTAGCCTTTCCATTTTGGGTGCTCATGCAATTATGAATAATATTCAAAAATATCAATTACTGGGTATTCTTGGTGGAATAGTCCTTATCATTTTTGGTGTCGTTTCGTATCGACATAAAATTGAAATGGCTGAAAATAAGGAAGATGTAAAACCCAATGGGCCTGGTTTTATAACGTTTATATTCAAAGGGTTTTTCCTGAACTTTGCCAATCCTTTTGTCTGGCTTTTCTGGCCTACAGTTGTTTTGGGTGTAGCCACGCCTTTTATGAGCCAAACCAATGATATGATTCTCTTTTTTTCCGGAACATTATCCATAGTTTTACTTTCCGATATCTCCAAAGTCTTTCTGGCCTCACGCATTAAACGCCATATTACTGTTAAATTTCTTTTTATTGTAAACCGAACAGTTGGAATTAGTTTGATTATTTTTGGTATTGCGTTGATAATACGCACGCTGTATGTTGCGGAGCTTTTTTAAGGAGTAAACGGAAGTTTTTTACTCCGCGAGAACTTTTTCTTCGTGAATGATTTTTTCGTACCTTTAATTTAAATTTATAAACAGATGAAATTTATTTTAATTCTAGTGCCC
>CAZTST010000088.1:0-13960 GCA_964616585.1 uncultured Draconibacterium sp.
CTAAAAAAACAATATCAAAACGCTCATTATCAATCATTTCAATTGCATCGGTTCCATTGTTTGACGCCTTAACTTCGTAGCCTTTCTGTTCTAAAAATAAAATATGCGGTTTTAATATTTCAATCTCGTCATCAATCCACAGAATTTTTGTCTTTCCCATCTTCCAATAATTATTCGTTTTATAAAGCTTAAAATCCAACCAATCTATCAATATATTTTTGCCAAATTATTGAGATGGCAAGTTACACTTTCTTCATCGAATCGAAATTGACAACTCTAGTTAATGTTTGTTAATTCAGTTTTAGACTGAATTTCAAACTATTTAATTATCAAATAATTTCGAATTTTACCCGGCAATTCACCTCAAATTATTAGCTTTGCACCATGCCCTTAATAACTTATGAATAGCTCGGAAACTAACAAGCGCAAAATATTTAACGACCCGGCTTATGGATTTATTTCTATTCCTAACCCTCTCCTATTTGATTTAATTGAACATCCTTATTTTCAACGACTTAGAAGAGTAAAACAATTAGGTCTTACACATTTGGTATATCCGGGTGCATTGCATACGCGCTTTCAACATTCCATGGGCGCACTTTTTTTAATGGGACAAGCTTTACGAACTTTGATTGAAAAAGGAATTTCGATTTCGGAAGAAGAGCAAACAGCAACTAATATTGCCATTTTGCTACACGATATAGGCCATGGACCATATTCGCATACATTGGAAGGAATTTTAATTCATAATCTCACACATGAGGAAATTACAAATTATTTGCTCGACCTTTTAAACAAGGAATTTGATGGGCAACTAAGTCTGTCCATTTCCATTTTCCGAAATACTTATCAACGACACTTTTTCCATCAGCTGGTTAGTAGCCAACTCGATATGGATAGGCTTGATTATCTTCGTCGCGATAGTTTTTTTACCGGAGTTTCTGAAGGAGTAATAGGAACAGAACGTTTAATTAAAATGCTAAATGTGGTTGATGATCAGATTGTTGTTGAAGAAAAAGGTATATATTCTGTTGAAAAATTTCTGGTAGCCCGACGATTAATGTATTGGCAGGTTTATTTACATAAGACTGTAATAGTAGCAGAGCATTTGCTTATTCAGATTATACTACGCGCAAAAAAATTGGCTACGGAAGAAAAATCATTCTTTGCCTCTCCTGCTTTTCAATATTTCTTAACTGAACAGCCTGATAAATTGAAATTTTTTGCCAATCCAAATGTGCTTAATAATTTTGTTGATCTCGACGATTTCGACATTATGGGAGCTATAAAAGTATGGACAAAACATTCTGATAAAAGCCTTTCGCTACTTAGTCAAATGCTTATCAATCGTATTTTACCTAAAATACATATTCAAAAAGAAAAATACGAACATACAGTAATTGAGGAATTACGCTCCTCTATCGCTAAAAAATATAACATTGATTTTGAAGAGAGCAAACATTTTGTGGTAAACGGTACTGTTAGTAATAGTGCTTATAATTTAGAACATGAAGGAATTTTTATTGCATCTAAAACAGGAGAACTTACAGATATCGCAACAGCATCAGATAATTTTAATGTGCGAACACTTTCTAAACCGGTGAAAAAGTATTTTCTTTTTTATCCTAAAGAATTTGGAAATATATAATTGATTTTTAAATGTTTAACATTCTAATAATATATGAAATTTACTGCAGACCAAATTGCTAAAGTCCTAAACGGGAAGATTGAAGGAAACAAAGAAGTGGAAGTTAATACACTTTCAAAAATAGAAGAAGGAAAACCCGGCTCACTTAGTTTTTTAGCCAATCCAAAGTATACTTCCTACATTTATGAAACTCAAGCTAGTATCGTTATTGTAAATGCCAATTTTCAAAGCAGCAAACCTATAAATTGTACACTTATCAGAGTTGAAGATGCTTATACTGCCTTTTCTCAATTGCTCGAAATGTACAATCAGGTAAAACTAAATAAAACCGGCATTTCCACTCAGGCTGCAATTTCTGAATCATCTAAAATTGGCAAGAATGTATATATTGGTGAGTTTGTTGTTATTGGCGAAAATGCTATAATTGGAGATAATGCAAAAATATATCCTCAGGTTTTTGTTGGCGAAAATTGCAAAATTGGTGAAAACACTACTCTTTTCCCAGGTGTAAAAATCTATTCCGATTGCGTTGTTGGCAATAATTGTACTTTTCATGCCGGAGTTGTTATTGGAGCCGATGGTTTTGGTTTTGCTCCACAATCTGACAATAATTATAAAAAAGTTGCCCAAATTGGCAATGTTGTTATTGAAGACAATGTTGAAATAGGTGCAAATACAACTATCGACCGAGCAACATTAGGGTCAACTATTATTCGAAAAGGAGTAAAACTGGATAATCTTATACAAATTGCCCACAATGTGGAAATTGGCGAAAATACTGTTATGGCAGCTCTTAGTGGCGTTTCGGGTTCTACAAAAATTGGTAAAAATTGCATGATTGGCGGTCAGGTAGGTATGGCTGGCCATTTAATTATTGGCGATAATGTTAAAATTGGTGCTCAGGCCGGTATAATTAGTAATGTAAAAGACGGCCAAACCATTATCGGATCTCCTGCGATGGACGTTGTAGCATTCATGAAATCAACTGTTTACTTTAAAAAACTTCCCGAATTAGCCAAACAAATTAGCGCACTTGAGAAAAAGCTAAAAGAGGAATAAACCGGGAGCTTTTTGTATTTCTTATTTTAATACATTTGCAGGCAAAATCTAAAATGTTAATATTTTAGTAACAATAATTTTATTCCAACTTAAACTCTTGATTTAATGGCTTTAGAAAAACAAAAAACACTTAAACAAGAAACTCAAATTTCCGGCATTGGATTGCATACAGGAAAAAATATTACTCTTACATTTAAACCTGCGCCTGAAAATTACGGATTTCGCTTTGTGCGCACCGATTTAAAAAATAAACCCGTTCTAAAAGCAGATGTAATTAACGTTGTTGATACATCTCGTGGAACAACTATCGAACAAAATGGAGCTCGTGTTTATACAATCGAGCATGTGCTGGCAGCATTAGTTGGATTACAAATCGATAATGTGATGATGGAGCTTGATGGATCTGAAATTCCGATTCTTGATGGCAGCTCTAAAAAATTCGTTGAAGCACTTGAAAATGCAGGGTTTAAAGAGCAAAATGCTCCAAAAAATTATTTTGAACTTGATGAAACTATTACATATAAAAACGAAGCAAAAGGTGTAGAATTTATTGCAATTCCTTCAGATTCATATCGTTTGAGTGTGATGGTTGATTATGGTTCTGATGTATTGGGAATGCAATATGCTGAAATCAATAAAATTGAAGAATTCAAAAAGGAAATTGCCGGTGCTAAAACCTTTGCTTTTCTGCATGAGCTAGAATATCTACACAGCAATGGTTTAATTAAAGGCGGCGATTTAAATAATGCATTGGTTTTTGTAGATAAAGCTGTTTCACAAGAAGAACTCGACAGAATGGCAACTCTTTTTGGTAAGCCAAAGGTTGCGGTTACCGAAAAAGGCTATTTAAATAATGTTGAACTTTTAGCAAGTAATGAACCTGCTCGTCATAAATTGTTGGATGTTATTGGCGATTTAGCATTAGTTGGTCAACCATTAAAAGCACATATTATTGCTAAAAAACCCGGCCATTTCAACAATGTTGAATTTGCAAAGCTTTTGAAAAAGGCTGCTATTAAAAATGAAAAACTAAAAGAAACACCTCAATTCGATGCTCAATCTATACCTGTTTACGATATAAACGATATTATGAGACTATTGCCTCACAGGCCTCCATTTTTATTAGTAGATAGGATACTGCAAATAACAGAAGACCAAGTAATTGGCTCAAAAAACGTTACTATGAATGAATCTTTTTTTATAGGTCATTTCCCCGAAGAACCAGTTATGCCTGGTGTTTTGCAAATCGAAGCGATGGCTCAAACAGGTGGTATTTTAGTTCTTAGTTCGGTTCCCGATCCTGAAAATTATCTTACCTATTTTATGAAAATTGACAATGTTAAATTCAGACACAAAGTAGTTCCCGGCGACACATTGTTTTTTAAACTGAATTTGATTTCACCCATCAGGAGAGGAATTTGTCAAATGAAAGGCATTGCCTATGTTGGAAATAAAGTTGTTATGGAAGCCGAGATGATGGCTCAAATCTCCAAAAAAAATTAAAAACATGAATCAACCATTAGCTTATGTTCACCCGGAAGCCAAACTGGCTAAAAACGTTGTAATTGAACCTTTTGTAAACATTGAAAAAAATGTTGAAATTTGTGAAGGAACATGGATAGGTTCAAACGTTACAATTATGGAAGGTGCTCGAATTGGGAAAAATTGTAAGATATTTCCCGGTGCTGTTATCGCAGCTATTCCACAAGATTTAAAATACGATGGCGAAGACTCTATAGTAAGAATTGGCGACAATACAACAATTCGCGAATTTGTAACTATTAACAGAGGAACTAAAGCCAGTATGGAAACTGTTGTTGGAAACAACTGTTTGTTAATGGCTTATGTGCATATTGCCCACGATTGTATTGTTGGTAATAACGTAATTTTGGCAAACGCTGCCACTTTAGCTGGTCATATAGAAATTGACGACTGGGCCATTATTGGAGGTCTTTCTGCAGTCCATCAATTTGTAAAAATTGGCAAACACACAATGATTTCCGGCGGTGCTTTAGTAAGAAAAGATGTTCCACCTTTCACCAAAGCAGGCAGAGAACCTGTGTCATACATTGGAGTTAACTCTATTGGCTTGCGCCGAAGAGGTTATACACAAGAACAAATAAACAATATTCAAGAC
This sequence comes from uncultured Draconibacterium sp., assembly GCA_964616585.1. Taxonomy (GTDB): domain Bacteria; phylum Bacteroidota; class Bacteroidia; order Bacteroidales; family UBA12170; genus UBA12170. The sequence goes on from CAZTST010000088.1 coordinate 4,845, forward strand.
ATTTATCGCGAACTATATTTGCGTGGAAGAAACGTTAGTCAAGCCGTAAAATATATAGAAACCAATATGGCAATAACTCCTGAGAGAGACGAAATTCTTGCGTTTATCAGCAATTCGCAACGCGGAATAATGAAAGCAAAAATAAAATTCTCATAATTAATATACAATGGCCTCAACTTCAGATTTTAAAAATGGATTAGTAATCGAATTTAATGAAGACTTATATTCGATTGTTGATTTTCAACACGTTAAGCCAGGGAAAGGCCCTGCTTTTGTGCGTACAAAACTTAAAAATTTAAAAACAGGGAAAGTAATTCCAAATACATTTACAGCAGGAGTAAAAATAAATATTGAACGCGTTGAACGCAGAAGCTATCAGTTTTTGTACGCCGAAGGTAACGATATGCATTTTATGAATAACGAGACCTTTGAACAAACTTTTATTGATAAAGTGCTTATTGGTAAACCGGCTGATTTTCTGAAAGAAGGTCATAATGTTGAGATTCTTTTTCATGCCGAAACTGAAACTCCTTTAACCGTTGATTTACCTGTTTATGTTGTTTTAGAGATTACCTATACAGAACCCGGCGATAAAGGCAATACCGCAACCAACACTTTTAAAGATGCAACTGTTGAAACAGGAGCAATAGTTAAGGTGCCTTTATTTATTAATAGCGGAGAACTGATTAAGGTTGACACTCGTACGGGCGAATATTCTGAACGCGTAAAAGCTTAATTCAATCAAATAACTTTAATGGCAGGATTTAAAATCTCTGCCTTTTTTTGTAAAATTATAAACAAATGCAACTTCCAAAAGCATATACTTTAACCGAAATCGGGGAAATATTAAATCAAAAAACTATTGGTAATGCCGATTTTCAAATAAGCGGTATTAACGAAATTCATATGGTTGAAAAAGGCGATCTAACTTTTGTCGATCATCCAAAATACTATAATAAGGCTCTTAATTCTGCTGCAACAACTATCATAATTAACAAAGAAGTTGATTGTCCTGAAGGCAAATCTTTGATTTTATCAAGCGATCCTTTTTCAGATTACTTGAAATTGGTAAAATTATTTCGCCCTTTCGAAAAAGCAAATAAAAACATCAGCGAAAGCGCAAAAATTGGAGAAGGAACAATTATTCAGCCGGGTGTTTTTATCGGCAATAATGTAACGATTGGGAAAAACTGTCTAATTCATTCAAATGTAAGTATTTACGATCATAGCATTATAGGTAATGATGTAATTATTCACGCTAATTCGGTAATTGGTGCCGATGCTTATTATTTTCAAAGAAGAACAGAAGGTTTTAAAAAATTTGAAAGCTGCGGTCGAGCTATCATAAAAGATCGAGTAGAAATTGGCGCTTTATGTACAATTGATAAAGGTGTTTCGGGTGATACTATTATTGATGAAGGCACAAAAACAGATAATCATTGTCAGATTGGGCACGATACCTATATTGGCAAAAATTGTTTGATTGGCGCCTTTGCTGCTATTGCAGGAGTTACTCATATTGAGGATGATGTAATAATATGGGGTAGTGTGGCAATTAACAAAGATTTAATAATTGGAAAAGGAGCTGTTGTTTTAGCTACATCAGGAGTTACTAAAAATCTTGAAGCAGGTAAAACCTATTTTGGAATTCCTGCAATTGAAGCTCGTGCTAAATGGAGAGAAATGGCTATTCATAAACAAATGGCAGAACAATTTGTTCAAAAAAAGTAATTTTTGTTCTCCAATGCTGAAAAGATAATAATAAACTAAAAGAATGCGATTGAGTTTCGCTTTCCCGTTCGGTTAACTTAAATTAAATATTCTGTCGGCTACCAACCCTGAATTATTAGTCAGCAAATTTAAAATTATATGCGATTCCTAATCCCAGCCTAATAGTTTGTTTTTTTTCCTTGCGTTCATCCAGGAAATTCTGATTGGATGATAAAAATCCGGCATCAGTTAATATACACCATCGCTTTGAAAAATTATATCTGAATGATGCGCTTATATCATTATATTGATCATAAAAAACAGAAGCACATATTCCAAAATTTTGACCAAATCGATATCCAAAATTTATCAAGTGATCGCTATAACCGGTTTTTGCAAAATCTCCTAATGGAATTGAAGGGCCTAATGCGATTCCGATAAAGCCTTTATTTTCATTTGTTTGCGCAAACAAATTTTGCACAAAAAAGTTGAAAACAATAGCAAGAACGATTAATTTTTTCATCTGTCTATAATTTTATTATTCCTAACAAAACCAATATGTACTTTCCCCTTTTCTGAATAATAAAAGTAAATAGACTATTCTGATTTACAAATGTTTTGTAATAAATAATTATAAATGAATGTTATTTATTTTTATACCGCAAGATTTCTTTTTAGCTTGCGTCATTAAATACATACAAATAACTATTTCATGAAAAAAGGGGTAACAGTTATTACATTGCTTTTTGTTTTTTTGCTAAGCGGATGTAATTCAGAGGGGAAATCTGAAAAGGAAGTAACTTATGATTATGAGGAATCAAATGTAGAGCTAAATGCTGATTTAAAAGCAAAAATCGGCGATTGGATTAAACAAGGAGTCGAATGCTATGGTGTTCTTGTTGCCATTGATACTGATGGCTTACCTCAGGTAGGGATGCCAATCAAAGCCAAGGTAATTAGAATTAAAAAAGACCAAATTAAAATGAAGTCTCTTGAAAATGTAAATTTCGGGCCTCAGAAAGGTTGTACTAAGATGGGGATTGCATCTGGTGAAACATGGTGGGAAAAAGATGGAGATCTATTCCAGACTAAAGAAGAAGCAGAGACGTTTTTACGCCAATTAGGTATATTGTCAGAATAAGGTTATCCAAATGGATGATCAGCAAATTATAAAAGGCATATTACAAAATCACGAACCCTCTTTTCGACTATTGATCGAAAAGTATAAAAAACTCGTTTTTGGTTCTTCATTTCGTATTTTGGGGAATACTTCTGATTCAGAAGACATCTGCCAAGAGGTTTTTATTGAGGTATTCCGTTCAGTACATCAGCTTAAAAGCGAGGACGATCTTTCAGGTTGGCTGTTTAAAATTTCTAAAAATAAATCAATAAGTCTTCTTAGAAAGCGCAATCCTGCAAAAGCACATACAGCTCTTGATGTTCATACTGATCTTGCACAACTTAAAATAAGTCATGGGCAAGTTGAGCAAACTACTCCCGTTCAAAATCTAGAAGAAAAAGAAGCCCGACAAATTCTTTTCCAGGCTATTGATTGTTTGCCCGAAAAACAAAAAAAAGTATTACTCATGCATAAATTTGAAGATTATTCGCAAAAAGAAATTTGCGAGACTCTTCAGCTCAGTCAATCTTCAGTAGAATCCTTAATCTATCGGGCTAAAAGCAATTTAAGGAAGTCGCTTTTTTCCTATTTTAAGAATCAATAAAAATAAACGCCATGAATAAAAAACAACGTATTATCAATTGGTTAAGTGTTTTTCTCCTAGTCATTAATGTTTCGGCATTTGTGACTATTCTAATGATGAACAATAGTCGTTCTAAATCCGAAACGGTTGCAGGCGAATATTTTAAATCTGATGCATTTCTACAGAAAGAGCTTAATCTTAGTGAGGCGCAGTATGCAGAGTTAGAAAAGCTTGACAGCAAGGTTTTTAGGTCGTATCAGATACTGCTTGATTTGCAATGTGAAGCTAATTTTAGTCTCCTTGCAGAACTATCAAATGATATTCCAGATCAAAAAAGAATGGATTCAATTGCTTCCAGAATAGGAAAGCATCAGGCAAGTATAAAACGGCAAACTATTAAACATTTTATGAACCTACGCAAAATATGCACCGATGATCAGTCACATCTATTAGATCAACTGATTAAGAATATGATGGAACTAGACGACCAATGCAAATATTGCAATAAAGAATCCTGCTCTCGTCGTGAATCGCTAAAACAAAAATAAAAAAATTATTTTCATAACGCCAGAAATATTTATTACTAACGTCTTTACTCTAATGAACATAAATCAAACATATCTTAAGTCCTTTTTTAATCTTGCCAACACTAGATTTGAAAATCGAAAACAAGGCTCATTGAGTTTTGTTGAAATTAATCATATGATAGATAAAACAATGAGTATCCTAGATGAAGATTTTCAAGTACCTGAAAATTTAACTGAAAGAATACTAGCTAACAAACCTACTATCAAAACTCGCATCTTCATGATAAACTTTACAGATTACGCACAAATTGCTGCAGTATTGGCTATCGGTGTTTTTATGGGGTTTGTATTAGGCAAAAATGCAGATACGAAAATTTTGTCATCAAATGAAACCAAAAAGAAAAAAATTTTAATGGAGTACCGAAACATTCATCATTTAACTGTTGACCGCACCTATTTTTTTAAATAATATTTCGAAAACTAAATTAAATAACTATAATACGATGAAATTCAGATTATCAAAATCAAATTGGCCAAGATTGGCAATTCAATGGGGTGTAATTTTATTTGTGGCTATTCTTGCCATTATACCGTTATTTAAAACATTTACACCTGACTTTGAAGCCTACTGCCCAGTTGGTGGTATTCAGGCATTTGGCAGTTATTTGATAAGCAATACACTTACTTGCACCATGACAAGTACTCAAATTGTTATGGGACTGGCTACAATGATTGGTGTTTTTCTTTTTAGTAAACTCTTCTGCTCGTTTATTTGCCCAATTGGAACTGTAAGCGAATGGTTAGGTAAATTAGGTGATAAATTGAAAATTAGAATAACAATCAAAGGAGTTTATGATAAAGTTTTACGCTCTTTAAAATATATACTTTTTTTTATAACTTTTTATTACACTCTTGATTCAAGCGAATTATTTTGCAAAAAATTTGACCCATATTATGCCATTACCACTGGTTTTAGTGTAGATGTTGTTGTGCTTTGGGCTTCCATTGCAATATTTTTAGTAATCATGGGCTCTGTTTTCGTCCGTTTATTCTGGTGCAAGTATCTATGTCCGTTTAGTGCACTTTCCAATATTTTTAAATTTACCGGCTTTTTCATCGTATTGATGTTAGTTTATATCCTACTTCTAAAATTTGGCGTAGAATTGTCATACGTATGGCCGCTAGCAGCAGCATCCATTGGTGGTTATGTGATAGAATTAATCGGTTTCCGTACTCGCTTATTTCCAATTGCAAAGATTACACGCAATGAAAACAGTTGTACAAATTGCGATATTTGTTCAATAAAATGTCCTCAAGGTATTGACGTAGCAAATATGGATATTGTTCGCGATGTAGATTGTAATTTATGTAGCGATTGCGTAGTTGCCTGTCCTGTTAAAAATACTCTACAAATCAACAAAAGCAATAAACTTAAATGGTTGGCTCCAATTGCAACAATTGTTTTAATAATTGTTAGTCTGTATGTTAGTACGTTCTTCGAAGTGCCCACTATTGATCAAAAATGGTATTCACCAACCGAAATGGCGAACGCCAAAGTATTTACGCGCTCAGGACTAAAAAGCATAAAGTGTTTTGGAAGCAGCACTGCTTTTGCTAATCAAATGAGAAAAATCAAAGGAGTAATGGGTGTTGCAACTTTCGTAGGCAGTAATACCGTGAAGATTTCTTATGATCCAAATCAAATAAACGAGACTCAACTTGAAGAAGCCATTTTTGTGCCTCAAAAAACACCTATTCGCCTAATAGAAAAAGATGTTGAGTCACTCAATGTTGTAAGCGTTCAACTAGATAAATTTTTCGATGCTTTTGATTTTAGTTATCTATCAATACATTTAAAACAGGAAACCACGGCCGTTGGTCTAGTTACCGAGTATGGATGTCCGGTAATTATTCATATCTACTTTCCTTCTAATGAAGAAATAGATGAATCTGAATTAACTGAAATTTTGGAAGCGGATGAACTAACTTATCCCACAAAGGATGCTACAAATACTGTGGGGTTAAATTATGTTGTAATTGGAGACTATAGCTATGAAACCATAACAAGAGGTGAATACATAAAAATGCTGTTCAATCCATATAATCAAACATTTAATAGTAAGGAAGATTATTCTGATGATGTGATAAAAACCTATCGTTTACCTTTGGGCAAAAACCAATCTTTAACTAAAAAACTCCCATATTTAGTTTCACACATTTCAAATAATGATGGAATAGTTGCCCTTAGCACATTGCTAAGTGAAGATTATATACAAACCTTGGAAGTAAGCTATATTGATACAATGACAAACACTTCTGAGATTTATAATCTATTAATAAGTGATACATTAAATATTTCATATAAAGATGGAAGTACTGGAAAATTGCCTAATATGTTCGATTTCAAGAATATAGCAAACGAAGATTCAGAAAAAAAGAAATAGAAAATGACTCTAAAGAATTATGCTCTCTTATGTTAACCCAATATATTTTATGTTAAACTAAAACGAGAATCTTATGAAAAACTTTACGCTTTTAATTTTAATTTTTTTCATTGCTTCAATAGCAATGGCACAGCCCTTCAACTGGGTTGCAGAATCTATTAGCCCAAATAACAATCTTCAACAGATGCATCTTTATGATGACAATTCTGCGGTGATTACAGGACTTAGTAATACTTTTTCAAAATATGATCCAACAGCAAAAAGCTGGAGTCCTATAAAAATAGTTACTCCAACTTATGATTTTATTAGTTTAAGCATTAAAAATGGAAACGGTCTTTTAAGTTCACGTAGAGCAAAAATGATTGATAATCCTACTGGCGGAAATGAAGACCTTTATGCTAACGGATTATTTCTTAAAACCACTGATAATGGTGCAACTTGGACTAATTTTGATTTGTCTGCACTTGATAACATTGCATTAGACACCTTAAATCCTTCAGCAGCAGGTAGCTTGGCAATGGATATATATGCTACCGAATATATTGATGATAATAATATTCTGCTTTACAGCGGATGGTACGACTATCGCGATGTTGACGACCCAAAAAATAGCAGAGGCGCTGTTTTTGCTACTACAGATGGTGGAACAACTTGGGAAGCAATCACAGGCGATCTAGGAAGTGCTGTTATTACTGCAATTAAAAATAACGGTACTTACAGCGTATTTGGTGGCTTAAATCAGTTATTTAAACATGTTACTGGCGAAACAGTATCTACTGATTTATATCCCGCTTTATCTACTGGTGCTGGTGGAGATGCAACTATTTATGTTAACGATTTTACTATTGTTGACGAGAATACATTTTATGTGACGACTACTGGAAATGGTATATTATTAACAACAGATGCCGGTGTTACCTTTACTCCTGTTAGTGGGGCTCCTAATGCTGCCGATTTATATGTTCATAATGCGAATGTTATGATAGGGTTGGGTTCTTCAACCCAATCAAAAGTTACTATCAACGGTGGAACCACATGGACTACTTGTTATCCAGGTAGCACAATTTGGGAAATTGGTGGTGTTTTTAATGGTTATTTATATGCTCTTGCAAAATCATCTGTTTACAAATTATCAGTAGCCGATCTTGAAGCTGGAGTTTCTAATTGGACTTCTGTTTTGATTAGTTTGGATAACAACCTTCATCAAATGCATATTGCAGATGATAATACTGCTTTTATTGCAGGTTATGGGCAAACAATGGTAAGGAGTACTAATGGTGGTACAACCTGGGTGGATGTTGCTTGCCCAGATCCAATTCTTCCTCTTGCTGAAGAGCTTGATTTCGGCACATTAGCTGTTTCAGGCAATCTTTCCATTGCCGCTGCGCGCCGTTTCAAACTTATCGATTATCCAACAACATCTTCTCTTGTAGATTTGACTGAAGACGGCGTTCTATTTACATCTACAGATAATTGGGAAACATGGAGCGTTTTGGATATTACAAAAATTGGTGAACTTGCAAGTGCCGATGCCAGTCTTAATCCTACACTTGAAGTTTGTTATGGAGTAGACCCCTACCGATTGGCAATCACCAATAGCACTACCTATTATGTTTGGGTAAATTGGTACGAGGTGGTTAGTGAAACTGTAAAAAATACCCATTCTAGAATATTCAAATCAACAGATAGTGGCGCTACTTGGACATCAATTAGCGATGATTTTGGAAGTTCCTTTGTTTACAGCATTAATTTTCTAAACGAAAGCTTTGGAATTGTAACAGGTAATAATAGTATTCTTCTAAAAACAATTGATGGCGGAGCTAACTTTATAAACCTGTCCCCTATTATTCTTGTGGGTACCGATGGCAGTCTAATTATTAATGGATCATTTATTGTTGATGAAAATGAATTTTACATTTACACAGGCTCAGATGGTATATTTAAAACCACCGACGGTGGCGATAGCTTTACAAAATTTCCTGTAGTATCTGGAACTTCTGACTTTATCAAACTAAACAATTCAACTTTTATGGCATTAGGCAGCTCAACCAAATCGTACTACTCAAATACTGGTGGAGAAAGTTGGGTGAATTGTTATCCTGGAAGTTCTATCTGGAAAATAGGTGAAATAATGAATGATTCTCTTTATGCACTTGCAAAAGGAAATGTTTATAAAATTGCAATGGCTGAAATTGTTTCAACCGTGGGTATTGAACAATTGGAAAAAGCTAACGAAATAAGCGTTCGTTACTTTTCAGAATCCATCCAATTGGTATCGGCTCAGAATGAAATTGATCAATGCATATTGTATAATATTACAGGTGAAATTATGGCAACATACACACCAAAATCTGTTTTATGTACAATAGATACTGGAAATCTTCCAACAGGTATTTATATAGCAGCAACCGTTTCAAACGGAAAGCGTTTTACTAATAAATTGTATATTAAATAGTTGAATATTTTATTGGACACTTATCTTTTAAGATAGGTGTCCTTTATTCACTAACTATTTGCCGGTTTTTCTATTTTTTTGTTAAATATCAAACCTTTTGATATGCTTAAGAAGCTAATCCATATACTGCTTATCTCCTCGATTCTGTTCCCCAGCATAGGTTTTTCGCAAGAAAACATTAAGCTAGAAGGAAAAGTCATTGATAAAAAAAATAAAGACGCTGTAATGTTTTGTGTAGTTTTTATTAAAGAAATTGAGAATTGGACTACTACTGATG
>CAZTST010000089.1:0-8317 GCA_964616585.1 uncultured Draconibacterium sp.
AAAGTAGGAATAAGATTAATAATTAATGTTTTGTGTAGTTTTTATTAAAGAAATTGAGAATTGGACTACTACTGATGAAAATGGAGCCTTTTCATTCGAAAATATATTCCCTGGAAGCTATACTATTGAAGCTAAATGCCTAGGTTATGAAGTTTATTCTGCTTCTATAAATATTTCGGAGTATGCAAAAAAACCATTAATTATTAATCTTATTCCTACTTTTTTCGACATGAAAGAAGTGAGCGTTATCGCTAAAAAAGGGGAAGGAATGTCAACGGCAAGCACTATTGGTAGTGCTGCTATCGAATATATTCAACCAACAACTTTGGGCGACATAATGCAATTATTACCTGGAAGTACGCTTCAGAATCCTAATCTATCAAACCCTCAAAAACTTTCCATACGCGAAATTGGCTCTGATAATAATAGTGCCATTGGAACTGCCATTATTATTGATGGAGCTCCAGTTACAAACGATGGAAACATGCAAGGAATAAGCACTGCCACCGGCGAAACCGGTGAAGCAACAACCGTTGCCGGCTCTGCAATAGATTTACGTAAAATACCAACTGAAAATATTGAATCAATTGAAGTTATAAAAGGAATTCCATCGGTTATATATGGCGACCTGACTTCTGGGGCTGTTGTAATTAAAACTAAAGCAGGAAAATCACCATTAAATATCAAAATTAAAGCCGATCCTTCTATTAAGCATTTTGCAATAGATAAAGGTTTTGCATTAGCCAAGAGTAAGAGTTCTATCAATTACAATTTCGAATATTTACAATCATACAGCGATGTTCGTAGCAAGTATCAAGGATTTAGTAGAATAACAGGGGATTTGTCCTGGTCGAAAACATTTTTTAAGGGCAGTAATCCATTGTCTTTCAATGCGAAAATCAGTTATTTTGGTACTGTTGATAACGATAAAACTGACCCCGATGCCTTGGTGTTAAATGAAGAATACAAAAGTATTGAAAACGGTGGCCGACTCAATATTCATGGACGCTGGCTTTTTAATAAGAAGCTAATTTCTAATATCAGCTATTCTTTTTCTTATGAGAATACGCATCAGGTAAACTATCAAAAAAGATACCGAAGCTCCAGCGATCCTGAAGCACTTTCTTTAGCGACTACCGAAGGTGAAAACATTGGTGTGTATTTGCCAGTCGAACAACTCACCGAGCTTACTATCGATGGGCAGCCAATTAATTTGTTTGGCCAAATTACGGTCATGAAGGTAAAAAGCTTTAAGAATAAAACCATCAACACCATTTTGTACGGCGTTGATTATCGCTATACAGCTAACGAAGGTGATGGTCAGATATACGATTTAGCAAATCCACCTTATGTATCAAGCAAAACTGCAAGGCCACGTTCTTTTAAGGATATTCCTCCAATTAAAAATGTATCAATATATTTAGAAGATAAATTAAGCATGCCTTTTGGAAGCACACGTCTGACTATTCAAGCCGGTGCTCGCTTAAATAACTTTCAGTCTCAAGGCTTATTTAAATCGGAACTTGGTTTTTATTTCGAACCCCGTTTGAATATTGAATATCTGATACTTACAAAGAAAAACAACAAGCTTTTTAATCATTTAAGTATCAATGCAGGCATTGGTAAAACGTTTAAGGCACCTTCATTAATGTACCTCTATCCTGACAATGCTTATGTCGATTTAAAGGTGCTTGATTATTATATTGGCGAAGACCCATCTATAACAATGGTGGTCTTTGATACCAGAATTTTTGATACTAGTAATCCCGATATCAAACCATCTGAAAATCTTAAAAAGGAAATTGGAATTGATTTTACAATTGGGAGTGTGAAAGGCGCCATCACAGGCTTTAAAGAAAATCTTACAAACGGTTTTGGTTTCTCAAAAATATATGATCCGGAATATTTCTATACGTTCGATGCCACTGAAGTTCCTGATGGTACTCTTCCTGACTTGTTAAACCTGACAAAAAATTATAAATATACTTTTATCAGTTATTTAATTCCCGACAATTTTGTCAGATCAGAGAAGGCCGGTGTTGAATTCGATTTTCAATTAGGGGACATAAAATCATTGCGGAGCAGTTTTTCACTTGATGGCGCCTGGTTCAGAACAACCCGTACTTATAGCACCGAACTAATTTATGATTTACCAAGTAGTGGCACGAGCCAGCCTTATGAGTATTTGGGCGTTTATGATGCAGGCGAAAGCAAGATTAGTGAGCGGTTAAATACGAATTTACGCATGGTTACACATATCCCTGAATTGAGGCTAATCGTTTCAACCACTCTTCAAATGATATGGTTCGATAAATACTATTATCCATTTTACGATGTGGTCCCTTTATATCTGATAAATAAAGATGGCGATAAAATTATTTTCACCGAGCAAATGCGTACAGACCCACTTTATGTTCGTTATGTTGACGATCCACCTGACACGTATTGGTTAAAAGAAATAATGTCTCCTTTATTCCTGGCCAATCTGAGAATATCTAAAGAGATATCAGACAATATACGTTTGAGTTTGTTTGTGAATAATTTCACCAACTACAGACCCCTATACCAATATATCCGCTCACAATCTTACGTAAGAAGGAATCCTACGATTTATTTTGGTGCAGAACTAAAAATTAAAATTTAATTCACGATGAAAAAAATAATATACTTAATCTCAATGGTATTGCTTGTTTCGTCCTGCATAAAAGAACCCGATTTCAATAGTTATTCTATCGAATTGCAGGTGCCCCTTAATGATACACTTACTGGAGAACTAATAAACAATGCCAAGGTTACATTACTTAATACACACAAAGGATATTCAATCGAAGCTTTAATGGATTCAACCGGTATACTTGTATTTAATTCTGTTGAACCTGGATTTTATACTGGAACCTTAAGCCATTCTTTTGCCATTGGTGCATATACCTTCCACGTAAATGGAATGGTAGAAATGCAAGTCTTTTCATCGCTAATAGACACACTAAATGTGGTAGTTAGCACATCCAATGCTCTGGTTATCAAAGAGTATTATTATAGCGCATCGCTTACTCCAGCCGGAAATCAGTATTCTTCTGATCAATTCGTTGAAATATATAACAACTCAGAAGAGGTTATATATGCAGATGGACTTTCCCTAATTGAACATGAATCTTATGGAATTGGCACAAATTTCTGGGCATATTTGAATGATAGTATTGTTGCCAGAATGATATGGACAATTCCTGGAAATGGAAATGATTACCCAATAAATCCTGGCCATAGTGTTGTTTTGGCAAAAGATGCTTTCGACCATCAGACTGACCCTAATGGAAATCCTTTATGTCCTGTAAATATGGGGAATGCCGATTTTGAATTCTGGGTAGATTGGGCAAGTGGTGATGATATAGACAACTTTCAATCGCCTAATTTAATAGAAGATCTTTTTACATTCCGTGGTACTGACATTTCTTTTCATGTGAGAGGAGGAAGCGCAATTGCCTTGGTTAATATTGCTCTAGATCCAATAGAAAGAACAAATTATATTAATAATAATTTAGTTCGGAAAGAAAACTCAAGTTCAAGATGGTATGGCCGCATTGCTAATGATATGGTTATCGATGCTGTTGAAGTGGTATTTGATGAAGCGCACGCTGTTTACAAACGCTTCCCTCTAGTTTTAGATGCAGGCTATACTTTTGTGCCTTCAGGGTCTAGGTCAGGAAAATGTATCAGACGAAAAATTAAAACAATTATTGATGGCCGTGTTGTATATCAGGACACCAATAATTCTACTGAAGATTTTGAAAAAGATGTTGACCCAAAACCTTGGATTTATGAATAAAAGTAAAATTTTATCTGTCGTTTTCATTTTGACTATGGGTTATTCGCTAATGGCAAGTTCCGACACTTTGCAAAGAACTTCCTTGCAATCATTTGAACTCTTATGCTTGCAAAATCCATGGTTAATTTCTAGTAATCCCGCTGCCCTAAGCCAAATGGATCAAAGCCACATTGGGATAATGAATACAAGTTATTTGTTTGAAAATGGCAATTTTAAGCGTGTACAACAAGGCGATAAATTGAATTCTTATCAATTTTCTACTTTTTCTTATTCTCAAATAAAAGATATAAGTCTTTATGGTGGATTTAATTATGAGAAGAGCTTTGAAAAAGACTTGAATTATTCTAATGTTAACGATCCATATAGATTAACGCCCTACCAACTTGTCGATACAATTGGTGGAGACACTTATGACCGTGAATTTTTTAGTGCATCTGGTGGTGTATCAAAACCATTTGGAAAGCATTTGACTTTTGGTATATTTAGCGACTTTAAAGTTGGTCTTGCAGCTCAAAACAAAGATCCTCGACCACAAAACAAAGTTTTTTTAATGTCTCTTTCCCCAGGAATGATTTATGATATTGGAAAGTTAAAATTGGGATTCAATTTTTTGTATAAATATTACAACGAAGAAATTGAAATTAATATTGTCAAAGCAAATTCTCAAGCTACTTTTTTTACAGTACATGGTTTGGGTATCACAACCTATCACGAAGCAGCATCTTTTAATAGATTGTACAAAAGAAACAGCAAAGGATTTGATTTTCAGCTTGCTTACGAGAATTCAGAAATCAGATCGATAAATGGAAGCCGTCTGCTATTTCACGAAGAATTTGCTGGCGATGGAAGAAAAGCAGCAGATGCTTCATGGTCGTATATTAAAGACGATTCACAACTTAATGCAATTCAAATTGAATTATACAGCAATACAAGCATTTTAAGTAAAGAGTATATTCAATCCTTTGGATTTATGATAGAAGTAAATTCATTACTTGGAAAAGAAATTATTCAACAATTGGAGCAAGTTGAAGGAAGAGATTTAGACGATTGGATAACATACGGTGAAGAAGAAAAGTATGGAGCAAAAGATATTAAAGCTAGCGGATATTATCACTTTTTCAAAATGAAAAATAGCTTCCAAAAAAACTTTGATTTTAAAATTTTTGCAGATTATCAGAGTTTTATCGAAAATTATTATCTTCCTAATCAAGAAGAATATTATAAAAACATTTCTTTTGGAACTTCTTTTGATAAGAGTTTCTATCCTAAAAACAAGACCTTATCTTTTGGATTAAAACTAAAATACAAAACTAATCTGGAGGCGACACAAAATTTCAGCGATAATACTTTTATTGTTGAAAAAATATTATTACCTGATATTGAATACCTTACAAGCAATTATTTGTCTCCAGGGATAAATATTGCTTTCGAAATACCATTAAAAAAAATATTTGATCAATATTTTATAAAATCAACAGTTGATATTTATTTAGGGAGCAATGGCCAATCCCGAACTATGTTTAACTTTAGTACAGGCGTAACTTTTTAAAAAACTAAAAATTGTATGAGTAATGTAATAGAATGCAATAATCTTACGCATTATTATGGTAAGAAACTTGTCTATGAAAATCTAAATATACATGTAAAAGAAGGTAGTATATTAGGTTTACTGGGAAAGAACGGTGCAGGAAAAACCACCACTATTAATATCTTAAATGGATTCCTGCAACCTCGGAGTGGTGAGTGTTTAATCTATGGAGAGAACACACAAAAACTATCTCCCAAAACAAAAGGTAGAATAGGGTTTCTAATTGAAGGACATATACAGTATTCCTTTATGGATATTCATCAAATTGAGAAATTCTACTCGGGTTTTTACCCTCAATGGAACAAGAAACCTTATTGGGAATTGATGGCTAAATTAAAAGTAACTCCTAAACAGAAAATTTCGTCTATGTCATGCGGCCAACAGTCGCAAGTAGCTTTGGGATTGATACTTGCGCAAGATCCTGACTTATTAATTTTAGATGATTTTTCGGCTGGTTTAGACCCAGGGTATCGACGCTTATTCATTGATTATTTACGAGCATATGCCAAAGCCGAAAACAAAACCATATTCACTACCTCGCATATTATCTCTGATATGGAGCGCTTGATTGATGACGTTTTGATTATGGACTACAACCGAGTATTAGCACAATGTCCGATGAATGAATTTATGCGAGATTTTAAACAATTTACTTTCGAGTTGGAGAACGACAAAGTGGATTTATCGAATGAAAAATTTATTCTAAATTTAGAAAAAGTAAAAAATAAAGTAGAGTTATATACTTATGAATCAGAAACATTTGTAAAAAAGTATTTGATGGATAAAGGAATTGCAAATCGAAATTTCAAACAGGAAACAATGGATTTGGAAGATGCATTTATAGGTTTAACAGGTAAATATTAGAATTATGTTGAAATCAATGATATACAAAGAATGGTTAAAAATCAGATGGTTTTTAGCCGGTTCGGCTTTAGTAGGATTGCTGGCCATAGCCTATATTTTTATGAATACACAAAGAGCGATAACATTTCAGGGAGCGAGTAGTTTATGGTATCTGATTTTATTCCAAAATTTGCAATTTTATTCATTATTAAAATATATTCCACTTTTAATTGGCACTGGTATAGGTGTAGCTCAATATTTTCCAGAAACAGTTAATAAGAGGATTAAATTAACTTTTCATTTGCCACTTATAGAAAACAATGCTATTTTGATGATGTTAGGCACTGGCATTGTGAGCCTTATTAGTTGTTTTTTACTTCATTTTATTGCTTTTTGGGGATTGAGTACCAATTTTTTTGGCCCCGAAATTACTAACGCTGCCATAATTACTATTATACCTTGGTTTCTGGCTGGCTTTACAGCTTACTTTTTGGTTGCCCTAATTGTACTGGAACCTCTTTGGCTATATCGTATACTTTATGCTCTAGCGGCATTTGCATTTATTCCTTTCTTCCTAAAATATGGAATGGCAGGAGCCTATGCTCCCATCAACCCAAAACTGGCTTTACTTACTGTATTAATTAGTGTTTCGTTGCTTTTTTCAGCATATCGATTCAGGAAAGGAGAAATGTAATAATGAAGAATATTAGCAGATTTAGTTTAATTTTAGTTACCATACTTTCACTTATGGTAATATTACCCTGGTTGTTCTGGCTTACATTTGAGAAACCAATAAACGCACCTTTTGTTATGTACAGTTGCGTTGATGATTGCTTTATGATTAGAGGCTCTGAAAATGGTGTTCAATACAGTATTAATGAAAACGGAAAAGAATACACACGAGATGAATTTGAGCAAAAATTACCTTTGCTGAATATCCGTCAATTAATGATGTCAAACACTATGCCCGATACGATTAAAGGTGTAGCTATTGATCCTCATGATGTTAATATGGCGCGTAGTTTTTACCGCTTTAAACCTGAAACCATGAAAGCACCCAAACCAGGGCTCTACCCACTCTTCGAATCCGAATCAGGTAGAGCACAATTGGAAATGCCTCTTGATTTTTTCAGGATTAATTCAAGAATGGAATTTGTTGATGCTGCAGGAAACATTATAAACGAAGAAAAAACAGCATTGTTCACAGGAGCTCTTCAACACTTTGGATTTGATTTCCCGGCCAAAATGATTGAAGGTATTCCTACAACTCGTAAATCATGTGATGAAGGCTATTTTGTGATAGATAATTCAGATCAACTTTTCCAGATTAAAATGGAAGAAGGAATGCCTTACGTTTACAAAGCTGAAAATCCAGATGGAATACTTTTCAATTATATCGCTCCTGTCGATTTTAAAAATAAACTATTTTATTGTTATTTAATAGGTCAGGACAATAGTATTTACATCTTAACTCAAGATGACTATGAAATCCAACGCATGCCGGTTGAAGGATTTAATGCTGACAATCAGGAGTTAAGAATATATGGCGATCTCTTCAATTACAATGTAATTATGATGGCAGAAGATTATGTTAAAGTTGATGTACTAGACACTAAATTTAAAAAAGTGGATGAATATTTGAAAACCTGGGATAATCGTTATTTACGTCCTGAAGGAACTGCTTTTGCTTTTATATTCCCCGCTCAATTAAATTTGACAGATAAATATAGCAGTTTCATCAACTTTTATTTTCACATCAATAAAGGATTCAATTGGCTGATATTAAACATTGTTTTAATACTTGCGCATTTTTTAATCATACGCAGAAGAAACGAATTGCCAAAATACCATATAGTCGATTTTGGAATAATACTGATTACCGGAATCTTTGGATTTATGGCGGTAAATATTTTTCCTCATAAGCATTTTGACTAATTCAATTTCCCAAAACCCAAAAGCCCTTTAAGAATTTCTTTTAGGGCTTTTTTAAGTTTTATGCATAGTCTAGTATTTTTAATTAAATGGGAGATAATACACATTGCTTTTCATATTGGTTTCTAAGC
>CAZTST010000089.1:8327-13890 GCA_964616585.1 uncultured Draconibacterium sp.
ACAGATCTTTTTGTATTTAAGTGTAATAAAATCATTTTTCGTACCTTTCCCCATTATTAATTAACCAAAACGAAAATGAGAAAATTAAACCTAAGTTCTTTGTTATTAGTTATGATTTTCAGTCTTTTCACACTGAATATCCAAGCTCAAAAAGACAAGAAAAAAGAAAAAACACAAAATGAAGCATCCGATGCCTTAAGCAAATTATCACTTAGTGCTTTTAAGTACAGAAGCATTGGCCCGGCTTTAACATCCGGTCGTATTTCCGATTTAGCAGTCAACCCTGAGAATTTCAGCGAATTTTATGTGGCTGCTGCTGCCGGTGGTGTTTGGAAGACTACAAATGCAGGAATTTCCTTCAAACCTGTTTTCGACAATGAAGGCTCATACTCAATAGGATGCATCACTATGGATCCAACGAAGTCTTTCTTTTGGCGATGGTGTTTATAAATCGGAAGATGGCGGTGATAATTGGACAAATGTAGGATTGAAGTCTTCTGAACATATTGGAATGATAACTGTTGACCCCAATAATTCGGATGTTGTTTATGTAGCCGCTTATGGGCCTGCTTGGAGTGTTGGCGGCGAACGTGGAATATATAAAACCACCGATGGCGGAAAAAATTGGGAGCGAATACTGTTTGTTAGCGACCTTACAGGATTTAACGAAATTCACATGGATCCTCGAGACAATAAAGTACTGTATGCAACTGCTCATCAGCGTATTCGCAAGCAATGGACATATTTAGGCGGTGGCCCTGAATCGGGAATATACAAATCAGTTGATGCCGGAGTAAACTGGAAAGAAATTAATAAAGGTCTTCCTTCAGGAGATAAAGGGCGTATTGGAATGGCCATTTCTCCTGCCAATCCTGAAATTATTTATGCTGTGGTTGAAGCACAAGAAGGAAAAGGTGGTTTTTATAAAAGCACAAATCGCGGAGCTTCCTGGCAAAAAATGAATAGTGTTACTACTAGCGGTAATTATTATCAGGAAGTTGTTCCTGATCCAGTTGATGAAAACCGTGTTTATTTGAATGATACATATACTCAAGTTTCTACCAACGGAGGAAAGACTTTTGAAGATCGTGGCGAAAGAAGTAAACATTACGATAATCATGCTTTATGGATAAATCCTAAAAATCCTTTGCATCATATCGAAGGAACTGATGGTGGTGTTTACGAAACATTCGACCGTGGTGATACTTGGCGTTTCTTCCCTAACTTGCCGGTTACTCAGTTTTATAAAGTAACAACCGACAATGCATTTCCTTTTTATAATGTGGCAGGTGGAACTCAGGATAATTATAGCGTAGTTGGTCCATCACAAAACCTTTCCGAACATGGCGTACATTCTTTTGAATGGTTGGTTACCGTTACCGGCGATGGTTTCGAGTCTGCTATCGACCCAGAAGATCCAAATATAGTTTATGCTCAGGCTCAATATGGTAGTTTAGCGCGAATTGATAAGCAAAGCGGTGAATCTGTGAGGATTACACCAAAGCCACGCAAAGACGAAGCGCAGTATAACTTCAATTGGGATGCTCCGCTATTGATTAGCTCGCACAATCACAAAACATTGTATTTTGCGTCTAACAAACTATTTAAAAGTACAGATCGAGGTGATTCCTGGGAAGTGATTTCCGATGAACTTGATCAAAATATTGATAGAAATTTGTGGCCTTTAATGGGCAAATGGTGGCCTATGGATGCAGTTGCAAAGAACGGTTCTACATCGCGTTATGGTTCAGTCGTTTCTTTGGATGAATCTCGTTTACAGGCAGGGTTAATCTATGCCGGAACCGATGATGGCCAGATAAATATTACCGAAGATGATGGAAAAACCTGGAACAAGATAAATAGTTTTCCGGAAGTTCCTGCAAATACTTATGTTTATGATATTATCGCTTCTAAACACGATGTAAATACAGTTTATGCTGCTTTTAATAATCACAAAAGCGGTGATTTTAAACCCTATGTTTTAAAGAGCAATGATAAAGGAAAAACGTGGAAAAATATATCATCAAACTTACCTGAAAAAGGTGCCGTTTATGCTTTAGAACAGGATCATGTAAAACCCGAAATCTTATTCGCGGGAACCGAATACAGTGTTTTTGTTAGTTTGGATGAAGGTAAAAGCTGGAAAAAACTTTCTGCAGGTTTACCAACCATCAATGTTCGTGATTTGGCCATTCAGGAACGTGAAAACGATTTAGTCTTGGCTACTTTTGGTCGTGGATTTTACATTCTGCCTAACTATGCCCCTTTGAGAGAATTAAGCAATGATATTCTGAATAAAGATGCTCATTTATTTGCGATTAAAGATGGGAAAATGTTTAAAACCTGGCGTCCACTGGGTGGTTTGGGAAGCAAAGAAAAAGGATTTCAGGGCGAATCTTTTTATACTAGTCCTAATCCGGAAGTTGGAGTCGAGTTTGTAAGTTGGATAAAAGAAAGTTCAAGCAGCTTGAAAGACATTCGTGAAAAAAAAGAAAAAGAATCATTTAAGGAAGGAAAAATAATTCTTTATCCAACTTTAGAAGAATTCAAAGCCGAAAAAGCGGAACAAGAAGATTATCTGATATATACTATTGAAGATGAAGAAGGTAATTTTGTTCGAGAACTTCGGGCATCTGTAAAAGCTGGCTTAAACAAGATTCTTTGGGATATGGAATATCCAATACTCGATTTAGTTAGTGAAAAGGATGCAAATCAAACTAAGGGTTTATCATCGTCGGGAATATTTGTTTTACCTGGAAAATATACAGTTATTCTGAGTAAAAATGAAAATGGTAAGATTAGCAAAATTGCCGGTCCAGAGTCTTTCCAAATAAAAGATTTAAATATTCGAACAATTCCTGCTGAAAATAGAGTGGAATTGGTTTCCTTTAAACGCAAGGCGCTAAAATTAAATAACGCAATTTCTGCTGTATCAAGTGAAGTAAAAATAATGAGCGAAAAAATTCCTTTTTATAAAGCGGCAGCTAAAGCTTTGTCTATTGATGTATCAATGGATTTATTAAAGGATATTTTAAAACTCGAAAACGATTTGGATGCAATTCAAAATACTTTGAATGGCGATCGCGATTATGCTGAATTAGATTTAGATGAAATGCTCAGTTTAAGAAGAAGAGCCAGCAGTGCTATCCGCGATATTTACAATTCAACATCAAATATCCCTGAAGCTGCTAAAAAGAATCTTGAAATTTCTGCAGAAGAATTTGCAGTGGTTTTAAAATCAGCTGACACTCTCAAAAAGGCATTTGAACAAATGGATTTAAAACTAGACAAGATTGAAGCGCCCTATACTCCTGGTCGTTTGGTTAAATAGAAATCTGTTGTTTTTGATAGAGAGAAAATCCCGATTGACCTACAAATTAATCGGGATTTCTTATTTTCTATAGGTTTATCAAAAGTCACTATGTTTAGCTATTTATATCAGTTCTAATTATGACACATCTATATAAAAACGCTATGCATACATAGTAGATTTATGTATCTTTGTTATATAGAAAACAAAACCCTCAAAAACCTATAAAAATGAGTAAAATTACCGTTGTAGGAGCTGGAAATGTTGGCGCTACAGTTGCCGACACCCTCGCTCAAAATGAAGTTGCCAATGAGATTGTTATCGTTGACATTAAAGAAAATTATGCCGAAGGAAAAGCTTTGGATATTTGGCAAACATCACCAATTCGTTTATCCGATTCAAGAGTTATTGGATCAACAAACGATTATAGCAAAACTGCTAATTCCGACATAGTGGTTATAACTTCAGGTTTGCCACGTAAACCTGGTATGAGTCGCGATGACTTAATCTCTACCAATGCTAAAATTGTAAAATCTGTTACTGAAAGCGTTGTTAAATATTCTCCTGATGCAATTATAATTGTTGTATCTAATCCTCTTGATGTTATGACTTATGCTGCTTTTAAAGCGTCTAAAAAGTCGAGAAACAAAGTATTTGGCATGGCCGGTATTTTAGATACTGCTCGTTATCGTGCCTTTCTTGCTGAAGAATTAGATGTATCTCCAAAAGACATTCAAGCTTTATTAATGGGTGGCCACGGCGATACTATGGTTCCATTACCACGTTACACAACAGTTGCCGGTATTCCTGTTACTCAACTTATCAGTGAAGATAAATTGACTGCTATTGTAAACAGAACTAAAGCAGGCGGTGGAGAAATTGTAAAACTTCTTGGTACTTCTGCATGGTATGCTCCAGGTCAGGCTGCAGCTCAAATGTGCGAAGCAATTATTAAAAACCAAAAGAGAATTTTCCCTGTTTGTGTTATGCTTGACGGAGAATACGGACAAAATGATGTCGCTCTTGGTGTTCCCGTTAAACTGGGTAAAAACGGAATTGAAGAAATTCTTATTGTTGATCTCGACAAAGATGAACAAACCTTGTTGGATAATTCTTCTACTGCCGTTAAAGAAGTGATGAAGGCTTTGGATGATATGAAATTATTTTAAGACAATTTCGATTAAATTTAGAAGCCCTTTGTCTTTGATGGAGGGCTTTTTTTATGGGCAGTATTTCTCTCTAATTTTAGGAATGGTTTGAATTTTAGATTAAGCAGATTCAAGAAATTATTTTTGTTTTATTGTTGTATTTTAGTGCTTTGGCGCATTGGTGGCCTATTTTTTATCGCCATTCCAAAGACCCCGAAGGAATTACTTTGGAAGATTCTTATAGCACAAAGAACAAAAACACAATAAAACAGGAAAAAGCTCGTGTCGAACATTATCTTCAGCCGATGACAACCAATTTTATAAAAAATTAAATAGTAAGACTTTTAAAGCCTCTTCTGCATTATTTTTTTCAATATACCTATGTGCAATTTTATGTTTTTCATCAATAAATTGTTTTTTATCCGATTTAAGAACCCTTAATTGATTATAAAAAGCTTTGTCTTTTACAAATTCATCAATCTCCTTTAATTCAGGTAGCTTATTAAGTCCACCTAAAATACCTAAGTCGTTACCCGTTAAAATTTTACTCAGCTTCACTTCCGATGGAAGCGCATCAACTCCAATTCCATGTTCTCCTTGCGGTTTTTCAAGTGTAAAAATGGAATCTCCTTTTGCCCTAACATAATAATCTCGTCCCATTCGTCCGACTAAATCTATTTTATCAGGATTAATTTTTCCGTTTTCGTCGAATATCCCTTTTTGATAATGAAACTTAACAATTTCGCAAATTACTAGATTTCCGGCAGCTCCACCTGTACCTGTCTCAATAATATTAATCACTTTACACTCCAATTGAACCGGAGATTCTTTTACTCTGTACGGCCTGATTAAATCTGAAGGCAATTGTGTGAATCCTGCCTTCTCAAACTCATTTACACCCTTTTTGTATTCAGTACTTGCCAGATTAACTTGTTGAATCATTGAGTAATTAACAATATTAATAACTACTTCAGGCACTAATTTAACGTTATCGAGAGTGTTTTTGCTTGTGCTATCCTTACCTCTAAGTGAAGGTGAAAAAATGATAATTGGTGGATTGGCACCAAAAACATTAAAAAAACTGAATGGCGAAAAGGGTGTAAAT
>CAZTST010000090.1:0-13853 GCA_964616585.1 uncultured Draconibacterium sp.
TATGAAAACAAGCATGATTAACAAGCCCAAACCGGGAATTTGAACTCCTAGATATTCCAATTCATAAGGATTTGTGAGGTTATCAACAAAGCCAAATAGTAATGAAATTACATAAAGAGTGACTGTAATTGGAACTAAGAATAGCAATCCTTGAACAAAATAACTTATTATAGATTTCCAAAAGCGTTTCATAAAATACGATGTGTTGTAAAAATTTCTAAACTAAGTCAAAAGTACACAATTCTGAGTAAACCTGATGAACGGGAAGCCCCATAACATTAAAATAAGAGCCTTGAATTTTTTCGATACCGATTTGTCCAATCCATTCCTGGATTCCATAAGCTCCTGCTTTATCAAAAGGCTGATAATGACTAATATAATAATTTATTTCCTTCTCATTAAGCTGTTTGAAATAAACTTTTGTCTCGGCGTAAAACGATTTCATTTTGTACTGAGATCGAAATGTGAAGGCAGTAATTACTTCATGGCAATTACCGGATAAGATTTGAAGCATATCGAAGGCCTCTTTTTCGTTAATTGGTTTACCTAATAATTGATTAGAAAGACTAACAACAGTGTCTGCGGTAATCAAAATACTATTTTCGTGCAATTCGGAAATTGGGAAAGCTTTTGATTTTAATTCGCTTAAATAAATTGCTGTTTCTAAAGCTGATAGATTTTCCGGAAAAACTTCTTCAACGGGAAAAGAAATAATTCTAAATTTTAAACCTATATACTCAAGTAATTGCTTTCGGCGTGGCGATTGAGAACCCAGAATTATATCTTTATTTTCAAAATATTCGTCCATTAATCAAAATTTTAAAACTGCAAAGAAAATACCTGCATACTCAAAATACCTGCCAACATAATTATTTTCGACAGTGAACTTAAGCTATGGAAATCGTCTTTCTCTTTTGCTTTCTGAGCATTCAATTCAAAAAAGACAACTGGAATTAATACAGCCACTAGCAAATAAATTGCCAGATAATGCCATTCCATCTTAAAAGAATATAGAGCAAAAATTAAAATTCCTGTTGCCAGTATTGCATTTAGAAAACGAACTAATATTGTGGATTTATTAATTCCATATACTACCGGAAATGTATGAATATCAAAGGCTTTGTCTCCATTAATATCTTCAATGTCTTTGGTTATTTCTCTAATTAAATTGCTTAAAAAAGCAAATAGGACGTAGGCCTGAGTGAGTGTAAAAATAAAGGGTAATTGCTTTTGTAAAGCGGCCAAAATAATAGGATTGTTAATTATGCTCAACAGATTATACAAATACACAATAAATACACTTAAAGCAGTAAACAATGCAATAAGTAAATTGCCAACAAGTAATTGATTTTTAAAGCTGATGGAGTATCTTTTAAGCAATAGAATCACCATTAATTGAATGATTGCCAGTTGAATAAGCTCCAATTGCAAAGCTAAGATTATAGCCAGAACAAAGCCTGCTCCATTAAAAAACCAAGCCCAAACGGTAGCTGTTTTTGCTTTAATAAAATGGCCGATTATTACTTTTTGGGGTTTATTTACATTATCTGTTTTTAAATCAGCGAGATCGTTAAAAATATTTCCGGCAGCAGCAATTAAAACAGTTGATAAAACAAGCATAGCAAACTGGAGATATGATAAAGGAAGTTCTATTGAAGCTTCTGTGGCCAGCTTTTTAATAATCATAAAATGCAGCAATGTCTGAGTAAGAATTACAACCGCCAGATTTTGCCAACGCACAAGATTAAGAAATGCATATATGGATTTCATATATTTACTATTACCAATGAAAAGCCTCACCATCCATCCATTTGCCTTGAACTTTCATAACTTGTTGGATAATATCGCGAACAGCACCTTTTCCGCCTTCTTTATGAGAGATATAATCCGAAATACTTTTGATTTCTTCTACTGCATCTTCCGGACATGTTGCAACTCCAACTTCCTGCATAATATGATAATCAGGTATATCATCGCCCATATATAAAACTCGCTCTTTTGTAAGATTTTTATCTTTCATATATTTATGAAATACTTCCATTTTGTTTTTTACACCCAAATGCACATCCTGAATATTTAATGCTTTGAGTCGCTGGGTCATTGATTCTGATTTTCCACCTGAAATAATGGCAACATTATAGCCCTTTTTTACAGCAAGCTGAAGTGCATAGCCATCTTTTACATTGGCAGTTCGCATCATTTCGCCATCTACAGATGGATAAACTGTTCCATCGGTTAAAACTCCATCGTAATCAAAAATAAAAGTGGTGATATGTTTAAGTTTTTCTTTGTAATTCATTTTTCAGGATTTTAATTTTTGAATTTGATCGCTAATTAAGTAGTAAATGCTTTTATATTCAGGATGCTCTTTTAAAATTTCCAAATGCTCATCCAAAGTCTTGAAATCATGCCGAATTGCAGGTCCTGTTTGAGCTTCTTTTGGAGAAAGTAAATTCAATTTTTCTATAGTTTCATTGATAAGTGGTTTTAACAGATTGAAATCCAAATCATTTTCATCCAGCAACTCCTTAGCTATATGAAACATATAATTGGAAAAATTACAGGCAAAAACAGCTGCAACATGCAATTGTTTTCTTTGTTTGGAATTGATGGATTTAACGTTTCCGCTAATTTTTTTTCCTAAAACCTGGAGTAATTTTAGAACAGTTTTATCATTACTTTCGATAAGTACAGGAACTAAAGAAAAAACTACTTTTTTAGCTTTTGAAAATGTTTGTAATGGATAAAAAACAGCTGTTAGTTTCTGATTTGGCGGAAAAACATCAAGACCAACACTTCCTGAGGTATGCATCACAATACCCTCAAAAACAGGCAATTCTTTCATTATTTCAGATAAAGCCGAATCAGTTACTGCCAAAAGATAGGCATCAGCATTTGCAGGAATATCAGAAATAGATTTAAAAGCCTTTATATCAAGTCTATTCGACAAATTTTGTGCATTTTCGAAAGTCTTACTATATACTCCAAAAATATCAATTCCGGCATCTTTAAATGCAATAGCCATATTTGTAGCCACATTTCCCGACCCAATAATTACCAGACTTTGAATAGACGGCATACCTAGATTTTTTACAAAAATAAGAGATTTCCGCCGATTGTCTTTACAAAATATTTTTACTTGTGGCAATTCGATAAAATTTGGATAATTTTGAATACAAAATTAATATTATGTCGAAAGAAAAAATTGCATTAATTGGCGGATCAGGACTTGAGAAATTAGAACTTCAAAAAAATGCGGAAATCATTCAAATTGAAACTCCTTACGGAAAAACTTCTTCTCCTATTTTTAAGTCGATTTTCTCAAATGTTGAAGTATATTTTCTTTCTCGACATGGATTAAAGCATGAGTTTACACCTACAAAAGTTAACAATCGTGCAAATATTTGGGCTTTGAAAAATTTAGGCTGCACCAAAATACTTGCTACTACTGCAGTTGGTAGTCTGCGTGAAGAAATAAAACCCGGACACTTAGTTTTTCCTGATCAATTTATTGATTTTACACGATTTAGAAAAAATACCTTTTTTGATGATTTTAGTTCCGGTGAAATCAATCATATTTCTATGGCCGATCCTTTTGATAATGAAATAATTACTAAATTAAGTTCTATTGCAAAAAGCCTGAACTATGATTTTCATTCAAAAGGAACTGTAGTTACAATTGAAGGCCCTCGTTTTTCGACTCGAGCTGAAAGCCTTATGTTCCGTCTTTGGGGAGCTGATTTAATAAATATGAGTACTGCTCCGGAAGCTGCGTTGGCCAATGAAATGAAAATTCCTTATGCTGCTATCGCGATGAGTACTGATTACGATTGCTGGAAAACAGATATAGAACCGGTGAGTATGGAAGCCATTTTTGCTGTTTTTAAAGCTAATGCTGATAAAGTGGTAAGGCTTTTAAATGCTTATTTTGAAAACATTAAATAAAGCTTCCACACAAAAAGCCTGACAAGTAAAACTTATCAGGCTTTTTAATTTTGAAATAAATCTATTTAGCGTATTTAAAACTCTTACCAGGATATTTTGCTGATGCTCCTAATATTTCTTCAATACGTAATAATTGATTGTATTTTGCAATCCTATCAGTGCGACTTGCCGAACCTGTTTTAATTTGTCCGGTATTCAATGCAACGGCTAAATCGGCTATAGTTGTATCTTCTGTTTCACCTGAACGGTGACTCATAACAGCTGTATAAGAATTGTCTTTCGCCATATTTACTGCATTAATAGTTTCAGTTAAAGTTCCAATTTGATTAACTTTAATCAAAATTGAGTTTGCAATATCCATTGAAATTCCTTTAGCTAATCGTTCAGTATTTGTTACAAATAAGTCATCTCCAACTAATTGAATGCGTTTGCCCATTTTATTGGTCATCAATTTCCAACCATCCCAATCGTCTTCACTCATTCCATCTTCGATAGAAATAATTGGATATTTTTTAGTCCATCCGTCCCAGAAATCAACCATTTCAGCTGGTGAAAGCTTATCACCGGTTGACCATTTTAAATGATATTTATTTTCTTCCGGAATATAATATTCAGCAGATGCAGGATCTAAAGCTAAATAAATATCCTCGCCCGGACGATAACCTGCTTTTTCGATAGCTTGTAAAATTACTTTAATAGCTTCTTCATTAGATTTGAGATTTGGAGCAAATCCACCTTCGTCACCAACATTTGTAGAATGACCCATTTTTTTAAGTACTGATTTCAGATTATGAAAAACTTCTGCTCCCATTCGCAATGCTTGAGAAAAGCTTTCTGCACCTACGGGCATTATCATAAATTCTTGAAAATCAATAGAATTATCTGCATGGGAGCCGCCATTGATAATATTCATCATTGGAATGGGTAATGTATTTGCATTTACTCCACCTATGTAACGAAAAAGATATTGGCCAGTCTCCTGCGCAGCTGCATTTGCAACAGCTAAAGAAACACCCAAAATAGCGTTTGCTCCAAGTTTAGATTTATTTGGAGTACCGTCTAATTCGATCATTGCGGCATCTATTTCATTCTGATCGGAAACAAAATAACCTTTTAGCTCATCATTCAAAATGCTATTTACATTCTGAACTGCTTGCAAAACACCTTTTCCCAAATAACGTGATTTATCACCATCGCGTAATTCAACTGCTTCGTGAACACCGGTTGATGCTCCTGAAGGAACAGCAGCTCTACCTATTATACCACTGCTTGTAAATACCTCAACCTCAACGGTTGGATTTCCTCTTGAATCGAGGATTTCTCGTGCATGAATATTAGTAATTGCACCCATAATATTGTTTTTTTTGTTATTAAATATGTATGATATTAAAATATGGTTTTAAGCTATAAAGGTACGAAATTTTATAAAAAAAGGGATAAACAAAAAGTCTATCCCTAATTTTTTTTATTTGAAGAAAATTATTTAATTTCTTCAGCCTCTTCGTCAGAAGTTTTTTCGTCAGCAACATTTTCCACCTTAGTTTCTTCAACTGAATCGGGTGTTTCATCCACTTCAGCAACGACTTCTTTAGTAACAGGAGCATCAGCAACTGCTGTTTCAGCTTTCTTGCTAGTACTACGGCTACGACGTGTTGTTTTTTCAGGTTGTTTGCTTTCTGCTTTTTGACTAAGCATATGTTCATTAAAATCAACAAGCTCAATCATGCACATTTCAGCGTTATCGCCTAAACGTTTTCCAAGCTTAATAATACGAGTATATCCACCCGGACGATTGGCAACTTTTTCAGATACTACACCAAACAATTCGCTAATAGCTTCCTTACTTTGTAAAAGACTGAATACCATACGACGTTGGTGTGTTGTATCAGATTTCGACTTAGTTACTAAAGGCTCAAAATAAACGCGTAACGCTTTAGCTTTGGCCAATGTTGTTTTAATTCTCTTATGTAGAATCAAGGAAGTAGCCATATTTGCAAGCATCGCTTTTCTGTGAGAGGCCGTTCTTCCTAAATGATTAAATTTCTTACCGTGTCTCATTGTATTAGTCCTTATCTAATTTAAATTTAGAGATATTCATACCGAATTCAAGACTTTTAGCTTTAACTAAGTCTTCCAATTCGGTTAACGATTTGCGTCCAAAGTTTCTGAACTTTAATAAATCGTTTTTGTTAAATGCTACCAGTTCTCCAAGTGTTTCAACATCAGCTGCTTTCAAACAATTCAATGCACGAACGGATAAATCCATATCAATAAGCTTTGTTTTAAGCAATTGACGAATATGCAAAGTGTTTTCATCAAACTCTTCGGAAACAGATTTTTCTTCAGTTTCCAAGCTTATTTTCTCATCGGAAAATAACATAAAGTGATGAATAAGAATTTTTGCAGCTTCTTGTAAAGCGTCTTTTGGTGATATAGAACCATCGGTATCTAATTCAATAACCAATTTCTCATAGTCGGTCTTTTGCTCGACACGATAATTTTCCATGTGATAATTCACATTTTTAATTGGAGTATGAATAGCATCGATAGCTATAGTTCCAATAGGGTTATTTACGTTTTTGTTTTCTTCAGCCGGAACATATCCTCTACCTTTTTCAACGGTAATTTCAATATTCATTTTTACTGAAGTCTCCATATTGCAAATAACTACTTCAGGATTTAGTACCTGAAAAATGGACAAATATTTATTTAAATCTCCAGCTTTGAATTGTTCCTGACCACCAATTACCATATTTATTTTTTCGGTTGTTTCGGTTTCGATTTGTTGTTTAAATCGAACTTTTTTCAACGCCAAAATGATATCGGTTACATCTTCTACCACGCCTTCGATAGAAGAAAACTCATGATCAACACCGTCAATGCGAATGTTAGTAATTGCAAAACCTTCAAGAGATGATAATAAAATTCGCCTCAATGCATTACCGATAGTGATGCCAAAACCTGGCTCCAAAGGACGAAATTCAAATGTACCTTTGAACTCATCAGCTTGGATCATAATCACTTTATCGGGTTTTTGGAATGCTAAAATAGCCATATAAACGTTCCTCTCTTCTTCGTTAATTATATTATATTATTTCGAATAAAGTTCAACGATAAGTTGTTCGTTGATTTTTTCTGGTATATCGGCACGCTCAGGATAGCTGATAAATTTACCTGTTAAGGTATTAGCATCCCATTCAAGCCAAGAATAATTCATTCGCGATACGAGTGAATCTGCAACTACCTCTAAAGATTTTGATCTTTCTCTTATGCCAACAACATCTCCTGGGCGTAAGCTGTAGGAAGGAATATTAACCAAATCACCATTTACGGTAATATGGCGATGCGAAACCAATTGACGAGCTCCGGCACGTGAAGGTGCATAACCTAAGCGAAAAACTGTATTGTCTAAACGAGCTTCGATAAGCTGTAACAATACTTCGCCGGTAATTCCTTGTTTACTTGCTGCTTTGCTAAATAGGTTTCTAAATTGTTTTTCCAAAATCCCATAAGTGAATTTGGCCTTTTGTTTTTCTTTTAATTGAATTCCGTATTCTGAGACTTTGCCTCTTCTACGACTATTTCCATGCTGTCCGGGAGGATAATTTTTCTTCTCATAGGACTTATCAGGTCCAAAAATTGGATCGTTGAACCTGCGTGCAATTTTGGTCTTTGGACCAATGTATCTTGCCATATTAATTACTTTTTAAATGCAGCTAAAAAATTATCAGTAAAGCTGCACAAATTTAACAAATTGTTTTTTAACAAAACTTATACTCTTCTTCTTTTCGGAGGTCTGCAACCATTGTGTGGCAATGGTGTTACATCCTTAATCTCCGTTACTTCAATACCCGCAGTATGAATTGTACGGATTGCGCTATCGCGACCAGCACCCGGGCCTTTAACATATACTTTTACTTTTCTTAATCCAAGGTCGAATGCTACCTTTGAACAATCTGTTGCAGCAAGCTGAGCAGCATAAGGAGTGTTTTTTTTACTTCCTCTAAAACCCATTTTACCAGCAGAAGCCCATGATATAACCTGACCATTATTATTGGTTAAAGAAATAATAATGTTGTTGAAAGAAGCATTAATAAATGCTTTTCCGGTAGGCTCAATTTTTACTACGCGTTTCTTAGCGCTTTTTTTTGTATTCTTTGCCATAATTTAAACTATTCTATTCGTTTAAGATTTTGCTAACACTAATTGCTATTTAACAACTTTTTTCTTGCCAGCAACTGTCTTCTTACGTCCTTTACGCGTTCTAGCGTTATTCTTTGTAGATTGGCCTCTTAAAGGTAAACCTGAACGATGACGAATTCCGCGGTAACTACCAATGTCCATCAAGCGTTTGATGTTCATTTGAGTTTCAGAACGAAGTTCACCTTCAACGCGAAATTTTGAACCAATAATAGTTCTGATTTCCTGTTGTTCTTCATCAGACCAATCTTGAACCTTTTTCGACCAATCAACATTAGCTTCTGTAAGAATTTGTTGTGCTCTACTTCTACCTACTCCGTAAATATAAGTTAGCCCTATCTCTCCTCTTTTTTGTTTTGGTAAATCAATACCTGCAATCCTAGCCATATAATCTATATATTATAATTTAACTATCCTTGACGTTGTTTAAACTTAGGATTCTTCTTATTAATTACGAATAATACACCTTTTCTGCGAACGATTTTGCAGTCTGCGCTTCTTTTTTTAATTGATGCTCTTATTTTCATCTGTTTACAATTTTATATTTTGGCCAGATGGAACATCTACGATAATTTTTCTCAAATTTATCAAAACTATTTGTCGTAGATGTTTCATCGCTTTTTATTTATATCTAAATGTTATTCTTCCTTTTGATAAGTCGTAAGGCGACATTTCAACTTTCACACGATCGCCAGGTAAAATCTTGATATAGTGCATCCGCATTTTACCAGAAATATGTGCAGTAATTTGATGTCCATTAGTGAACTCAACACGGAACATAGCATTGCCTAAGCTTTCTATTACCGTACCATCTTGTTCTATTGACATTTGTTTTGCCATACGTCTTCTTCTATTGTTGTTTTTTTAATACTTCTTCAATATAATTGAATGTGGATAAAACATCCGCTTTGCCTTTTCTAATTGCTACATCATGTTCAAAATGTGCCGCCGGTAAACCATCAACCGTGCGAATAGTCCATCCATCGGCATCTTGTTTAACATTATAGTCGCCAAGAGTTATCATAGGTTCAATTGCTAACACCATTCCTTCTTTTAATTTAGTGCCGATTCCACGGCGGCCAAAATTAGGAACTTCAGGTTTTTCGTGCAAATTTTTACCAACTCCATGACCCACTAAATCGCGAACGATTCCATAGCCAAATTGTTCGCAATAATTCTGAACTGCATAGCCAATATCACCAACTCTTTTACCAACTACAGCTTGTTCAATAGCTAAGTAAAGTGATTCTTTTGTGCGTTGAAGCAATAATCTCACTTCTTCTCTCACATTTCCCACAGCAAAAGTATAAGCCGAATCGCCGTAATAACCATCTTTGTAAGTTCCGCAATCAATAGAAACTATATCACCATCCTGAATGACTCGCGAGCCGGGAATACCATGAACAACTTCATCGTTGATTGAAATACACAAAGTTGCCGGAAATCCTCCATAACCTTTAAACCCCGGCAGTGCACTATGATCACGAATATAGGTCTCTGCCAATTCGTCTAATGCCTTGGTGCTAACACCCGGTTTTAAGATTTTGGCTACTTCAGCCAATGTTTTACCAACAAGTAAAGAACTTTTTCTGAGCAGTTCTATTTCGTCTTCGGTTTTATATTGAATAGCATCTTTAGCCATGCAATTACATTCCGGAGCCTGAACGTCCTTTTATTCTGCCCGATTTCGTTAAGCCATCGTAATGGCGCATTAATAAATGACTTTCAACTTGTTGAAGTGTATCTAATACAACTCCCACCATAATTAAAAGCGATGTTCCGCCAAAGAAATTAGCAAATGATTGATTTACACCAATAATCGAAACAAATGCAGGCATGATAGCTACAAATGCTAAGAAAATGGATCCAGGTAAAGTAATTTTCGACATTACATCATCTAAAAACTCAGCTGTTCTCTTACCTGGTTTAACACCGGGAATAAATCCGCCGTTCTTCTTCATATCTTCAGCCATTTGATTTGGATTAATCGTTACAGCTGTATAGAAATATGTAAAAATGATAATCATAAGGGCAAAAACCAGATTATACCAAAAACCATTTATATTTGAAAATGTAGCAGCAAATCCCGACAATGCTTCTGATGAAGCAAATCCAGCTAAGGTAATTGGTAAAAACATAATTGCCTGAGCAAAGATAATAGGCATAACTCCGGCTGCATTTACCTTTAAAGGAATGTACTGACGAACTCCGCCATATTGCTTGTTACCAACAATTCGCTTGGCATATTGAACAGGTACTCGTCGAGTTCCTTGTACCAAGAGAATGGTTAATAATATTACTAAAACTAAAAATGCAATCTCAAGAATAAAGATTACTAATCCACCACCTTGTTCTTCCATGCGAGATACAAATTCCCCGAATAAAGAAAAGGGCAAACGAGCAATAATACCTATCATAATGATAAGCGAAATACCGTTTCCAATTCCTTTATCGGTAATTTTTTCGCCTAACCACATTACAAACATGGTTCCTGCTATCAAAATAATGATAGATGATACCCAGAAAAAGGTTGTTGGTGATGTAATACTTGGATCGAATGGGCTAATTGCCTGTGCAGGAAGCTGATTAACAAGATTACCGATATAGGCAGGTGCCTGAAAGCCGGTAATGGCAACAGTTAAATAACGTGTAATCTGGTTAATTTTATTTCTTCCACTTTCTCCTTCTTTCTGCAATTTTTGAAAATAAGGAATGGCCATTCCCAGCAACTGGATAACAATAGATGCTGAAATATAAGGCATAATTCCCAAAGCAAAAATAGATGCATTAGAAAAAGCTCCACCTGAGAACATATTTAACAAGCCTAATAAACCACCACTAGTTTGGTTTTTAAGATTAGCTAATTCACTTGGATCTATTCCAGGAAGTACAACATAGGAACCTAAACGATAAATGAGAATAATACCAATAGTATAGAGAATTCTTGTGCGAAGTTCTTCTATCTTAGAGATATTTCTAATAGTCTCGATTAATTTTTTCATGAATATTAGTTTTGAATAGTGTTGGCTGTTCCGCCTTTATCTTCAATAGCTTTTTGAGCTGTCTTTGTATAAGCATGAGCAGTAACTTCAATTTTTGATGTTAATTCGCCTCTACCTAAAATCTTAATCCTATCGTTTTTACTTACTAATCCGATTTCCATTAGCACCTCTTGAGTAAAGGTACTAATACCTTTTTCGGTAGCAATTTTTTGCAAAATATCAAGATTAATACCTTGATATTCAACACGATTAATATTTTTAAATCCAAATTTAGGAACGCGACGGTATAAAGGCATTTGACCACCTTCGAAACCGGATTTACTCTTATATCCTGAGCGTGATTTAGCTCCTTTATGACCGCGAGTAGATGTACCACCACGGGTTGAGCCTTGACCACGGCCAATTCTTTTTCTATCTTTTGTTGAACCTTCTGCAGGTTGTAAATTACTTAAATCCATTATATAATGATTTTAAATTTCTTCGACTAAAAGCAAATGCTTTACTTTATTTATCATACCCTCTACCTGAGGTGTTAGGACAACTTCTCTAACCATTTTCATTTTAGTTAGACCAAGTGCATCCAATGTTCTTTTCTGGCGTTCAGGACGACCAATTCTGCTTCGTACCTGAGTTATTTTAGCTTTCTTGTATTCCATAGCCTTGCGATCTCTTATCCGTTAAATACTGTATTTAAATCAACACCTCGCAATTGAGCAATTGTTTTAGCATCACGCAATAGGCTTAAAGCTACAATTGTTGCTTTAACTACTGAGTGAGGATTAGAAGAACCTTTAGACTTAGCCAAAACATCTTTTACTCCAACGCTTTCTAAAACTGCACGCATAGCACCACCGGCAATTACTCCTGTACCATGTGTAGCTGGTTTGATAAATATACGAGCTCCGCTATATTTAGCTGATTGCTCGTGAGGTATAGTTCCGTTTAATACTGGAACTTTGATTAGATTTTTCTTAGCATCATCGATGCCTTTGGCAATAGCGGCAGTTACCTCGTTTGCTTTACCTAAACCATGACCAACAACTCCATTTTCATTTCCAACTACAACAACTGCGGAGAAACTAAATGTTCTACCTCCTTTAGTAACCTTGGTTACCCGTTGAATGCTCACAACTTTATCTTTAAATTCGATTTCGCTGGATTTAACTCTTTTTACATTTGCGTTCGCCATAATTTATTATAGTTTAAGGCCGCCTTCTCTAGCAGCATCAGCCAATGATTTAACTCTACCATGGTATAAATAGCCGTTTCTATCGAAAACAACTTCGTCGATACCTGCTTCTTTAGCTTTGTTGGCAATTAATTTCCCAACAAGAGCCGCTTGCTCAATTTTACTCACTTTTTGTGCTGCAATTTCTTCTTCGCGAGAAGAAGCTGCAACAAGAGTGTGCCCACTTTTATCGTCGACTAATTGAACATAAATTTGTTTGTTACTTCTAAACACAGACATTCTAGGGCGATCAGCAACTCCATTTACTTTTTTTCTGATCCGCATTTTAATTTTCTGTCTGCGATACTCTTTTCTGTTCTTTACTTTCATTTCTAAAGACGTTCATAAACCTGGCTAAGCACCAGGCAAGATTAATATTTATTTTGTAGCAGATTTTCCCGCTTTCCTTCTAAGAACTTCGCCTTGGAATTTAATTCCTTTTCCTTTGTATGGTTCAGGTTTACGTAGGCTTCTAATTTTTGCCGCTACCTGACCTAATAATTGCTTGTCGTGGCTAGACATTATTAACGTTGGGTTTTTACCTCTTTCGTTTGTTGATTCGGCTTTGATTTCCGGTGGAAGGCTAAACAAAATATAATGCGAATAACCCAAAGCCATATCTAAAACCTGACCTTGAACATCGACTTTATAACCAACACCAACAAATTCTTGCACGGTTTTAAATCCTACTGAAACACCTTGAACCATATTGGCGATTAGTGAACGATAAAGACCATGCTTTGAACGTATATCTTTGGTTTCGTTTTTGCGATCAATATTAATATTAGCACCTTCAACAGCAACCGTAATATTTGGATCAACTTGTTGTTGCAATTCTCCTAATTTTCCTTTAACAGTAACCAAATTGGTTTTGTCAACCTCAATGGTAACACCTGCAGGAATTTCTATTGTTAATTTTCCGATTCTTGACATCTCGTTTTCTCCTAAATTAACTTACGTAACACAATACTTCTCCACCAATGTTCAACTTGCGAGCTTCTTTATCAGTCATAACTCCTTGCGAAGTAGATATGATAGCAACTCCAAGACCGTTCAAAACGCGAGGTAATTCTCTACTATTAACATACTTTCTTAAACCTGGTTTACTAATTCTCTGAATCTTATTAATAGCATTCACTTTAGTAACCGGATGGTATTTAAGAGCAATTTTAATGCTACTTTCAATAGTACCTTCGTTTTCGAACTTGTACTGAAGGATGTATCCTTTTTCAAACAAAATTTTAGTTACTGCCTTTTTAAGATTCGAGCTGGGAATTTCAACAATTCTATGCTGAGCGCTAACGGCATTTCTAATTCTTGTTAAATAATCTGCAATTGGATCTGTCATTTTTTTATTGTTTTATTAC
Organism: uncultured Draconibacterium sp.; assembly: GCA_964616585.1. Taxonomy (GTDB): domain Bacteria; phylum Bacteroidota; class Bacteroidia; order Bacteroidales; family UBA12170; genus UBA12170. The sequence goes on from CAZTST010000090.1 coordinate 13,743, forward strand.
CAACTCGCTTTTGTTATGCCTGGTATAAGTCCTTTTGATGCCATTTCTCTAAAAGTAATACGAGAAATTCCGAATTGTCTCATATATCCTTTAGGGCGACCAGTTATTTTA
>CAZTST010000091.1:0-10332 GCA_964616585.1 uncultured Draconibacterium sp.
TCCATTACATAAATATAATATTTTAGTTGCCAAATGTGGGCTTCATGTAGTTTCGATGATTTCTTAACTTCATGGATTACTTTATTTTTAGTATCATAAAAATCTATTTTAATTCCATCAATAGTAATTTCTTCGTACTTGCCTGAACGTTGCGGATACGATGTTTCGTGAATTAACTTGCCTTCAGTAACCATATCGTGGGTATGTTCCATTTGAATGGAATTGGCAAAGAGCCAGAGTTTACGGTGACAAACAAGGTAATAATTTATATGTGTTCCGGTTAGATGCATTTTAATTGAAGGATTTTTTTCGATTCGATTATTTCAATAATTTCTTCTTCCAGTAGATTAATAATTAATTTCTTTCTGTTGCTGTATTTTATGACTAGACATTTAGACAATGAATAATCGTAAATTGATAGTGGCTGAAAACCTGAAAAACTAAAACGGCATATCATTATCATCATTTATATTCGTTGGTATATCATCATCCAGCTGAGAATCAGCTTCATCATCAAAATTACAATCGCAATACTCGCTGAAAGGACAAGTCATCTTATCGTTGGTGCAAAGGTCAACATCATCACCTGAACCCGGTAAATGTTTTACATAAGTTGTGTCCCAGCCTTCGCTAAGAGCATCATATTTAATTTCAAACGGAATATCTTTGGGATAGTGAACCTTTAATTTGTATGCATCCATTAATTGCAACATTGATTTTAAGACTTTCCGTGTCTGAATTCCATCCATATCAATATAGAGAGGGAAAGCATTTTGAGGAATCCCTGTTAGTTCGTCTATGGTTAAAAACGGATTTTCAACTAACTCTTTGTAGCTTTCAACACTTCTTATATCAATATTATCAGGAATGTTTGGCATGTTAATTATCTTTTCAGAAGCTGTGTTCAAATCTTCAATAAGATTGTTTACATATTCTTCCATTTCTTTTACAGCAACATACTCCAATGGATTTTTATTAAGAATCTCATTAAGTTCTTCATTAAGAATTGAAATTTCAAAAGCATTGTCTATACTGTATTCAATGTCAGCATCATCATTGCACATACAGTATTCTTTTGGGAACGGACAATTTTCGGGTTCATAATTACAAAATTCGATTCCTATAATTCCTTCGCTAACCCACACAACAGGTTTATCAAAGTAATTTACAAGCGTAGTATAAGCAATTTCCGGAGGTAGGTTATCGGGTAAAGTAGCTTCAAAATTATAAGCTGCCCAAAGTTTCAGGATTTCGTCCGCCATTATTTTCAATTGTTTATTTGTAAGCTTGTCAGCCGGTGGAAAATCTGTTTTGTTTAACCCGAACCATTCCTGCATAGGTTTTGGTTCAACGGTTTCATATTCCATAACACCCCTCAAACATTCATCTTCTTCCGATAATTCAATAAATGGTTTTGCCGGCAGGTTTTCGGCTGCCTGGTGCATGTCGCTTATCAGGTGGTTTAGGTAGTTAGTCATTGGTTTATAATTTTCAAATGAATAAAAAGCATTAGAAAGTGACCTAGAACCCAATCTTTATCAATTGTGGCACGGCTAACATGCTTTAATTGTGCAATATTTTCTATATCCCTACTTTTCATAATTATGAATTTGCTATTTCAAGAATTTCTTCCTTGGGCATATTTAGTATTAATTTCCAGCGTTCAATGTAGTTACCTAGATTTTCGCCACTAATTTCAAACACAGAGTAGGAGTCTTTTAAACTTGCTTGTGCAAATTCAATGAATTTTTGCATATTAGGTTTATTCAATAGCTCACATAAATATCCTAAGCGTTTGGTGACAGAAATATTATCAATAATTTTACAATATTGAATGAGTTTAGAAGGGCTTAATTTAGCATTATTAAACGCTTTTATCGATTCTTGATACCAACCTGAATACTGAGGTAAGTCAAAACAATCCACAATTGTCTTTTCAATATCACTCATTCTATATTGATGATTTCCAAAGCCAAACGTTTTATAACCCTTTAGTTTTCGGGAGGCAACTTTTACAAACTTATATCTTACGTTTCTAAACAAAAGTTCGCCTCTTCTTTTGGCAGTTTGAACAAATATAACATTGGGAAATTGCTCGGTAAGGCCATGCGAGTTAAACGCCGACCAATATCCAATTCCGCCATCGGGAGCCAGAAAATTACCAATAACAAACTCCTCATTAAAACTGCTTTTGATATATTTACCTCTCTCAATTTTAGTTATTAAGCCTGATTTGGTGAGTGTATATAAAACTTGAGTCATTTCTTTTTCAGAAAAACCACCATGGCTGCGTATCATATCTATATTAAAAATATCATACCCAAAATCATCTAACATTTCCAGAAAATTATATTGTAATTTTGTCATAATAAATTTGTGTAACAAACACGGTAAAAAGCCAAAGATAATACATAATATTATTATAAATAAATATTATATAGAATATTGATTAGAAAATAATTATATGATAATACATATAATTTTAAAGTCTTGATAAATATATTCATAATTCTTAAGTTTTATAGCTCTATATAATATTCATTTTTACAAATTTAACCATCTATCTATTTTCTCAAAATCCACTCCTTTTTGGTGCTGTTCTTTGAAATTTCCTTCATCATTAAACCAGCCAATTACGTCATCTCTTTTTAATTTTGTTGACTTAAAAGATATGGAGGACAAATAACTACTCCATGGGTATTCAACCGGATGATTGCATATGCCATGATGGATTGGATTATTGTTGATATAAACAACCAAAGTATTAAAGTATTTGGTGTTGTCCACCAGCTTTCGATGAAAATTACTTTCAAACAATGCTCCAGTACGTTTATATCGTTTGTTAACTGCCTTTGTATAAGCATTAAATAGGTTGGAAAACTGTTGATAAATCCTTTTTTCGGGTGGTAAATGTTTCAGGCCTTGAAGGTTTTCAAAACCTTCAAGGTCTGAAACACCACCTATGCGCACCAATAAATGAAAGTGATTTTTCATCAGCACCCACGCAAATGTGTCGGCCACCGCAACGATATGCTTTTCGTACAATCGCAGAAAATGCTCGTAATTGTCATTCTCAAAAAACAAATCACCGGAGTTAATCCCACGGTTGTATATGTGGTAAAAACTATTGGGCTGAAGTAGGATTTTGTTGTTGGGCATGAGTCTTAATTTATGCTTCAAATCATTAATATTATGTTATAGTTTCGTCAATTCATTTAAATTATTGCCTATAATTATTAAAAAAATTCAAACGATTTATCCAGTAATTTTTCATTTATACCGCTTAATAAATCATAAATTTTATCTCCTCCTATATATTCTTTTTCAAATTTATAATATTGATAATTTTTATAATCGCTTGTTTCTTCGTTGAACTTACAATATTTTTGAAGATCGTTTGCTTTTTTTATAAATATTGAAAAAACAAATTTGGACATGATTCCATTTAAAATTTTTAAATTTAAAGCCTTTGCCGAGAAATCTATTTCTTTATTTTCAATTAATGAACTATATAAATTCCAAATTTTTTCACCCGAAACTTCATCTTTAAGCATAAAGCATTCGTTTTGTTCAATAAATCTGAGTTCATTTTCTGAAAAGTTATTAATCTCCTTATAACATTTAACTGAAATATCCAATGGAACAAAAATGCTAGCGTTTTCACTATCAATTAATTTGAAATCCTGCTCAATACCTTTAAAATCAATTCTTTTGAAGTTATCTAAATATCCTGTTAATCCTTTTTTGTATGCCGAATCATTATCTTTTTCAATTTGTTCAAAAACCTTTTCGTATAGTTCTTCAAAGGTCTTTTCTGTTAGAATTTTTTTTATAAAATCAGCATCAAATTTTTGAGTTGCTTTATATCGTAAATCTTCTCCGTATATTGATTTTGGTGTATCATGTTTAAAAAGCCACAATTCGCAATTTTTTTTGTTAATATTCCTGTTAATTCGTCCGGCTAATTGTTCATCGCTGTCGATAAGCGATTGGTTTTTAAAACCCAGATCCATATCAATATCCACTCCCGCTTCAACAACTTGCGTGGTTATTAAAAGAATGTTCTTTTTGCGGTTTTCATTATCCTTAAGATATTCAATAATGTATTTTCGGCGAGGTTCAATGATTGTTCCAGAGAGAACAAATATTTCATCGAAAAATTTAGTCTTGTTAATTTCAGCAGAAATTGTGTAAAATTCACTTGCCGATTTTTTAAATATAAATTCAATGATGGTATAAACACTCCCTTGATACTCATCTTCTCTGTTCTTGGAATATTGTTTCGATTTTTGAAAAACAATTTCTACCAACGCATTAATTTCTATCGTTTTATCCAGTAAATCGGTTTTAATCTCAACCCGGTCGGCAAAATTAGGGTTTTGAAGATATTTTTTTGCCTCAGGTATAAGTGAAACAAAGCTTTTAGGGGTATAGCCTGACAGTTTTATCTCATCAATTTTAGGCAAAGTGGCTGACATAATTACAAACCGCACATTAAGTAATTCAGCATAATTCGCTATAAAATATTTTATTTTGTCCCAATGTTCGGGATTGTATGCCTGCAATTCGTCAATTATTACTATTGAGTTTGCCAAACGGTGCAATAAATAATTTACATCTTTTTTATTGGATTTCAGAATATCAAAAAAGCGGATATGTGTAAGTAAAACAAAGGGATAATTAACAAACAAATTGTCAATTTGATTGCGTTTTTCCTTACCGTATTTTGCATCTATTTCGTTTTCATATTCTTTTTCCTGAAAACTTGCTTTTGAATGCAATTGTGCTATTTCAGAATCGCTTAAACCAAATGTATCTTTTATTGCCATTGTTGTTTGAGTTATCAGTGTTGTAAACGGAAAAACATAAAATACTTTATTTATTTCCGAGTGAAGCTCCAACATTTTTCTTATGGCAATCATTGACATATTTGTTTTTCCTCCTCCTGTAGGTGCTTCTATATAAAATACTTTTTCGTTTTTGTATTTTTCGATATTCATTAAAACTTCGGCACCCATTTTCTGGCGAATAATATTTAGGTTTGAATTGCTTTTTTCCTGTAATTCATCAAGATTTTTTTTAAGATATATGTTTGTTTCTCTTATCAACTCTCCGTTGTAAGGAGTCTTTTCATTGTTGTCGAAATTGGCAATTAGTCTTTTTTTCATTTCACCAGTTATTAAACCAAAATGTTCTTTGGTTTCCAACTTGATGTCATTCATATAATCTGATGTTGCCATATAATCGGAAGCGGTAAGTAGTGAATAATTGAGTTTTAAAAGTGCGAAAAGTGAGAGAAAATCAAAATCAGATTTTAATTCATAAATATGTGATAAAGTTAATTCCATGTCATTTATCAATTCATGAAAACAATCAGCATCTTCTTCTGTTATTTTAATGGAAAACTCATTTAGAAAATCTTTCAGATAGACAATATTTTCATTTGCGTAAGATATGGAACTGTCAATTTTAGACAGATACGAACTGTGATGTTTATAAATTGGAAAGGAAAAACAAGTAGTGATAAAATCAGCAATTGTTTGATTTTTATCATCTAAATTTAAGCTATCAGATTGAGCAAATTGATGAATTAAATACAAATAGGCACTCAAAACTGAATGATTTGAGCCTTCTCTATGTTCTCTTATTTTAATTTTTTCGTTAAAATTATTTATTCCGTCTTTTTGTTGGAATAAATGGTTTATTTTACCATAATCATGATAAATTATCGAATTGTAAAACAAATGCTTGGTAAATGATTTCAACGAATCATCCGCATTTAACCCAGTTATTATTTTATCGATTAAAACATCAATAATAGCCTCTAAACCATTGAATTCTGCTAATCTTAAAAAATATTTTTCAACTAATTTAATATGCTCTTCTAATGTTTCAGGCTCTCTATTTTCTCTTTTTGTCGAATGGGCAATATATTTACCTTTCTCAAAAAGAATAATCAAATTAGAAACATGCGTGTTTTTAATTTCCTGAAACTTCATATTAGTACAATTGAATTAAACTATCATTATCTACAACTTTTAAGTTATCAATTTGTAAATCTGAAGTAAATCGGGCATTAGTATATACAAAATCTGCATATTCATATTGGTAGTGTTTGGATGCTATTTCGTAATAACTTATGGGAAGCCTTTCGAAATATACAAATCGATTTTTGAGTTCTTCACGCATTGCACGTCCTAAAGCCTTTGCAATGTGACCACTTACAGCTTCATTTTTATAAAAAATACTTCTAACTTTGTATTCCTTTGTAAAATCGAAATCTTCTATGTTATCATAAACTGTATAGTTTTTCCACCAAACCGAAAATTCGTTTTTTCCGAGATAGGGAAGATATTCGGCGTAATATTTTGAAAGGTTTATATCTGCTTTTTGGTGTATTTCATTTTCCAAATCGAACAAAAAATAACAGCGATAAGCAGGTGCAACAAGAGTTTGCTCAGTAACCATAAGATTTCCGCCTTGTTCTTTACTTGCCATACCTGTAGTATTATTGTAGGTTATTACAGTTTTCTGAAAATTACCGTTTTCGTGATTTAAGGGTTGAATTCCTACTTTTAAATTTTTCAACTTTAGATAATAATCCGGCAATTTCCTTTTTTCTTTAAACCCGCCTTCTCCAATTATTGCTCCTAAAATCCCTATTAATGCTGGCTTGTGCAACATGTTAAATGTCAGATAAACCGGCTCATTGGTGTCAGGTTTTTTAAGCATGCCGAAATCGGCATACAGTTCTATGGATATTAGTTTTTGCATAGTCTTAATTTTCAAATAAAGTTGTTAAAAATTGTTTTAATTCAGAAATTACTAATTCGTAATCGGGTAATTGATTTACAGGGAATTGATTTGTTAATTGGGTATTCCAGTGTTGTTTAAGAACTTTTTCCTTTTGTAAATTCAATAATTGTCCTACTCCCTCAAATACAATATGCTTATTCTCTAATTTTATAAAAAATGCTTTTTTGATTTCTTCCCAATTCAAATTTTTATAATTATTTTTCAGATACCAAATATCATAACAATCTCTTGGACTTGTGTATTTTCGTTGAATAAGAGAACGTAGTTTCTCGGTTAAAACTTCTTCTATCGAATAGGATTTAACAATTGCGTTGTTGAATTTTACTTTATCGGAAAAATTATGATTTATTGACATCTGTTTAACAGGAAAAATAATTTCTTCGGTATGGTTAATATCCAATTTTATAGTATGATGCCAACTCTCACGATTTTGAGAAGGTAAATCGTTTTTTCTATGGTCTGCTCCCCAATAATGAATATAAACTTTAAATCCCTGCTCCTCATCTTTTGATTGAGTTGGTACTATTTCTTTTAACTTAAACAATATCCCACGATTAAAGTCTTCATTAAAGGAAAGTTCTGTTGCTTTCGACATAATTTTATTCACAATGCGCGTATCGAAAATGAATTGGTTGTCAAGGATGGTAAAGTCCAAATCTTCTGAAAAACGATAATCTGGGAAATAGCACTTTTTTAAACATGTACCGCCTTTAAAAATCATAATATCTTTTAGCTCATATATCGAAATTATTGAATAAAGTAAATAGCTTAATATCCAATCTTTGTCTATTATGTTTTTTGGAACTCTATGGAGCCCTGATAATTGTTGAATTTCAGATTGTTTAATCATGCTAATAAATGCTATTTGCTATATCTAATAAATCATCGTCATTAATGTTAAGTCTTAATCTCCATTCGGCATTAAATTTTCCTTCATTGTATCCATAAATATCAAACAAGTCATAATTTTTGCTTTTTTGCTTTTTTGCAAAATCAATAAATCCTTTCATCCCTTTTTTCTCAAACAATTCTGCTAAAAAGCCCATTCTTTTAATCGAAGCTTTATTACCAACGGCCTTAGCGTATTCAATCATTTTTATACTATTCAATTTTGTCCTATTAAAAGCTCTGATAAGTTCCATAAAACCACCTGAATACTGAACTAAATCAAAACAGTCAATGAAGGTTTTTTCTACAGTACTTATGCGAAACTGATTGCTCCCTATTCCAAAATTTAAAAATCCAATCATTTTATTTGGTCGTACTCTTACAAATTGGTACATAACACCGAAAATTTCTTTGTTTGGCTTATTCTTTACCGATTGTACATATACCTTGTTCGGAAACTGTTCTGTTAAACCATGTATATTTAATGCAGACCAATAGGCAATCACAGCATCATCTGTCAGAAAATTTCCGATAACATATTCGTTTTTAAAAGTATTACGACAGTATTTACCTTTTTCAATTCGGGTATATTCTAAGTCAGTTAAACTTTGTAAAGCCGTTTCAATCACTTTTTTATTTGTTTCTGAAAAAGCTAAAAAAATATCATCAATATTAAATATGTCAATCTGATTATTATCTAAATACTGCTTTAATTCTCTTGCAAAATGTACTTTTAGCATATTACTTTGTTTTATGAATAAGAAATCAATCATTTTATGTATTGTGTAAGGATACCATTACAAATATATGAATATACCTACACAAATAATAAATATTTGATTACTATTTACAGTCCAAAGATATTTGCTCCATCAGGTTGATTTTCAACAATTATAGAACCTTCATTTCTATAAATCTCTATCAATTCAAGCTCAGAAGCGTGTTTTTTTAATTCTGTACTCAAATATGCTAAATCCAAAACCACTTTGCCATCTTCTTTTTCTTCTTTCATCGTAATTAATTGGGAGAAATTAGTTAGAACTAATTTTGAATTTTCATTCAGTTGCACCCAAATTAAAAACTCATTATCGGTTCCTGCTTTTGATGCGCTGTCGTAATAGGTAGCACCTCTGCGCATGGCTTCTTTTAGTTTATTAATATCTTCATTGCTCAAATTATCAGCACCTTCGCCAGCTAATACTACAACTTCTTCCAAATTCTTTGGGTTTACTGAAAAATGATGTAAATAATGCCCTTCTTCTAACTTTGATTGACGACCGATTGTAGTCATTTCCTTTTCTTTATCACCTGGTGAACTGAAAGGAGCAGTAATTTGTTCGCTAAAAATATTATTCTCCGACCAAATATTTACACCATGATTTATTTGTACAGGGCCATGAATTGATAAAGCTATACTTGCACCTCTTCCTTTTAGTGCGAAAGTAGAACCAAACAGACGAATATCAATACAACTTAGAATATCTTTAGCAACAACTTTTTTGTCCTTTGCTTCTTTAGTGTTGAATACTTTAAAATATGTATCCTCAAGTGTTAAGGGATTGAAATCATCATTTAATCTTTTGAAATAGAAAATTTTTTCACCTGAGTAAACATCTTTCAAATAGTTTTTTACGGTGTATTTAAAAGCTTTATCTGTTGCATATACAGTTCCATTTGGCAATGTTCGAGGTTGTCCGGAAAAATCTGCGTTATAATTTGAATTTACAGCTTTTACAATAGCTGCACCGAATACTCTGTTTTTAAATTGTGTCATAATATTTTTGTTTTAAATTTTATTTAGATTTTAATGTCGAGCCTACGGCTCTGATTTCTAATGGATTATTTTTCTACCATAATTTCGTTCCTACAGAAGCATTAGTTTTCTTTATTTTCATTTTTATCTTTTTTGAATATTGTTTCAGAAAAATAACCTGCTAATATTAGTGGTAAAAGACTTTTAACATTCGTATTTGTTTCTATACCCATTACTTCACTCATAATTTTATCGAATTCATATTTTATTGGATATAAATCAAACTTATGCTTATAGATTTCATATGTTCTTGCAATAGCTCGTTTGAATAATTCCACATCCGTTTTTTGAAGAAAAGGCTCCAAAAGTGCATGCGTTTTATTTGAAGATTCACTTTGTATCAGTAATTTCCAAATTAACTGGCCGGAAGCAAATGCAAATTCTTCGTCTGTTTTTATTCTTTCATTTTCGTTTTTTGCGATAATTTTTATTCGCTCAAACAGTTGTTCTGTTTTGTTTACCATATCTTCTTTGTTTTTAGAGTTTGCAAAATAATTATATAGACTAAACCAAATGTTTAGTTTTTCTTTTATTCTATATGATTTATCATGTTCTTTGTCATGCTTAATATCATCCATAATACTTTTTTGCATCATATCATGGTACATTTTATCTGTAATTGCTTGTCGTTTTGATTTATATACATAATCGTAAATTGATTTACGATACATATAAAATAAATTGACAATCGTTTCGGTTGCATTTCCATATTTTGTATCAACATCCATATCATCAAAATACTTTATCCATAATCCGCCTGCTTTTGTTAATGTAACTAATTGGTTATTAAATATTTTATTTAAAACACTAAATTG
>CAZTST010000091.1:10342-13791 GCA_964616585.1 uncultured Draconibacterium sp.
AGATTTACAGAATTATTATTCGAAAATATTAAAAACAGGCTGGCTTTTTAATTTTCCGCCAATTGGGAAAGGTTCTTCCAATTTTACATCATCAACTATATATCTAAAAACAGGCACAAAATCCAAATCAACAATACGACTGCCTTTTTCTCTATTGTTGAAATATATCAAATAATAATTCTGTAAATCTTTATTTCTTGTTTTTAAAAGCGATTCCATAATTTCCTTATGTCCTGCCCTTTTATCATTTTTAAAGAATTTTACCGCTTCTCCACTCAATTCCCGTTCATCAACAAACAAAGGAAATGGATTTGGAAGTATCTTATTTTTTTGCTGTAAATTGAAAAATTGATAAAGTTTTTGAACTTCAATGCCATTAACCCGATAATTTAGTTCAAATGGGGCAGTTTTATGTTTCAAAAATTCTTTACTATCATTGAACCCACTCAAATTGTCGGCAATTCCATAAACATCTCCGTTTGTGTCTTTTATATTAAATTTGTCTTTGTTGAAAAGTTTTTCAGCTAAAAAACGAGATTGTATTTCCTTATAATCTTCCCGTTTCGGCTCTTTCATGAAAAAGTAAAACATAAATTGGTCTTTAGCTTTTCTATTTGTTTCATCGCTTGCCAAAAAATCCAACATTTTAGTTTTCACAAAATATTCGAATTCCTTGCACCATTTTTCATGTTCCTCATTTTCCGTGTTCATAAATTTTCTAGCAGCTTTAAAATAAGCTTCCGCAGAATCGAGCAACCTTTTTTCGGCATTCTTTTTATAGGCTTTCCCGTTTAAAGCAATTCCGAAAGGCGAACCAATTGCAATATAAACTTTTGGCCCGGAATTAAAGCTTTTCATCGCATTCAGCATTTCTGTATTTGTAGCTAAAGCTAAAAAATCTTCATACATTTTGTTTCTCTCTGTATCTTTATCAACTTTAAAGATATTATCTTCCTTTACCATCAGTTCTTCACCTTCTTTTTCAAGAAAAACATAAATACCTTCTTTCAATTCAAGGTTTTCTTGAAAAATATCCGAGCTTTTTTCTTCTAAATAATCAATAAAATTTATTATTTCGTGTATCATATTTAATCATTTTAATCGTTTCAAATTCACTTTGCCATCAAACCAACCCACCCATCCTCATCTCATCCTTAAGTGCCGGCAAATTAGGTTTATAATTATAAAGTTCCCTTATTAATTCTTTTGTTTTAGCTTCATAACCAGGTATATCCTTAGCCAATTGCAAGCAGGAAACAATTCGTTGATAGGTGCTTCGGCCTCTTTCGTTTGCAAGTGTGTTTTCGGTTTTTGATTTTATGGTATTAAAGCAAAAGACAGGAAAAACCCTTAAAATTGGTTTTATTAGTTCTTCGAATTTCCAGTCGTTTTTGTTCTTCTCAACAATTTGTTTTATGTCTTCAAATTTCTGCTCAACTTCCAGAATTTTGACAATGAAGACTTTATTCCAATTTATTTCTGATATTAATCGACTGAAATCTGACGGGCTCAGGTCGGCTTTGATTTTATGATAATACTCTATTTTCTCCTCTGAAATTGTGAGTTGGTAAAACACTTTAAAATAAAGTGATTTGGCAAGCTGTGGATCAACTTTATTTTGCAAGAACCGTGACCAGTATTGTTTATCAATATCGAATAATTCGTAAGCAGTTTTGATAAATGAATTTTTATCATTTTCAAAATAATAATCCAAAAGCTGTTTGGCTACCTCATTGTCTTTTAAAAAATACTGTTGTGCACTTTGCAGCCAATCGGTTTTGTTTCCGGCATTTTTATTGAGCAATAAAACCAATTGTGGCATTGCTTCCCTATCAACTTTCGAGGCATCAATATATGAAAGTATTTTGTTGGGTTGATCCGAGAAATCGGCCAAAGCCAGAATAAGAGGTTCAAAATATTTTGGATAGCTTTGATTGCCAGTATATTCTGCAGAACAATAATCAAAAAACAACTTAATGGCAGGATTTACCTTGTGGCTCGAAACAGCCGACATTTTAATTTTATCAATAATATCAAGCATAATACGCTTATGCTCATCGGTTAAAAACTCGTTTACATCGTCAAACGAACCTACTTCATCTTCTATTTCCACTTTTAAACATACTTTGTACAGTCCCAATAGATTTGCTATTAGATCATCAATTTGTTGCTGGATAATGATATCAATAGCTTTCGATTTGAAATATTCAAAAACTTGCTCAAACTCTTGTTCGCTGGCTTGTTGGTATTGTTCCCATTCCTCAATATAAGACGAATGGGGCGGATTATAATTGTCCCAATCGGGGTTTTCCAAATCTATGTTTTTAAACTCTTCTAAATATTGTTCCTGCGTTTCTGCAATTTTCTTTAAAAAAGATTTGAATGACATTTGTTCATTGTTTTTGTCATTCTGATTTGAAAAATTCACAAATTCCTCCTGTAATTTTTTATTGTGCTTAATAATAGCATCAAAAAATTTCAGCTTAATTTGTTCGCTTGTGTTTTCAAAAATTTCTTTAAAATCCATAACTCTATTTATATTTTAAGCCTTACCTATTAATTTATCCCAGCCAAAAACATGTAAATCCTGTCAATCTTGTCCAACCACATCCCCAAACCCAAACCCCAAAGAGTTCATACTCCCAAAACCGCTATTTATTCCAATTTCAATAATTTCTTTTGGTGCTTTTAATTCAAATTCAAAATAGTAGCCTTTTACTTTTGTCTCGGCAGGAGTGAATGCTTTAATTGTTTGCATGCCGGTTTTAGCATAGAGCTTAGTAATTCTGAAATCTAAGCTATTTATATCAAGATCGTTTTTGCCTGCTGCTTGGTATTTGTGAACTAAATTTTGCAGGAAAACTTTTTTATAATCCGACTGAGTGGGAGGGACGTACTGCTCATTTTTTTTGCCTTCTACATCTATTCCCAGCACAATTGGCGAAATAGCTTTGATTTTAACTACTTCTACATCAGGTATTTTACTATTTAAAGCTTCAATACTTTCCACTTTCAAATCAACACCTGAAATCTTATCTCCAATAAAAGCTTTCTGCTCTTTAAATATTCCAATCACAAATTTTTCGCTTTGCTCCGGTAGGTGAAAGGATACTGTAAGCCATGCTTGCCTTGCCCATATTTCCATTCGATCCGAATTTGGTAATATCTTCCAAGTATTTTTAGGAAATTGCAACTTAGAAAAAGTGAAGAGTTTAAATGTCTTGCCTTCTTCAGTAGTGTAACCTAAATCGTGAAGCATTTGGGTAAATTCTTTATCGGCTTTGTTTAGTACTTTATAAATCCAAGCACTAAGCGGATATTGATTATTAAATGGCATAAACTGTTTTTTGCCGTTCATGCTAAATTTTATTTTTAACCGCATTCTATTAAGGATTAATTGAATACATATACTTTCGAAATTTATTTCATTATTTTCGGATAAGGCTTTT
>CAZTST010000092.1:0-13580 GCA_964616585.1 uncultured Draconibacterium sp.
TCTCAAACCTGAAACCCTCTGAATTTTTTCAGGGGTTTTTTTGTTAGAAAATACAAAAGCACCTTTTTCATTTACATCCCAATAATCAATACTTAAATCTTCGGCTTCGAGTTTTAGTTGTTTAATGCTCCACCAATTATTAGAAGAATCAAAAATGATTGTGTGAAATGTAAATTGCTTTTGTAATTGTTTCAGATTTACTTTTGCATTCTTGGCAATTACCACATAATCAACGGGTAACTGATTTTTGTAGGTTTGTGGTTCTTCGGTCTTATCCAAATAAAGAATTCTTAGCGACTGAAAAAGTATAAGGTTTTCCTGAAAATTGAGAGAACTTAAATTTGATTTACCTTCACTATTTTTCTGAAAAGAAATCCGCTCATTTATTCCGTTTTTTATATGATTTTCGCTCAAAATAAATTTATGTTGTTGTGTATCATGCACAAATGAAGAATCTCCAAAAAGTATACTTTTTTGTTGAGAAATAAAATCCATTGCTGTATATCCGTTGGTTTTATATACTACCAAAGCATTTGTATTTAAATGGCTGTAATTTAGATAAATAGAATTTATCAAAAATAACACAAGTGAAAAGAGCATCGGAAAAAACCAGATACGTTTTTTGTATAAAATCAAAGTGCTTAGAGCCAAAATAAAAGTATAGACTAATAAAACTTGTGGTTTCGTAAAGAATAAATTATCGTTAACTGCATATGGAAATTGATTGATTATTTCCACACCTTTTTGTAAGCTAACTAAACAAAGATTGAGAAGGTAAGAAGTTACAGTACCCAAAATACTTGTCGATAATCCAAAAATACCAATAATGATTACTATCATTCCACCTGAAACCACTACAAAAGCAAGCGGAATTACCCAAATATTTGTGAGCAAAAAATAGTTCGGAAATTGATGAAAATAGTAAACAGCTAATGGAAAAGTACCCAATTGTGCCGCAATAGAAACACAAATTAAAGCCCAAATTTTATTTAGAATTGGATTCTTGATAAAAATAAATTTGAAAATTTTAGGTTGAATATAAAGAATTGCAAAAACTGCGCTGTAAGAAAGTTGAAAACCAATATTGTAAATTAGGTTTGGATCGATAAGAAGCAGAAGTAGTGCCGAGGCGGCTAAACTATTGTAGGTGTTACCTTTACGATTAAAAGATTTGCCCAATACAATAAAAGTAAACATAGTAGATGCACGCATCACCGAGGGCGCCAAACCGGTAATTAAGGCATAAAACCATATTATTGAAAGAACTAAGATAGTTTTAATTTCGTTTCCAAATCTCACTTTTCCTAAAAAGCCAAGTAAAAAATTACTAAGCATAAAAATAATTCCTACATGCAATCCCGAAACACATAAAATATGCATTGCGCCTGAGCCTGTAAATTGTGCTCTTAAATCATCATCTAAATATTCATCGTATCCAATTAATAAAGCTGCTGCAAGTGCCAGACTTTTTTTATCGTATTGCAAACTATTTAAAATGCTTAATAGTTCTGCTCTATGTTTTACCGCCAATGTTTGTAAATTGAAAGGTGCAGAAGAATCCACTATTGCCCAATCATTTTCTTTGATATAGCTCTGCTCAGAAATACCCTTAAATCGCATATATCTTGCATAATCAAAGGCATGTGGGTTTTGTGATCCCTGAATTGGATTAAGTTTTGCTGTACTTATGATTTTGTTGCCGTATTGAAGCTGAAACTCATCTTCTTTTTGAAAATAAAGTAAAATCTGTCCGTTTGTAGCATGCCAGCTCGAATCTTCTATAGAGAATACAGCTTTAATCCTTCCATTACTTTTGTATGTTTTTGAAGTTTCTGTAAAAGGGCTTTCAATTTCAATAAGATAGGCATTAACATTAGGTAAATTTGTGTAATGAGTATCGTTGTTGGCAGGAGTATTATACCAAAAAAGGATAATACTTAAACAGAAAATAATAAGGTTAATTAAAAATCCGCTTACCCACCGCCTTTTGTAGTTTTGATATTTTTTAAGAACAAATAACCACAAAATAAAAGCAAGTAGTAAGCCGCCTAATATAATGAGCCAAGTACCAATCGAAATTGCAAGGACAGGTGCAATCAGTATTCCTCCTAAAAATGGGAGTAGAATGCGTGCCATAGGATATCTATTTAATGCTCTCATAAATAAAAGTTAATTTCCGACCTACTATTGACGGATTTCAATCTCATTTGAATATTAAACGAATTAGATTTTTTAATGAAAACAAACCTAAAAGATGTGTTCTGCCAATGGGTTGATTTTCAGGACTAAGATACGCTGAAATTTACAGAAAAGCAATAGGAGATATAAAGAAATAAGTAAGGATTACTAAATCACTTTAAATCTGTAAGGATATTTAAAAAAAACTGATAGTTATTGTACTATTTAAAAACATCCTTTATTGATGATAAGTTTTTTAATCAGTTAGCTAATGATTTGCGGTTTTAAATAATTTCAAACCAAGGTTTAACAATTTCTGATTTATCAGAAGTTTCGTTTTTATGTTTATACTCATTTGATTTAGAGTTATATACATATCCCTTCGACCATTCATCAATATTTTCTACTAATTGTTTTAAACCATAAATCACTGTGTCGAGATCGGCATCTGTCATGGTTGGATGAAGTGATAATCGCACCCAGCCGGGTTTTTCTGATAAATCGCCAGTACTAATCTTATCACTGATTTCTTTGGATTTTTCGGGCGTAACTCCTAATAAGAAATGACCATAAGTGCCGGCACAAGCACAGCCGCCGCGCACTTGAACTCCAAAACGATCGTTTAAAATCTTCACAATTAAGTTAAAATGAACATCTTCGATGTAAAATGAAACAACACCAAGACGTGCTTTTACATGTTCTGATAATATATGTAGTTTGGGAATTTTCGTCAATTCCGCAAATGTCTTTTCAATAAGTTGAGTTTCACGTTTGTGGATATTTTCCACACCCATTTTTTCTTTCAATCGAATAGCCAAAGCTATGCGAATTGCCTGTAAAAAACCTGGTGTTCCGCCATCTTCGCGAGCTTCAATATTGTCAACATATTTGTATTGACCCCATGGATTTGTCCAATCAACTGTTCCTCCGCCTGGATTATCCGGTACTAAACTTGTGTATAATTTTTTATTGAAAATTAATACTCCTGAAGAACCGGGACCTCCAAGAAATTTATGAGGTGAGAAGAAAATAGCATCCAGACTTTCCATTTCATCTTCAGGATGCATATTAATAACATCGTAAGGTGCACTTGCAGCAAAATCGATAAAACACAAACCGTTGTGTTCGTGCATGATACGAGCCAATTGATGATGATTGGTTCTAACTCCTGTAACGTTTGAGCAAGCTGTGAAACTGCCAATTTTAATTTCTCTGTTTTTATATTCGTGCAGCTTTTTTATAAGCTCATTTTCATCTACTAACATATTTGCATCGGGCTGTAAAACAACAACATCAGCAATTGTTTCTTCCCAGGAGGTTTGATTGGAATGGTGTTCCATATGAGTAATAAAAACAACCGGACGTTTGTCTTCAGTCATCTCCTTAAGCTTATTAAACGGATGATCTTTAGTTCCGTATCTTTTAAATCCAAGTATTCGTTGAAATTTATTAATTACACCTGTCATCCCGTTACCGGTTGTAATTAAAACATCATCGGAATTAGCATTTACATGTTTTTTAATAATTTTTTGCGCATGATGATAGGCTTTTGTTGTGATTGTGCCTGTTTCACTTGTTTCGGTGTGAGTATTTGCAACCCATGGACCAAATAAATGCTGAATTTTATCTTCTATAGGTTTATATAATCGGCCACTGGCAACCCAATCAGCGTAAATCATTTTTTGCTTACCGAAATGGGTTTCAAATTTCAAATCATTTCCAATGGTTTGTTGTCTGAAAGGCTCAAAATATTTTTCCATGATTTTTTGCATTTTAGGCAATTTTGATTAAAACATTTGTAAATATTTTACAAAGTTACACAAACATATTTAATTATTTCTTATTTTGATAAATATCTGTTTGCAATATATCAATGTTTTTTCGAAACTTTATGTAAATTTGAACAAATATGTTTAATTCAATGGACAATCAAAATACACTATTAATTTTTTTTAGTATTTTAATTATACTTTCTTATGTTTTTAATCTGATTGCACAAAAAATTAAAGTGCCATCGGTATTATTGCTTTTATTTACAGGAATAAGTCTTCGTTTAATATATCCTGAAATTGCAAATACTATTCAGGGTTTAGATAAAATTCTTTCATTAGTAGGAACATTAGGACTAATTTTAATTGTACTTGAAGGAAGTCTGGAGTTGGAATTTAGCACGAAAAAATTGCCTCTAATTGGGAGCAGTTTTTTTTCTGCTATTATTATATTGCTGATAACCAATGGACTGGTTGCTTCTGTAATTTACTGGCTGGTTTCTGATATTAGTTTTAAAGCAAGCTTTGTTAATGCTATTCCGCTTTCAATTATAAGTAGCGCAATAGCAATTCCAAGCGTAGAGCAAATTGGAACGCATAAAAGGGAATTTATAGTTTATGAATCTATATTCTCAGATATTTTCGGTATTCTTATTTTTAATTTTGTTGTTTTTACAGATAATATACTTCCAAGTTCTTTTGCATATCTTTTTCTCGATCTTGGAATTGTAGCTCTTCTAAGCATACTTTTTACTTTGCTTTTATTGTATTTCATTTCGAAAAATCAGCTCAAGGTGCGCTTCTTTATTCTTATTGCTGTACTTATTCTTCTATACGCAAGTGGTAAAGTAATGCATTTTTCGTCTTTACTCATCATTTTTCTTTTTGGTTTGATATTGAATAATGTGCAGCATATTCATACTCGATGGATATCGAAATTTATTAAATTCGACTTACTAAAAGAAAATATCGAACAGTTTAAAACGATAACCATAGAAAGTGCTTTTTTAATTCGTACACTATTTTTCTTCATTTTTGGTTATTCTCTGCTGATAACCAATTTGTTTGACGCTAAACTAATAATAACAGGAAGCTTAATCTTGATTATTTTGTATGGAATCCGTTATTTGTATTTACGCTTTATACTTAGAGCAAATCTCTTCCCGGAATTATTTATAGCACCACGTGGTTTGATTACCATATTGTTATTCTATAGTATTCCTGAGGAATATAGCATTGGCTTAATTAGCGAAGGACTCTTATTTTATATTATCCTTATGTCCAGCCTTATAATGATGATTGGTTTAATGAAAAAGACAGATTCAGATATTGATTTTCAGGTTTTTATTGGCAAAAAAGAAATCGATGGGAGTGATAATACTTAGATTTAATCAACAAATTCTTTTAATTATCAGTTTGATAACCAAAAAGATTCTTCATTTTGATTTGTTCAGCAACATACTTTGGAACCATATTTTCCCATTCCGGATTTTTTTCATGTATTAGATTTAAAACCAGACTACTGAAAATATCCAAGTTTTCTCTGTTAACATCTTTTATATCAATAATTTTGCGAGTTTGAATTAAATAATTATATATAAAATTTAAATCTTGACTCCTCGGAATATTGGTCGAATCCATCAAACTTTCATGGTCTTTTTGTAAAGCAGGATAAACATAAAGTTTCATATTGTCGGTAAACAGTTTTCCAAAAGCTTCTAAAACGCCACCTTTTAAATGACTATAATAACTTTTGTCGAGTACTTTATTTAAGGTTAAAACGCCAATAACTATCCTTAAGTTTTTAATTTTGAATCGATTAAAATAAGATACAAGTTTATAATATTCCTTATAATTCGATACCATTACATTTTGACCCATCCCATTTAGAATATCAACGCGATCGAGAAAATCCTGCTCAGAAAATTCTCCTTCAGTTAATAGATTACTCAAGGTTATTTCGCAGAGAGCCAGAGTATTATCTTTGTTGTAATCACTGTCTTTTTTAAATAGTTCATAACTGCTATTTATCATATCGAAACCAACATTGGTAGGTGGTCGAAAACTACCTCTAAAAGCCAATACATTTTTTTTATAAAGCATATCTTCAGGGGTTTGCACTTTCCCTGAACGATCGAAAATTATAGCCTTAGCCATACCGTTTTTAACCAATTGAACGCCAAGCAAACGATTATCGACATAATCCAATTCCGGACCAGACATTTCTATCATAGTTATTTCCAATTGATCAGGTAACAATGAATCCATTAACGATTGAAGAAACTGATTAGGATATTTGTAGTAGTGAAAGCAAGCATACAAAAGGTTTGTTCCTAAAACACCATAAGTAGTTTGTTGTTGTAATGCTGTGTTTTCCAACAATCTAACATGTAAAATTACTTGATTTGGCAATCCTTTAGGGTCAATTTGAAAACGAACACCCATCCAACCGTTGCCTTCTTTGTCTTTTGCAAAATTGATAGTTGTCACAGTATCGGCAAAAACAAAAAAGCGAGTACCTTTTCTTATTGTTTTTCCTAATGTTTTTGTTAATTCAGTTGCTTCTTGTTTAAGCATTTTCAAGAGGCGGCTTTTTGATACATATCTTCCGGAAGTTTCTTTTCCGTAAATTTCATTGCTCATTTCCATATCGTAAGCCGATATTGTTTTGGCTATGGTTCCTGCGGCTCCACCTGCTTGAAAAAATGTACGAGCAACTTCTTGACCAGCACCTATTTCGGCAAAAGTGCCAAATATAGTATTGTCTAGATTTATGTGTAAGGCTTTGCGAGTTGAACTTAGAGTATCGTTTTGCATACGAATATTTTTCACTATGCTGCAAAAATAAAGATAAATTTAGGAAGATAATGAATTGTTGAAACTTTCATTTAAAACTTGAGATAATTCAGCGGGCTTAAATGGTTTACTCATATAGTTATTCATTCCGGCTGCTAAACAAGCTTCTTTATCGCCTTTCATAGCATTTGCAGTTAGCGCGATTATCGTTATCGGATTTGCTAAACTAATATCTCTTTCGAACTCACGAATTCGTTGTGTAGCCTGAATACCATCCATTTCCGGCATTTGGATATCCATAAAAATTAAATCGTAATCGTTTTTGGTGTACATTTCAAAAGCAATTTTACCATTTCCGGCACATTCAACAGTATGTCCAAGTTTTTCAAGATGCATTTTTGCTACTTTCTGATTTATCATATTATCTTCAGCAAGTAAAACTCGTAGTTTGTTAGTATGCTCTTTGCTCTCAATTTCGATGGGTTCACTTGCTAGTTGAGCTTGCTGCGATTTTTTATAATTTACCCAAAACCAAAAAGTTGAACCTTTTCTTTCTTCGCTTTCAACCCCCATTTCGCCACCAATAAGTTTGGCAATATTTTTTGAAATTACTAAACCAAGGCCGGTGCCGCCATATAAGCGTGTGGTTGATGAATCTACTTGGGTGAACGACTGGAATAGCTTTTTTAGATTACTCTCTGTAATTCCTATCCCCGAATCAATTACCTCAAATTTAATTTTAGTATGTGATGGGGTTTGGTCAATCATAAAAATGTTTATTGTAATTCCGCCTTTATCGGTAAACTTAACCGCATTATTAAATAAATTTGTTAAAATCTGCTTAAATCGATATTTATCGCCTTTGACCCATTCAGGAACATTTGGAGCAATATTTGTTTTTAAGAAAAGTCTTTTCTCTTTAATTTTATATTTTAATAAATCCAGTATCTCTATTGTTGCTCTGTGAAGATTAAAATCAACTTCTTCAATATCAAGTTGACCGGCTTCAATTTTTGAAAAATCAAGAATATCATTGATAAGATTGAGTAGGGAAGATGCTGATTGCTGAATAGTTAGAACAAAGTCTTGTTGTTTAGGATCAAGTTCAGTTTGTTTCAACAAATCCGTCATACCAATTATTCCGTTCATAGGTGTACGGATTTCATGACTCATATTGGCTAAAAATTCACTTTTGCTTTTGTTGGCAGAATCAGCTCGCTCTTTTTCAGTTATTAAAGCGTTTTCAATTCTTTTTCGCTCAACAATTTCCTGCAAGAGTTTGTCCATATTGCGCTGCAAATCCATAGTTCGCTCTTTTACCTGATCACGCAACTCCTGTTCGCGTTGATTTAAGCTGTGAATCCAAACGCTATAAATAATGTATGTGAGACCAAGTGCTAATAAAAGCAGGAGCAAATAAAACCACACAGATTCAAAAAATTGCACCTGTGCATCTCCCTCATTTCCAGCAAAAAATGCTGAAAAGTCGATACTGCCAATTATTTGCGCAGGAGCTTTAACAGTGGAAATCAAAACATAAAAAATTATGATATATTTCGTTTGTTTCATTGAGTCTTTTTTGCCTTTGCAAATTACAATTTTATTTTTGATTGTATTAAATTTCAATTTATTTTTTGATTTTGTTATAGCTTTGTAAAATTAGAAAAAAAATTATATAAATGCTTTTTGAAGATACCTATAAAGTATTAAGTAAGCCTGCAAGTGGTGAATTTAAAGATAAAGGAAGTAAATTTTATGCTTATGCTTTTCCTGTATTAACAGAGGAAGAAGTAAAAATACATTTGCAGGATTTACGCAAAAAGTATTATGATGCTCGACATCATGCATATTCATATATTTTAGGCCATGACAAAGCAAATTGGCGAGCAAATGATGATGGCGAGCCTGCTGGTAGCTCAGGAAAACCTATTTATGGTCAACTACTTTCACATGATTTGACTAATACTTTGATAGTTGTTGTACGATATTTTGGAGGCACAAAACTTGGCATTCCGGGTTTAATAAATGCCTATCGCTCCGCAGCTAAAGAAGCTATAGAACATTCTGAAATTATTGAAAAAAAGATTGAAGATATTTACGAAATCTCTTTTGCTTATTCAGATATGAATACAGTAATGAAAATTTTAAAAGATGAGGATATTAGTCCATTAACGACAGATTTTCAGATTAATTGCAAGCTTCAATTTAAAATACGGAAACAAGAGTCTTATAGAATATATGATCAGTTTAAAGCAATTCATACTCTTAAAATTGCTTATTTAAAAACTTTATAATGGAAGGCAAAATGTAAAATATATCTTGTAATTATATTCCTGATTTAATTGAAATTTTATTTATGTATAAGGAATTAATTTTTCATAAAACCTAATAAGCGAATTACTTCCGGTACGTTTTCTAATATTGATTTAAGCAAATAGCCTTCAGGTTCCTGCTGATATAGATCTGCATAAAGCTTGGTAATCAATTCTTTTATTTCGTTTTGAGTAATCTTTAGAAAATGCGAATGAGATAGAATGCATAAAAGTGTATTAGTATGTTCTTCGCCAATTGGTGAGGGAACTATCGTTTTAACACCATCAACTAACGAAAGCCCTTGAGTAAAATAAAAATCCAGTTTCTTTTGTCTTTCATTTCGATTGCCAAAATCAGGATCTTCAACTTCAAAAAGAATATGATTGTTTTTGATGTATTCAGAAGCTTTTAAAACTTCAATATAAATTTTGCCTAAGGGAAGATGCCGTGCAGAGGGAATGATTGAAATGATTTCATTTACATAAAAATCAGTACTTTCCAGTTTCCAAAGCATAGACATAAAAATGGGCAAAATATTTTGCTTGCCAAGAATAATTACTGCTTTTCCGCTATCAATCTTTTTTTCAAATTCTTCCTGCTTAATCTGCAATTCATCTGGAGTTCCCGCCTTATAAACTTCTATTGCTTCTAAGTATTCTACACTTTCTCTATCTATAATATTAAAAAACTTAATCATAAAGTTAGCTTTATAAAAAAAGCCGATTTTTTCGGCTTTTTATTTAGTTTGAAATTTGTTCTTTTATCAGTTGATAAGCTTTTTCTAAGCCATTGGGGTTTTTACCACCGGCAGTAGCAAAATGAGGCCGGCCACCGCCACCACCTTGAATTTCCCCGGAAACAGAGCTAATTATTTTAGCTGCATCTAATTTTTTTCCTTTAATCAGGTCTTCAGATAAAGCAACTGTTAGGCTAACTTTATTATCGATTTTACTACCCAATGCAACAAGTGTTTGTTTAGAATCTCGTAAAATTGAAAAAATCAAGTTTTTAATATTATTTGAATCCAGATCAACGGTAGATATTATTGTGTTTATACCATTGATAACCATTGAATTAGATAATAATTCTTTTTGAATTGATGCTGCTTTTATTTGATTTAATTCGTCAATCTGTTTCTGTAATTTTTTGTTTTCATCTAGTAGGTTCTGAACTCCTTTTGATAAATCTTTTTGTCCTTTTAAAATACCTTTAATTTGTTCAAGTTCATTGGCTTGACTATTGTAATATGCAATAGCTTTTTCTCCAGTAATAGCTTCAATTCTACGAATTCCTGCTGCAATAGCTCCTTCGTGAACTATCTTAAATAATCCAATCTGACCTGTTGCTTTAACATGAGTACCACCACAAAGTTCTATAGATTCGCCAAATTGAACAACTCTTACTTTATCGCCATATTTTTCACCAAATAGCGCAATTGCACCACGTTCTTCAGCTTCTTGAATTGTAACATCTATTTGAATATTGGCTGCAGAATTGTCCCAGATAGCTTGATTTACATAATTTTCAACCATTTGGATTTCTTCTTCACTCATTTTTTGAAAATGGGCAAAATCAAAACGCAAGTATTCTGAGTCAACATACGAACCTTTTTGTTCAACATGCAAACCTAAAACCTTTCGCAATGCATGATGCATAAGATGTGCAGAAGTATGATTATTGGCTGTACGCCAACGTTTTCCGGCAATTACCTGAGAATGAAATGTTTTCTCCGGATTTTTTGGTAATTCCTTAGTAAAATGAACAATTAGATTATTTTCTTTTTTTGTATCGTAAATATTTATTTTCTCAGTGTCATTTTGAATAAAACCGTTATCTCCAACTTGTCCGCCTGATTCAGCATAAAAAGGAGTCTGATCAAAAACCAATTGATAAGCGGTGATATTTTTTGTTTGAATTCTTCGATATTTTAGAATATTTACTTCGGCAGTAAGATTATCATAACCTATAAACCCATTTTCATTTTTGTCAGAAATAATAACCCAATCGTCGGTTTCGGCAACAGAAGCTTGTTTCGACCGCTCTTTTTGTTCAAGCATATTTTTATCAAAATCAGCTTTGTTTACCGATAAACCATTTTCTTTTAGAATAAGTTCGGTTAAATCGAAAGGAAAGCCAAATGTATCGTAAAGTTCAAAAGCATCTTTGCCGGAAAGACTTTGTTTTTTGTTTAAAGTTAAGTTTTCGATAATCTTTTCAAGTCGTTGTATTCCGGTACTTAATGTATTTAAAAATGTATTTTCCTCTTCCTGAATTACTTTCGTTATCAGTTTTTCTTGTTTTATTAATTCCGGAAAAGCTTCGCCCATTTCTTTAACTAAAACAGGTAAAATCTTAAACATAAATGCTTCTTTCTGATTAAGAAAAGAATAAGAATATCGTACCGCTCTACGAAGAATACGCCGAATAACATAACCGGCTCCAACATTAGATGGTAATTGGCCATCAGCAATTGTAAAAGCCAGAGCTCTAATATGATCGGCCACTACTCGCATAGCAATATCTTGTTTTTTATCTTTACCATATTCATAACCAGACTCTTTGGCTATAGTTTGGATAATTGGCTGGAAGATATCGGTATCATAATTGGAGCGAACACCTTGAATAGCCATTGTTAAACGTTCAAAACCCATTCCTGTATCAATATGCTTATCAGGAAGAGTTTCCAGCTGTCCGTTGGCTTTACGATTAAACTCAATAAATACGAGATTCCAGATTTCAATAACTTCAGGATGATCTTTATTAATAAGTTCACGACCGGAAATTTTCGCTTTTTCATTCTCAGTTCGAATATCGATGTGAATTTCGGAGCAGGGACCACAGGGTCCACTTTCGCCCATTTCCCAAAAGTTGTCTTTTTTGTTGCCGTTTAAAATTCGCTCTTCAGGCAATATTTCTTTCCAAAAATCAAAAGCTTCCCGATCGAAAGCTGTTCCATCAGTTTTATCTCCTTCAAATACAGTTACATATAAATTTTCAGCTTTGAGTTTGTAAACTTCTGTAAGTAATTCCCATGCCCAGGCAATCGCTTCTTTTTTAAAATAATCGCCAAACGACCAGTTACCAAGCATTTCAAACATAGTGTGATGGTAAGTATCGTGTCCAACTTCATCCAAATCGTTATGTTTTCCGCTAACACGAAGACATTTTTGCGTGTCGGCAATACGCTTATCATCTGATTCGCTATTGCCTAAAAAAATATCTTTAAACTGATTCATGCCTGCATTAATAAACATCAGACTTGGGTCGTTTTTTACAACCATTGAGGCTGATGGAACAATTTTATGTTGTTTCGATTCAAAAAAATCTAAAAATTTGCTTCTTATTTCTTTAGCTATCATATTAATTTAGTTGGTGCGACTTGCTAATAACCAATATTTAAAGGCTTTTTTATTAACAAATATTCTTTGAAAAAAATCGTGACAAAAATAGAGTAATTTTATTTTAATTTACTACATTTGTTGCTTGATTTTAGAATAATATAAAGTAGGATTGATTAAATGGCTAAAAACGTATATCTTTTTAACAAAGAAAACTTACAGTACGAATTATTTCGGCCATCTTTTAAAGCAGGTTTACTAAAAGTTGTTTCAATTGTTATTCTGGGATTATTTTTTGCAGCTGGTATTTTGTTTATTGCTTATAATTTTTTCAGCTCACCTAAAGAGTTGGTTCAACAGCGTGAAATTGAACAATATAGTCTGCAATTTTCGATTCTTAATGATCGTATAGAGCAGCTTGAAAAAGTTTCTGACAATTTACAGGAGCGTGATGATAATATTTATCGGGTTATTTTTGAAGCTGAACCTATTCCGGAAGAAATTAGAAAAGCCGGTATTGGAGGTGCTGACAGATATTCCAAACTAAAAGGTTTTAAAAATTCCGAATTAGTAATTGCCACTTCGCAAAAAATGGATGAACTAAGCAATAAAATGTATGTTCAATCAAAATCTTTTGACGATGTTTTTGAAATGGCCAGAAATAAGGAAAAAATGATGGCTAGTATTCCTGCTATTCAGCCAATTAGCGATAAATATAAGCAAAGAATAACTAATTTTTATGGGTATCGGATTCACCCCATTTACAAAACGAAAATTTTCCATCAGGGAGTTGATTTTTCTGCTCCTATAGGCACTAATGTCTATTCTTCAGGAGATGGCGTAGTAATTCAGACAGAACGATCAAACTATGGTTATGGCAATGTTATTAAAATTGATCATGGTTATGGTTATAATACCGTTTATGCTCATTTGAATAGTTTTAAAGTAAAGAAAGGTCAAATAGTTAGGCGAGGTCAAATTATTGGTGCTGTAGGTAATACTGGACTTTCAACCGGACCGCATTTGCATTATGAGGTTCAAAAAAATGGTAATCGTGTAAATCCGATTTATTATTTTTTTAATGATTTAAATGTTGAGGATTACGATGAAATTATCAAATTGGCAAGTTATTCTATTGCCAATGTTTCAAAAAATTAATGAAACATTCTAAAGATAAATTATACTA
>CAZTST010000093.1:0-13549 GCA_964616585.1 uncultured Draconibacterium sp.
ATTGTAGACCCGGGTTATGAATACAATGTTTTTGAATTCCAAAAAGATTTTTTAGAAGCTTATTCCGCAATTGATAAAAGAGGAAATATTCCTATTTTATGTGGTGGAACTGGTTTGTATATCGAAAGCGTTTTAAAAGGATATAAATTAATCAATGTTCCTAAAAATGATTCTCTTAGAGAAGAACTTGAGTTAAAAGAAGATAAGGAGCTCATAGAGATACTGGAATCTTTTAAAAATCTGCACAATACAACCGATACATCCGAAAGAGAACGATTGATTCGTGCCATCGAAATTCAAAAATACTACGACGAAAATCCTGATATCGATACTCATTTCCCATCTATTGACACCAAAATATTTGGAATCGATTATGATAGAAGAGTTGTAAAAATGCGTATTACAGAGCGTTTAGAAGAACGACTTCAGCATGGGATGATTGAAGAAGTAGAAGGATTGTTAAACTCCGGTGTTAAACCCGAACAACTCACTTTTTATGGTTTAGAATACAAATGGGTCACCGATTATTTGGAAGGAAACTTAGCCTACAACGAAATGTTCAGACGTCTGAACACCGCCATTCATCAGTTTAGCAAACGGCAAATGACCTGGTTCCGCAGAATGGAAAAACAAGGTTTTGAAATAAACTGGATAGATGGTAATTTAAGTTTATCTGAAAAAATTGTCTATATCTTGAGAAACCTGCCAAAATAAGCAAGAGTAATTATTAAATTCAGGATTTTTTGGATTTAAGAATCTAATTGTTTGAATGGCAAAATTACCTACTTTTGCCATCTATTTTAAACAGCGTTACCCAAATGAAAAAAATATTCCTACTCATTAGTTCTTTACTTTTTGTCAGTGTAATATATAGTCAAATACCTGCTGGCTATTACGATAACGCTCAAGGGCAAAGTGGGGCTCAGCTCAAAACCACTCTTTTTAATATTATTAAAACGCATACTGCGGTTTCCTATACTCCCGGAGTTTGGACAGCTTTCTATACAACGGATAAAAAAGCCAATGGTAAAGTATGGGATATGTATAGTGATGTGCCGGGAGGCACTCCACCCTATGAGTGGACCTTTGGTAGCGACCAATGTGGCACTTATTCAGGAGAAGGAAGTTGTTATAACAGAGAACACAGCTTCCCTAAAAGTTGGTTCAGTGATGCATCACCTATGTATACAGAGCTATTCCACATTTACCCAACCGATGGTTATGTAAATGGCAAACGAAGCAATTACCCATTTGGTGAGGTGAGCAATGCGACGTGGACGTCTACCAATGGATCAAAATTAGGACCAAATAGCACTGATGGTTATTCAGGAACTGTTTTCGAGCCTATCGATGAATACAAAGGAGACTTTGCAAGAACCTATTTCTATATGGCTACTCGTTATGAAAATATAATTTCTAATTGGAATAGTGAAGTATTAGACGGAAGTACTTATCCTGCCTATGTTGCCTGGCATTTGGATTTATTAATCCGTTGGAGCGAAGAAGATCCCGTTAGTCAGAAAGAAACGGATAGAAACAATGCCATATATGCTATTCAACACAATCGCAATCCCTTTATTGATCATCCAGAATATGTGGCTTCAGTATGGGGAACAGCTTCCACTGCACCGATAATTGGAAATATTCATATACTGCCACTTCAACCCTCATCAAGTGAAATTGTTACTGTTTATGCAACCATCACAGATAATGGTACTATTTCAAGTGCAACTTTAAACTGGGGTTTGACCAGTGGCTCCTTGGCAAATCATCTTTCTATGCAATCCAATGGAAATGTATATTCGGCTCTTATTCCGGCACAAGCCGAAAATACCCGCATTTATTATTCGATAACAGCTGTTGATAATGAAAGCGAAACCAACACAAGTTATGAATACAGTTATTTGATTGCGACTCCTAATGGTTCAATACAATTGCCTATTAGTGAAGATTTTGAAAATGGGGACTTGGGAATTTTCTCACCCATAAATGTTACTGGAGTTGATCAAACTTGGATACATTATACCTATAGTGTTACCGGAAATTCATTTGCTAAAATTTCTGGCTGGAATGGGAGTGGATCCACACCTAACGAAGATTGGTTGGTAACTCCTCTTATCGATTTTGATTCGTATACCAATGAAACTATGAGTTTTAGAACTTCTATGGATTATGAGGATTTAACAACAGGATTTAAGGTTATGTATTCCACTAATTACATAGGTTCTGGTAATCCAAATCTGGCAAACTGGACTGATTTATCAGGTTTGGCAAGTTTTTCGCAAGGAAATTATGTTTGGGTACAATCAGGAAGTATAAATCTTTCGTCAATTGCAGGAACTGGTGTAAGCATTGCATTTAAATTTACGTGTACATCAGTTTCCGAAACTTGGCAATTAGATGATGTTGTAATAACTGGAACTCCTATTCAAACAGGATTTAATAATAATATATCAAATCAAATAATTTCTATCTATCCAAATCCTGCAAAATATTGGATTCAGCTAAATGGGGATATTCCTCAAGAATCTAAGTTGTTGATATTTAATTATCTGGGACAATTAAAATATGAAGGAAAGGTAAATGCAGCACCAAATTATAATCTAAGTATAGACTTTTTAAAACCTGGAATATATTTTCTTCAAATAAAGAATAACGAGATAGAAAATCAAACTTTTAAATTGATAGTTCAATAAAAAAAGCCTGACCATCGATTGACGGTCAGGCTTTTTTTTATTTGCTTTCTTTCTTAAGCTTATGCTTGGTTATTTTAACTTTTAAAAGTTCAGTTTTTTTATCAAAATCGACAGTAATTAAATCGCCATCAGTTAATTTTGCACCGATAATTGCCTCAGCAAGCTCATCTTCAATATATTTCTGAATCGCTCGTTTTAAAGGCCTTGCTCCAAAATGCGGATCCCAGCCTTTTTCAAGTAGAAAATCTTTAGCCTGATCTGTTACTTTTATTTTATATCCCAACTCATTTATGCGCGAATATAATCCTATCAATTCTATATCTATGATTTTATGGATATTATCTCTTTCAAGATGATCGAAGATAATTACATCATCAATACGATTTAAAAATTCAGGCGCAAATGTACGTTTAAGTGCATTTTCAATCACACCGGTAGAGAAAGTTGACTTGCTTTTCTCTCGTGAGCTAGTATTAAATCCAACTCCACTTCCAAATTCTTTCAATTGGCGTGAACCAATATTAGATGTCATAATGACTATCGTATTTTTAAAATCAACTTTACGGCCAAAACTATCTGTTAATTGTCCATCATCAAGAACCTGAAGAAGTAAATGAAAAATATCAGGATGAGCTTTTTCAATTTCATCTAACAATATAATAGAATATGGCTTACGTCTAACTTTTTCAGTCAACTGACCACCTTCTTCATAACCAACATAGCCTGGAGGAGCACCAATTAATCGAGAAACTGCAAATTTTTCCATATACTCGCTCATATCGATACGAATTAGAGTATCTGCAGAATCAAACATACTCTTTGCCAGCATTTTAGCTAAATAAGTCTTTCCAACACCTGTTGGTCCTAAAAATATAAAAGTACCAATAGGTTTATTTGGATCTTTTAATCCGGCACGATTTCGTCGAATTGCTTTTACAACTTTTTTTATAGCATCGCTCTGCCCAATTACGACATCAGCCAACTCATCTTCCATTTTGAGAAGCTTATCGGTTTCGTTTTGAGCAATTCGTTGAACAGGAACCCCGGTCATCATAGCAACAACTTGTGCAACTTCTTCTTCACCAACAGTTTCTCTATTAATTTGTGAATTTTCCTCCCACTCGCGTTTAGCAGTATTCAACTTTTCTATAAGTTTTTTTTCACTATCGCGAAGTTCAGCCGCTAATTCAAATTTTTGTTTTCCAATAGATTCTTTTTTCTTTGTCTTAACAAGTTCAATATTGTTTTCAATATCGATAATGTTTTGTGGAACGTTCATATGTGTTATATGCACACGAGCACCAGCTTCATCTAAAGCATCAATAGCTTTATCGGGTAAATATCTGTCACTCATATAGCGATTTGTTAACTGAACACATGCTTTCAAAGCTTCATCAGTATATTTCACTAAATGATGATCTTCATAACGTTCTTTGATATTTTCCAAAATCGTTACTGTTTCTTCAGGACTAGTAGCTTCAACAATTATTTTCTGAAACCTACGTTCCAAAGCACCATCTTTCTCGATATGCTGACGATATTCATCCAAAGTAGTAGCTCCAATGCATTGAATCTCGCCACGAGCAAGCGCAGGCTTAAACATATTTGAAGCATCCAACGAGCCTGATGCATTTCCGGCACCAACAATTGTATGAATTTCATCTATAAAAAGAATAATTTCAGGATGCTTTTCTAATTCGCTTAAAATTGCTTTCATTCGTTCTTCGAACTGACCTCGATATTTGGTTCCGGCTACTATTGACGCCAAATCTAAAGTAAAAATTCTTTTGCCAAAAAGTGCTCGCGAAACATTTCTATTTACAATCCTGATTGCCAGGCCTTCAGCAATTGCCGATTTTCCAACTCCGGGTTCACCAATCAGTATAGGATTGTTCTTTTTACGTCGACTTAAAATCTGTGCTATCCGCTCCAATTCTTTTTCACGACCAACAATAGGATCTAAACGATTTTCTTCTGCCTGACGAGTTAAATCTCGTCCAAAATTATCCAAAACAGGAGTTGTTGATTTAACTTCACCCTGTTTTCTGGTTGATTGAGGATTATCTTTTCCAAATTCCGGATTATCATCAGATTCATCTTCAATTTCATCGATAAAAAGATCCGGTGGCTTATCTTTAGTCTGCGAAGAATTGTAAAAAAGTCCCAATTCCTCAGCTGCCTTTTTATAATTCAAACCATGACTCTCTAATAACCGAGTTGCAAGATTATCTTCATTTTTTAAAATAGCAAGCAAAAGATGCTCTGTACCAACCAATTCGCTTTTAAAAAGCTTAGCTTCCAAATAAGTTAGTTTAATCGTTTTTTCAGCTTGTCGCACAAAAGGAATACCTTCTTTTGTAGAAACTATTCTATCCGGGTTCTTTATCGATTTTTCAAGCATTTTTTTTATCTTACTAAGGTCGATTCCCATTTCTGCCATTAAATGATAAGCGATACCTTTTCCCTCTCTAATAATTCCAAGAAACAAATGCTCAACTCCAATATAATCATTTCCAAGCTTGATGGCTTCTTCACGACTAAATGAAAGAACATCGCGTACGCGTTGTGAAAACTTAGCTTCCATAATTTATTTTTGTGTATATTTTATATCAAAACAAATGTAACCACAAAAATAGGGGTTATTCTTTACCAACCTGCATTTTTTCAACATAATCTTGTTAAAATTATGCTATTATGGTGATTAAAAAGTCATTTTTTTTGGATTAAAATCTGTATATTCGCATCCTATTTTTGTATGATATTTTTGTGCAAAAATCGTTATTACCGAACCAACAAAAAAGGCAGGTAATTGGAGAAAAAACTAATTTATAAAACACTATGAGTGAAGGAGAAAGAATAGTAAAAGTAAATATTTCAAACCAAATGAAATCGGCCTATATCGATTATGCAATGTCGGTGATAGTTTCGCGTGCATTACCTGATGTTCGTGATGGCCTAAAACCTGTTCACAGGCGTGTTTTATTCGGAATGCTAGATTTGGGTTTACTATCAAGTAAAGGCTATAAAAAGTCGGCTAGAATTGTTGGAGAAGTGTTAGGTAAATATCACCCACATGGCGATACATCTGTGTATGATGCCATGGTGCGTATGGCACAAGAATGGTCCTTACGTTATCCTTTGGTTGACGGGCAAGGAAACTTTGGAAGCGTTGATGGCGATAGCCCAGCAGCTATGCGTTATACAGAAGCACGATTACGTAAAATTTCAGAAGATAGCTTAATTGACATCGACAAAAATACTGTGGACTTTCAACTCAATTTCGATGATAGTTTGCAAGAACCAACAGTTTTACCAACTCGTATTCCAAATTTATTGGTTAATGGTGCTTCAGGTATTGCTGTGGGTATGGCTACTAATATGGCTCCTCATAACTTAAGCGAAGTTATTGATGGAATTATGGCTTATATCCAAAATAACGACATAACCATAAGTGAATTAATGCAATACGTTAAAGCTCCTGATTTTCCAACAGGAGGTATTATTTATGGTTACGATGGTGTTATTGAAGCCTTTGAAACTGGAAGAGGTCGAGTTGTAATGCGCGGAGAAACAACCATGGAAGAAATTAGACCGGGTAAAGAGGCCATTATTGCAACAAGTATTCCTTACCAAGTTAACAAATCGGAAATGATTAAAAAGATTGCCGATATGGTTAATGAAAAGAAGATAATTGGAATCTCTGACATACGCGATGAAAGCGACCGTAATGGAATGCGAATTGTCTTTGAATTGAAAAAAGATGCCAATACCAATGTGGTACTGAATAAGTTATATCAATATTCAGCACTTCAAACATCCTTTAGCATAAATAATATTGCCCTAGTTCATGGTCGTCCTATGATGTTGAATTTGAAGGATATGATTTTTCACTTTGTGGAACATCGTCATGTGGTAGTTGTTCGCAGAACGCAATTTGATTTAGACCAGGCAGAAAAAAGAGCTCATATTTTAGAAGGATTAATAATTGCTTCTGATAATATAGATGAAGTAATTAAAATAATTCGCGCATCAAAAAGTACAGAAGAAGCTCGAAGCAAATTAATGGAGCGCTTTGGCCTTTCCGATATTCAAGCTCGTGCAATTGTTGATATGCGATTACGTCATTTAACCGGTTTAGAGCAGGATAAATTACGTGGAGAATATGATGAAATTATTAAGCTTATCGAACATTTAAAGGAAATTCTTGCAAATGTTGATTTGCGTATGGAGATTATTTCGGAAGAACTTCGCGAGGTTAAAGAAAAATATGGCGATGAGCGTAAAAGTAAGATAGAATATTCAGCGGCCGACTTCCGGATTGAAGATACTATTCCTGATGAGGAAGTAGTTATTACTATTTCGCATGCAGGTTATATAAAACGCACTGTATTAACCGATTATCGTGTACAAAATAGGGGAGGGCGAGGTGCAAAAGGAAGCGTAGCTCGAAATGAAGATTTCCTCGAGCATTTATTTGTAGCTAGCATGCACGATTATATGCTTTTGTTTACTGAACAAGGTCGCGTATTCTGGCTTCGGGTTTTCGAAATCCCTGAAGGTAGCAGAACTACAAAAGGTCGTGCTATTCAGAATATTATCAATATTCCATTGGATGATAAAGTAAAAGCTTATTTAAATGTTAAAGACATTAAAGATCCGGAGTATGTTAAAAATAACTTCATTATTTTGGCCACTAAGAAAGGCATAATCAAAAAAACTTCTCTCGAAGCATACAGCCGACCTCGTATTAACGGTATAAACGCTATAACAATCAGAGATAACGACACTCTTTTAGATGCTCGCTTAACTAATGGTGAAAATGAAGTTCTTATTGCAAGCAGATCAGGTAGAGCTATTCGCTTTAACGAAAAACTTGTACGCCCAATGGGAAGAAATGCCTCGGGAGTCCGTGGAATTAAACTGAAAGATGAAAAAGATGAAGTAATCGGAATGATTTGTTTAAGCAATTTAGAATACGACATTCTTGTTGTTTCTGAAAATGGTTATGGAAAACGCTCTAAATTAAGCGATTATCGCGAAACAAATAGAGGTGGCAAAGGTGTTAAAACACTGAATATTACTGAAAAAACAGGCGATGTTATTGCCATTAAAAATGTAACTGATTTTGATGATTTAATGATTATTAACAAATCGGGTATTTTAATACGCATCGCTGTAGGAGGCGAAAATAATGCAATTCGCGTTATGGGTCGTAATACACAGGGAGTCAGACTAATAAAAATTTCAGATGGCGATTCTATTGCATCAGTAGCCAAAGTTGAGCAGTTTGAATCAGACGATATAGATGACATTCTACTTGAGGATGGCACAATAATTGAAGACAATGATTTGAATAACGATACGGAAACAAATGAATAAACAGCTAAATAAACAATAAAATAAAGAAGAAATAATCAAATCACACAACATGAAAAAATTCACAATTTTAATGGCACTTTTGTTTTTAATCTCATTGATAGCAAATGCCCAAACTGGTAAAAGAAATGCCGCCAAAGTGAGTCTTGATGGTGGTAACGTACTAAAGGCTAAAGAGCTAATAGATGTTGCTATAGCAAACGAAAAAACTATAGAAGATGCTAAAACCTGGTTATATTATGGCCAAATTTATGCTCAAATTGGTGCTTCTACTGACGAAACCATTGCAAGTTTAGATGATGATGGATTAAATAAAGCATTGGAAGCGTATAAAAAAGCGGCCAGTTTGGATGAAAAAAATATTCTCTATCTCGAGCTATCCTCAAATGTATTGCAGTTGGCTAACACTTTTTATGCTAATGGTGTAAATGCTTATGAATCAAATGTTTTCGATAAGGCAATTTCACTTTTTGAAAAAGCAGGAAATGCTAATTCAATAATTGATGTTGTTGATACCATGACTATTTATGCTGCAGCTTTATCTGCTTCTAATGGACATATTAACGATGTTGCAAAAGTAAAATATGCAAAACTTATTGAAATGGGATTCAATAATGCAAGCATCTATAGCGAGCTTGCCAGTGTATACAAAATGGAAGAAGATTTTGAAAAAGCAGAAGAAATATTAGCTGCAGGCCGTGTAAAATTTCCTGAAAATAATGGAATTCTTATTGCAGAGATTAATATTTTACTAGGGCAGGGAAGGTTCGAAGAAGTAATTTCTAAATTAAAAAAGTCTATCGAACTTGAACCTGAAAATGCAAGTTTATATTTAGCATTAGGCGATTCTTATAAAGAAGTTAAAAACACTGAAGAAGCAATAAAATATTATAATCAAGCTTTAGAAATTAATCCTGATTATTTTTTAGCCTTGTACAATTTAGGTGTAGTTTATTATACACGTGCTTTTGATTTAAATATGGAAGCTAACGATTTACCATTTGATGCTACAACTAAATACAAAAAAATTATGGGCGAAGCCAATGAGTATTTCTTAAAAGGATTACCATATTTTGAACGAGCATATAAAATTGATGCAGAAGATGCTGATGTTTTGAAAGCCTTGAAACAAATTTATACATCTACTAAACAAATGGATAAGCTTAAGGAATTAGTTGATATGTAATGATATTTTTTATAAGAAGGGGACAAATTTAATTTTGTCCTTTTTCTTTTAAAATATCTATTTAACATAATATATATTATGTGGCATAAATGGCAAAATATCAAATTATTGCGTTTCTATAGCTTAATATGGCTTTAATATCCTTCATAATACCCAATAATAATAAATTTATGCAATTCTCAGAGACTTAATAAAGCTATAAATCAGAATTTGCCCTAAAATATCTTATTTTAAGAACGAGATTTTTTTATATACTCATTATAGTCGAGCTGCGAATTAATATTGAAAAAAGATTTCTTATTAATGACTGAGGCTTCCAATTCGAAAAACTTTGTGTTGACCATATTAAAAAAGCATCTTATAGAGAAATTGTTTGTTGAATTTAAATATTCGTTTAGTCTTTCAAAGATACTTAGCGAATAAATTGCTGATAAAGGTTCGATATTTTTACCAATTAAGGGTACCAAAATATCTGTATCTTGCTGATTAAAAGCTATTACCATATCTCTAATAATATCTTCATTTAAGAAAGGCATATCAACTGCAACAATAAAAATAGCGTCAAAACCTTTGGCATACGATAAAGCTGTATGAATACCCCCTAATGGTCCTATATCTTTTATAATATCTTGATATTTAAGTATATTATCTTTTGGAAATTCGTCAGAGCTGTTGGTTATTACAATTAATTCATCAAAAATTGTTTCTAGCAAACTAATTGTCTTATTATAAAAAGTTTTATCTTCAATTTTTAAAAAGGCTTTGTTTTTTCCTTCATATCTTGAACCTTTCCCACCAGCCAATATAACACCACAAATATTTTTAAATCTTTCTTTCACCAAATATCTTTTTACAGAAACATAAAATTAACCGATTTTCTTATAAATAGGTAAAAATCTTTGACATTTAGAATAACGTACTAGATTTATTGAATTTCTTTTCTGAAATAGAAAAAGCCGGTCTTTCAACCAGCTTCTCATTTTATTTTTTTAGAAACACTTATTCATTGACAAACTCATCGAAGGACTTTAAAACTAAGCCATCAACTTTTGCTTTCTTTCTTAGTTTTTCATAATCTATCTTGGCTGTTTCAAATCGTTCTTCAATAATACTCAAACTGCCTAACTCATTGCTCGAAGGCTTATCGTAACTGCCGGCTAGCTTAGCATACAAGTCAGCCATTTTCTCTCTTAACTGTGGTTCAGCAGATCCTACATAGTTATCGCCGGTTGTAATAACCAAAGTTTCTTTTAGCGCATTTAAGGAAGTTGCCAATTTTTTATTGTCCTTATTTACGGCATCCAAAATGGCATCCAACTCATAAACCAAATAGGCAAGCTGTTCAGTCATATCGTACATTTTCATAGTCGTATTGAACTTCAATTCTCTGTCTTCAGCCGACAATCCTGCGTGTTCGTCATAAACAACTTCAAAAACATGGTCAAATGTTTCCTTGCCTTTTGTAATAACAGCTTTATATTGTCCTGCTTTTACTCTGGGTGATGTAAATCCACCAAAGCTGAAAGTCTTTCCTTTAGCCGTTTTAGGCTGACGAATGGAATAAGACCATTCTACAATATTAATTCCTTTTGATTTTCCTGCACCCAAAGTTGAAATAATATTGCCATCCATATCCTGAATCTCGAAAGTCATTTTACCAAAGGTATGGCGCTTTGGAAGCAAATACTTGATTTGAGCTACCGAGCTCGGATTTCGTCCGACAAACTGTGTTTCTGTTCCAAAATTACTGCCAAATCCACCTTGATCTTTCATAACTGTAGGTTTACTACTAAAGAAATGCAAAGTCTTTTCTAGAATTTCATGTGTAATTTCTCGCAATGGAGAAATATCATCAATAATAATAATGCCACGACCGTGTGTTGCGAGTACTAAATCGTTTGTTTTAGGCTCTAATTCAATAAAATGAACCGCTACCGAAGGCATATTATTGGTAAACTTAGCCCAGCTTTTTCCACCATCAAGTGTGATAAATAATCCAAACTCTGTTCCTAAGAATAACAAATTTGGGTTCACATAATCCTCTTGTATATTTCTGGCAAAACCCTTCACATCATCCGTAATTATATTGGTCCAGGTCTTTCCGAAATCGCTGGTTTTATAGGCATAAGGCTTCATATCGCCTGTTGTGTGCCCTTCGAAAACAGCATAGGCTGTTGCATTATTGTGCACACTTGCTTCGATATGATATGCCCAGGTATTCTTAGGTAATCCGGCAATATCAGCAGAAGTATTAGTCCAAGTTTTTCCTCCATCGGTGGTTACTTGAACATTTCCATCATCGGTGCCAACCCAAATAATATTTTCATCTAAAGTTGATTCAGCAATTGTAAAAATCGTAGTATGATTTTCGGCTCCGGAATTATCAACAGACAATCCACCGGAATTTTCCTGCTCCTGTTTGCTTTTATCATTTGTTGTCAAATCTGGCGAAATAATGATCCAAGTATCTCCCATATCTTCCGATTTATGAAGAAACTGACTTCCAACATAAAAGCGATCAGGTTGATGCGAACTGATGGCCATTGGGGCATTCCAATTGAAACGCAACTTAGGATTTCCTTTTACCGGTAACGGCTGAATACTCTTTACCAATTTGTTATCCACATCGTAACGCCAAACATTTTCGGCACCTTGCATTTCGGAGTAAATGATATTTTTTGAAGGATGACGTAAAACCCGAAAACCATCGCCTGCTCCCACCGAATTCCAGTCGCGAGCTTCAATCCCACCGTCTGATGCTGAAGGACCATACCATGAGCCATTGTCCTGCAATCCGCCATAAACATTGTAAGGCTCAGCATTATCAACACTAACGTGATAAAACTGTGACAGAGGAAGATTCTCAACTATTTCCATGGTTGTTCCACCATTCCAGGAACGGTAAACCCCACCATCGGTACCTGCATAAATAATATCAGAATTATTTATATCGAATACAACATCATGAATATCGCTATGCATATTTCCAAGCGATTTAAAAGTCTTACCTCCGTCACGAGAAATAGAACCGCTTAAACCTGCTTTTATCACTACATCAGGGTTTTTAGGATCAACAACGATTCTTGAAAAATAGAATGGCCGAACCGTAATTCCAAAATCGTTATTCAATTGTTTCCAGTTTTCACCGGCATCATCGCTTCTATAAAGACCTTTTCTTAAATCTTCTTCGGCTTCAATAATTGTATATAAGATATTTGGATTGGAAGGTGCTATCGCGATAGCTAAACGACCCAATTGACCTTTTGGAAAACCAGTATGAATTTTATTCCAGGTTTTTCCAGCATCCGTCGATTTGTAAAGAGCACTATAATCGCCGCCCGATTCAAAGGACCAAGCAGTACGCCTAAATTCCCACATCGAGGCATAAAGGACATTGGAGTTTGTTGGATCCATTGCTAAATCGGCGCAACCTGTTTTCTGATTTACATAAAGAATTTTTTCCCAGGTAATACCACCATCGGTGGTTTTATAAACACCTCTGTCTTCGCTATCCGACCATAAAGCACCCAATACTGCGACATAAATTTCGCTAGAATTGCTTGGGTTAACAATCACATTTGCAATACGTTCCGAATTTTCGAGACCTATTTTCGTCCAGTTAGAACCTCCATCATTTGTTTTGTATAACCCATCGCCAATGGATACACTATTCCGTGGCCAGGTTTCTCCGGTACCAACATAGATGGTATTGTCGGGATCATTTGGGTCAATCGCAACTGCACCAATAGACTGACAATACTCATCAAAAATCGGGTTGAAAGTTGTTCCGGCGTCATTCGATTTCCAAACGCCACCGCCTGCAGTTCCTGTATAAATAATTCGTGGATTTGTTGGATGAACTTCCATATCGTTAATCCGGCCACTCATCAGAGCGGGTCCAATATGACGTGCTGTCAGGCTTCCAAACAAACCGGAAGCATCAATATTTTCAGTCGTTTGAGCAATGGAATTAAAAGGTAAAATGCCAATACTCAACACGATTGCGAAAAATAATTTCTTCATCATGGTTTCTATGATTTTATGAATAAAAAAATCCCCAATAAAACTTATCGAGGATTTAAAATTTCTATTATTTGATTTCCTCTACGGGATTCTCAATAACTTCTTCAGGAAATTCAAATTCCTTATCATCAATTTGAGGGTTTAACTCAATATTATCCATAGCAATGACTTGTCCGGGCTGCCCTTTCAATCCCTGTGTTAAAGAAAACGGGAAATAAATTCCGCCAATTTCTTGATAATCACTGAATTTAGATTCATCAGAAATAAA
>CAZTST010000094.1:0-13547 GCA_964616585.1 uncultured Draconibacterium sp.
CACCGCAGTCAATACGATTTTATTGATGGCTTCGCCAAACATTTACGTGATGCCTTACCAAATGCAACATTTATAGGTTTTACAGGCACACCCATTGAAACCACCGACCGTAACACACAAGCAGTATTCGGAAACTATGTGGACATATACGATATTCAACAGGCAGTAAACGATAAAGCAACTGTACCAATATTTTATGAAAGTCGTTTAGCAAAAGTCCATTTTGAAGAAGATGAAAAAGTAACCATTGACGAACAGTTTGAAGAATTAACCGAAGGCGAAGAATTAAGCAATCGCCAACAAATGCGGGCTAAATGGACACGATTAGAAGCCATTGTAGGAAATCCAAACCGTATTCGAAAAATTGCCGAAGACTTGGTTTATCATTTTGAACAGCGAAACGCAGTTTTAGACGGTAAAGCAATGATAGTTTGTATGAGCCGTAGAATTTGCGTTGAATTGTATGATGCTATTATCAAAATCAGACCTTTATGGCATTCAGATGATGACGACAAAGGAACCATAAAAGTAATAATGACAGGCAGCAGTAGCGATGCCTTAAATATGCAACCACACATCAGAAACAAACTGAAACGTAAAGCAATTGGCGACCGTCTGAAAAATCCAGTTGACAGTTTAAAATTGGTTATCGTTCGTGATATGTGGTTAACTGGTTTTGATGCACCTTGTTTACACACATTGTATGTTGATAAACCAATGCGTGGACACAGTTTAATGCAAGCCATAGCAAGGGTAAACCGAGTATTTACCGAAGGCAAAGCAGGTGGTTTGGTGGTTGACTATTTGGGCATTGCTCAGGAATTAAAAACTGCATTAGCTGAATATACTTCCAGTGGTGGCGAAGGCAAGCCAACCCTTGACCAAGAATTAGCTGTTGCAAAAATGTTAGAATTGCACGAAGCTATTGATTATCAATTAAGACACTTTGATTGGCGTAAATTCTTTACACTAATACCAATTGAAAAACTAAAATTTATTCCTGTAATAGTTGATTATATTTTCAGTCAGGAAAACGGAGAACAAAGTTTCACTGATAATACTAAAAGTTTATTAAAAGCATTTGCTATTTCCGTTCCGCACGATAAAGCAATGGCAATCCGTGATGATGTTGCTTTATTTCAAGCTATAAAATCAAGATTGGTGAAAATATCAGACCGAAACGAAGGCGGAAAAGGTGGTGAAGAAATGGAAACTGCTATCAAGCAAATCATTTCCGAAGCCATTACAGCCGATAATGTGATTGATATTTTCGATGCCGCAGGGTTGAAAAAACCAAACATTGAGATTTTAGACGAACGATTTTTGCAGGAACTAAAAGACTTGCCACAAAAGAATTTAGCCGTTGAATTATTGAAAAAATTACTCAAAGACGAAATCAAGAAACGGACTAAAATCAACTTGGTAGAAAGCAAGAAGTTTTCGGAAATGCTTGAAGATGCAATAAAACGTTATCACAACGGAATGATTGACACAGTTGAATTTTTAGAAAAAGTATTGATACCATTTGCCGAACAAATGAAAGAAGCCGACAAGCGTGGCGACAAGTTAGGATTAGACTATAGAGAATATGCGTTCTATACAGCTTTAGAAATAAATAATAGTGCCGTTTCCATTTTAGGAGACGAAATCTTAAAACATATTGCACAAGAACTTTTAAAAACGGTTCGTAATAGTGCAACGATTGACTGGACAATTAAAGAAAGTGTACAATCAGCATTAAGGCGTAATATACGGAGAATTTTAAGATTGCACGGTTATCCGCCAGACCTTCAAGAAAAAGCGGTTGAAACAGTTATTACACAAGCAAAAATGTTAGCAGAAGACTTGGTAAATGGAAAAGACAACGAATAAATATTACCAACGCACAGTCGTAAGCACATTTGCAAGCCCGCACGAGCCAACGGTCAAACCAAAGACTTGCAAAAGAGCTTCCGCCTCTCCAGCCCGAGTAACCGCCTTTCAGGACGGTTTTAGGATTGCCTACGCTCAAAAAAACAAAATAAATTTGTGCTTCGTGGATAGGTTTGTGCAGATTGACAATGACAAGAAAATAAAAGCTAAATAAATGACAAACAGACGGATATGAATGAACACCAGTTGCCAACACGCGGTATAGTTAATTGCCGGTGCAGTGCGTATTCGAGCGGCACAGCTCGTATCAAAAGTAGTTGTAACTTGATACGGAAGTGCTTCGAAATTGGCAACTAACCATACCGCCATCCGTTAACCCAACATTATTTGCCTCTAAGAACCAAATATAAGCAAAGGGGAAAAAAGTGAAAAATTTTTCATCTCAATTTATTGCCATTTTAAAAAATCTCCTTAATTTAGTCTTGAAAATACATTATCGATTATCATTATGCTTTCACAGTATGCTCTAATAACGATAATTTACTCATTAACTCCAACACGAAAGCATGTTTTTAAACTGAGGCAGGTCTTCGGGAAACTCCGAAAGCTTGTTTCAAATCGTGGCAGGTCTTCGGGAAACTCCGAAAGCTTGTTTTTAAATCGTGGCAGGTCTTCGGGAAGTTCCGACAGCTTGTTTCAAACCGTGGCAGGTCTTCGGGAAGTTCCGAAAGCTTGTTTCAAACCGTGGCAGGTCTTCGGGAAACTCCGAAAGCTTGTTTCAAATCGTGGCAGGTCTTCGGGAAGTTCCGAAAGCTTGTTTTTAAATCGTGGCAGCGTTTCGGGAAGCTCCGCTTGTTTTCAATCCGTGACAGGTTAGGCGGTGGAGCAGGGCAGGAAGGTGTGAGAGCAGTCCCTCTTTATTAACTTGATTAAAAAAATCCGGATCATCCGGTACAATTTAATTATAAACCCATAAAAACGAAAATGATGAAAATTAAAAAAATTGATCTGAGCCGTCTTCGCAACGAAGAACACTATCAGTTTAATACTGATTTTAATGCATTAACCGAAAGCAACAACCCAACAACATTGGGCATAGAAGTGGGTTTCGATGCCTACCAGCCTTTGTACATCGATGAAGGTGAAGCACTTGACATCATCCGCCGAAGCGCCATTACGGAAGACATTGCCAAAGCAGATGCCTTGCGCGATAAAACCTATAGGGGCTTGCGCGATGCCGTTAAATCGGCCACTTCCCATTTCCTAGTCGGAAAACAACAAGCAGCATACCGCATTCAAGTGGTACTCGACCATTATGGCGACATAATCCACAAAACCTATGACGAAGAAACCGCCGCCATTGGCAGCCTTATTGGTGATCTGGCTGCCCTCACCGCCGATGTTACCC
The DNA here is from genome assembly GCA_964616585.1 of uncultured Draconibacterium sp. Lineage (GTDB taxonomy): Bacteria > Bacteroidota > Bacteroidia > Bacteroidales > UBA12170 > UBA12170. Next base: position 3,281 of record CAZTST010000094.1, read on the forward strand.
TGTTGGGATTGACCGACTGGATTGCGGAGATGCAAGCCAATAATCAAGCTTTTGACACACTGAAAAAGATGCGCTATACAGAAGCAGCTGTCAAGACGCAATTGCGTATGAAGCAAGTGCGCCGCCAAGTGGATGATGCCTATAACCGCATCACCGAACGTATTGATGCCTTAGTAATAGTGAATGGTGGTGAGGCTTATGCCACCTACATCAACGAACTCAACAAGCGCATCGATTCCTACAATCTTGTGCTGGCTCAACGCATAGGAAGAAATGCCAAAAGCAGCATTAGCGATGTGCCACCTGTAGTATAAATTCTGTTCATTTGTTTTTTAGCCTCCTTCGAACTCTGGTTTGGGGGAGGTTTTTTTTGTTGTGTATAATATCAATGAGGCTAAAGCCTTTTTGTTAGCTGAATTTATTCAGTTTGCTAAAGCAAACTGCAATAGATTAAAGAATATTTAAGAAGGGTCTCTTTAAATTTAAAACTATTTTATTTAATCAATTGGCAGTTTAGAACGCATACATAAATATGCCTGGATAAATAAACAAAGAGGTGATTTATCCCGAAGCTTCGGGATTAATGCCGATAGACCTATCAAGACGCAAATTGGACTTATTTAAAATATGCGGCAATTTGTTGGTTAATCGGTATTACTCAAACTAAGCAGATTACAAATCGTCAATAATTTCGAAGATTGGATGCAAAATAGAAGCACCAAGATTCATTGAACGATTTGGCGACCAACCGAAAATTTCATCGGGTAAATCTGCATTATCTTTAAACGGCATTTCCAAGGTCATAGACAGGCATTTGAATTTCTCTCCAATTGCTTTTGCGCAAATATTCAAATTGGCTTTTCCTGCTTCATTTTTTGGATAACCATGCTTGGTTTGAAAATCAGGACTTATTCGCGCCCAACTTGATGAGAATTTTTCATCAAGCATTTTCAAGTGATCATCATAGGATGGAATACCTTCAATAGAAGAAATAAAATTATATGGAAGACCTTCATCGCCGTGAATATCAAGATTTAAATCCACGCCTATTTGCTCCATTGCTTTTAAAATATGATAAACCTCGGGCGATGTTTCAGGATTAGGATTAGCCCATTCACGATTAAGATTTACACCTGCAGCATTAGCTCTCAGATTGCCAAGAAAAGAACCATCAGGATTTATATTTGGAATTACATAAAAAACAGCTTTTTGCAAAAGTTTTAGAGAAAGCGCATCGTCATAATCAAGCAAGCGATTTAAGAAACCTTCGATAAACCATTCGGCCATACTTTCGCCCGGATGTTGGCGAGCAATTACCCAAATTCGTTTTTTATTTTTATCTTCATTATCACCAATCATTAACATATCCAAATCACGCCCTTGCACTGTTTTACCAATATTTACCAAAAACGCATGTGGCGACATTTGTGCTATACTTAATAAATTCAGATGCTGTTCTAGAGAATATGGAGCAAAATATGCCAAATACACACTATTGTATTCAGGCATAAATTCAATAGTTAGCTTTTCTCCGTCATAAGAAGTGGGAACACGAAACCATGTGATTCTATCATAAGAAGCAACAGCCTGATAATCAACCCATCCCTCAGGATAAGATGCTTCTGAAGCATTGAGAATTTTAATTTTAAGGTCTAGCCCGATTGCATCTTGCAATCGGAAATAAAACCATTGAAGGAAATCGGCATTAGTATCTTTCCTTATTTTTAATTCAATATTTTGTGGGTCGGTGGCAGAAACAACCTCAATATTTCCGGCATCAAAAGCGGATGAAATATGCATAATTAACAGCTTTGTTTGAGAACAAAGATATTAATTTAACATAAGAATCAGACAATCAAATATCTGCCGGATGCTTAAAATCGACTTTACCGTTTCGCTGTATCTACCGGGATTATAATCCATGCAATTAGGTAAGCCAATAAACCGACACCGCCAATAATTATACTTAAGGCCCAAATTAATCGAATAATTACCTTATCTATATCAAAATAATCACCCAAACCAGAACAGACTCCGCCAAAAACATTGTCGGTAGAATTTCTATATAATTTCTTTGTTTCCATTATTTTATAAATTTAATTTATCAACTTTTATAATTTCAAATCTTTGATGCAGAATAAAAACGAAGGTTACAATTTCTGATTATTCGGTAATTAATTTATTCCAACTTTTAAACAATGCAAAAGAAGCAATAGCGCTAATACCTATAAAAATAAATCCCCATAAATAGTTGGCATAAATAAAATAACCAGTTGCAAATAAGAAACTATACACTGCTGTTGAACCCAAAAGCATACATAAAATACCTGTTGGAACATCCCATTTTAGTGAGCTTTCTTTTTCAGTTACAAGCCCCTGTTCTTTAGCTCGTTGAATTAATTTTTTCCAACCGGGTCCACCGGGTTTAATTTTAGTATAAAAGGCTGCTAGAGTTTTATCATCTACAGGTGATGTGAGAAAAGTTACTACCAGCCAACTTATTGTTGTTAAAAATACTCCGGAAACAATTTTTATACTTCCCCAAGCAGTTCCTGAAAACACTTCGCCAAAAAGACTGATCGTATTATCGGCCATAAGATATTGATTCTCATACAGAACAAAACCAAGAGCAAAGATAAATGAAGTTACCATTCCGGTTATTTCCGTCCAGACATTTATTCTCCACCAAAACCAACGCAAAATGTATATTAATCCTGTTCCTGCTCCAATTTGAAGTAAAATATTAAACGCTTGAAGAGCATTTTTTAATATCAAAGCAAAAAGAACTGCAAAAAACATTAATAGAATTGTAGATAATCTTCCTACCATAACCTTTTGTTTCTCAGTAGCATTTTTATTGATAAATCGACCATAGAAATCGTTTACTATGTATGATGAACCCCAATTCAATTGAGATGCCGTAGTTGACATAAAAGCAGCAACAAGCGAAGCAACCACCAAGCCTAAAAATCCAACCGGCAAATAGCGCGAAAGCATTGCAGGATAAGCAAAGTCATTGCGAATAATATTTGGATCTACATCGGGGAAAGCATCTCTTAGAGAAGCCAAATCAGGAAAAATAATTAAAGATCCAAGAGCAACCAAAATCCAAGGCCAAGGGCGTAAAGCATAATGGAAAAAATTAAATAGCAAAGTTGCGCCCATAGCATTTTTTTCATCTTTGGCCGAAAGCATACGTTGAGCAATATATCCACCACCACCGGGTTCTGCTCCCGGATACCAAACGCTCCACCATTGAACAGCAAGTGGAATAATAAAAACAGCTAAAAGCAATTCTGTATTATTTACGTCAGGAATAAAAGATAATTTTGGAAGCACCTCAGCATGAGCTAGCATATTTGATAATCCACCAATATCAGGACTGTTAACTACAAAATAAGCAGCTCCGAAAGCTCCTGCCATTGCAATCGAAAATTGATAAAAATCGGTGAATAAAATACTTCGTAAACCACCTAATGCACTGTAAAAAACTACTATTACTGAAGCCAGAATAAGAGTTTGTTCTGCAGGCCAGCCTAACATGGCAGCACTAATTTTTATCAATGCTAAAGAAACAGAAGCAATAACCATTATATTGAAAAAAGCACCTAGATAAATGGCACGAAAACCACGTAAAAAAGCTGCAGCTTTACCACTATATCGTATTTCATAAAATTCCAAATCAGTAAGTACTTTGGATCTATTCCACAACTTTGCGTAAACAAAAACCGTAAGCATACCGGTCAACAAAAAAGCCCACCACAACCAGTTAGAGGATACTCCGTTTTGGCGAACCATATCGGTAACTAAATTTGGCGTATCTGCCGAAAAAGTTGTCGCCACCATAGAAACACCCAAAAGCCACCAAGGCATAGATCTGCCTGATACAAAAAAATTCGCGGCGCTTTTACTTGCCGATTTTGATGACCAGATGGCGATGGTTAGTAATCCGACGAAAAAAATAATTAAAATTGCCCAGTCCAGTGCTGCGAGTGCCATAGTTTTTGATTAATAATTTGCACAAATCTAAGGAATAATAAATAGTGTGCAAATTGATTTTGAATTAAGTAAAGAATGTTGTATCTTTCTGCCTGTAAACGCTTTATTCTATCTCTATTCCCATGAAAGAAGAATTTTTACATTATTTATGGAAATTTCGCCTGTTTCAATTTCCGCTTTTTACAACAAAAAACGAAAATATTGAGGTGATAAACACAGGCATGCACAATACTGATGCAGGTTCTGATTTTATTCAGGCCAAAGTAAAGATTGGAGATACAATTTGGGTTGGAAATATTGAATTGCACGTGCAAGCTTCTGATTGGATTAAACATCAGCATCAAAAAGATAAAGCTTATAATACCACTATTTTACACGTAGTTTATAGTTGTGATACAGATATTTATTTAGAGAATGGCGAATTAATTCCTTGTCTGGAACTTAAAGGAAAATTTAAACAAGAATTGTATGAAAAATACGAAGGTTTCTTAAAATCGAAAAAATGGATTCCGTGTAGTGGACAATTGGCTTATTTCCCGAAACTTAATCTAAACGCATTGTATTCGCGCTTAGCTATTGAACGATTGGAAGATAAAACTCAAAATATTCTAAAACGTTTAGAAATAAACAAAAACGATTGGGAAGAGACTTTTTATCAGGTTTTAGCCGGTGGTTTTGGATTAAAAGTGAATCAAGATATTTTTCTTCAATTAGCAGAGTCGCTTCCACTAAAAAAAGTATTGCGCCAGCATACAAAACTTTTTCAAATAGAAGCATTGCTGTTTGGCCAGTCAGGTTTACTTTCAATGCATTCTTTTGTAGATGAATATCCCCTAAATTTAAAAAAAGAATACTCTTATTTGGCAAATAAATATCAATTAAAACATTTACCTGGTCAGTTATGGAAATATCTTAGATTAAGACCGCCGAATTTCCCCAATTTGCGAATTGCTCAATTTGCTGCCTTGCTTTCTTCACATCAAAATATATTTTCAAAAATCATTGAAACAGAAAAAATAGAAGATCTCATTTCTCTTTTTAATGTATGTGCTTCGCCATATTGGGACAATCATTATGTATTTGATACACTCGCAAAAAATTACCCTAAGAAATTAAGTAAAGAACGAATTAACTTATTGTTAATCAATGTTATAATTCCATTTATTTTTTTATACGGAAAGCATAGAAATCATGACTATTTAGTTGAAAGAGCGCTAAGTTTTATGGATTTAATTCCTGCCGAGAAAAACAATATGAGTAACAGTTTTACTCAGGAAGGTTTGGTATTTAAATCGGCCTTTCAAACTCAAGCTTTGCTTCAATTAAAAACAAATTACTGCGATTTGAAAAAGTGCTTTGAGTGCCCCATTGGACTTTTTTTGCTAAGGTAATTTTGCTGTTTTTCATCCTGTGATTCAATTTTGGTTAAATCCCTGTATTTCTTTAATATTGCAGTTGATTAATAATTTTTAATTTGTGGATAATCGTACAAATCTATACCGATTGCTTTATGCTTCTATTGCACTTGTAGTTGTAATGATAATTGGAATAATAGGCTTCATGTACTTCGAAGGTGATAGTCTGTTAAATTCTGCTTTTATGACAGTTATTACAATTTCAACGGTTGGATATAGTTTGCTTCATAAACTAACAGATGAAGGGAAAATATTTACTATATTCTTAATTATTATTAGCTTGGGTGTTTATGCGTATGCTATTTCTATTATTACTTCGTATTTTGTTGAAGGAAATATGGAGAAATTACTTCTTGGCAGAATATCAAAAAAGAGAAAAAAGATGAAAGATCATACAATTGTTTGTGGTTATGGCCGAATAGGTCGGCAAGTTACTGAGGAATTATTGGCATATAATATGCCTTTTTTGGTGATTGATGAGGGAAATGAAGTTATTTCAGCCAGCACTAATAATAACGTTATATTTTTAGAAGGCGATGCAACAAATGACGATGTTTTAATGAAGGCCGGCATCGAAAATGCACACGCTTTAATAACGGCTTTACCTTTAGATGCTGATAATCTTTATGTATCACTTTCGGCCAGAGCGCTTAATAAAAATATAACTATTATCAGTCGTGGAACCAATGAAAGTGCAGAAAAAAAATTGCACATGGCCGGAGTTGACCATGTAATCCTTCCTGAAAAAGTTGGCGGAGCACATATGGCGAAACTGGTAACCAGAAAAAATGTTGTTGAGTTTTTAGATCATCTTTCTTACAGAGGAAATTCTCTGACAAATTTGGAAGAAATTGATTATAATGAACTTCCAGACGAATATCATGATAAAACAATACTTGAAATAGGAATCCGAAAAAAATCCGGAGCAAATATTGTTGGATTTAAAACTGCTGAAGGCGAGTTTATTATCAATCCAACTCCTGATGTTAGAATAGAAATAGGCTCTAAACTTTTTGTTTTGGGAACTCCGAACCAATTAAAATCGCTGCGAAAATAATTATTTATGTCAAAATCCATTTTAGTCTCAACATATGTTTCGCAAATAACTGCACAAATTCCTGTTTTTTGTGTTCAACAAAAACCATAAAACCAAACCTAATGATAAAGAAGCTAATTTTAAGTGCTGTTTTACTAATATTTACGAATGTTTTTTCACCGGTTTATTCGCAAATAACTAACGATTCCGATGATAATACAGAACAAGTAAAAGAAGAAACTACAAGCGAAAGGATCAACTCGTTTTTCGAGCCAATAGTGGCAAAGATGGCCACAGTTTTGTTTTTCGATCCATTTGAAGCTCTTGGATTACACGATCCAATAGTTTACGATGAACAAGGGAATCCTATTATTGGTGAAGACGGTAATCCTGTAAAAAAACAAATCCCAATGATTGTTTTTTGGTTGATTCTTGGAGCTGTTTTTTTTACAATTTATCTGGGATTTATAAATATTAAAGGTTTTAAACATGCCTTAGATGTTGTACGCGGAAAATTTGATAATCCTAAAGATGCGGGAGAAGTTACACATTTTCAGGCACTTACAACAGCTTTGTCTGCAACAGTAGGTTTAGGAAATATTGCAAGTGTAGCTATCGCGATTGTTATTGGTGGTCCGGGCGCAGCTTTCTGGATGATTTTAGCCGGTTTATTAGGCATGTCAACAAAATTTGTAGAATGTACTTTAGGAGTTAAATACCGCAAAATTGACATTTTTGGTCAAGTTTCCGGTGGTCCAATGTATTATTTATACATGGGAATGAAGAACCGCGGAATGAAATGGCTAGGTGCTTTTTTAGCAGTAGTTTTTGCCATTTTGGCGATTGGTGGCTCCTTTGGTGGTGGGAATATGTTCCAAGCCAATCAAGCTTTTGCTCAATTTAAAATGATTTATCCTGCAATAGGAGATTACGGCTGGGTTTTTGGAACGGCATTGGCGATTATGGTAGGTTTAGTAATTATTGGAGGCATTAAAAGTATTGCACGTGTTACTGATAAAATTGTCCCTTTTATGGCAGCTTTATATGTTGGTACAGCCGTGGTAATTCTTATTATGAATATCAGTCATACCGGGGAAGCTTTTCGTTTAATTTTTGAAGGTGCTTTTTCGCCTGATGCAATTAAAGGAGGCTTTATTGGAGTATTAATAGTTGGTTTTCAGCGAGCTGCCTTTTCTAACGAAGCCGGTGCCGGATCTGCTGCAATTGCACATTCAGCAGTAAAAACAGAAGAACCAATAAGTGAGGGTTTTGTGGCTCTTCTTGAGCCTTTTGTTGATACTGTAATCATTTGTACAATGACAGCTTTAGTAATTATTTTTACAGGTAGTTATCTAAATCCTGACAATCTTGAAGGAGCAGAACTAACTTCTCAAGCTTTTGGTTCTGTATTTTCTTGGTTTCCTTACCTTTTAGTAGTTGCCATTTTCTTGTTTGCTTTTTCAACTATGATTAGCTGGTCGTATTATGGATTAAAAAGCTTCGATTATTTGTTTGGCGGAATGTCAGAAAAATGGTTTGGTTCACGTAAATATGCCGCAAATCTTTATCGTACTTTATTCTTAATTTTTATTGTAATTGGCTCTTCATCCACAATGGGTGCAGTTACAGATTTTTCTGATATGATGATTCTAAGTATGGGTTTACCAAATATTTTAGGTTTGCTTATCATGGCTCCTGAGGTAAAACGTGATTTGAAAAGTTATTTGGCAAGAGTAAAAAGTGGTGAAATAAAAAAATACAAATAAAAACTTAATTTTGTCGTTTTAGAAATGATGCAAATAAATTCAATCTCATTTTTTCGCGTTTTAACGCTTGGACTAATTTCAGTACTGTATTCATCTTTTTTGTTTGGACAACAAATGGGCGCAGTTGAAAAATCGAGCGAAACTATGCAGGTAGGTAATCAGGTTTATTTTTTGCATACTATTGCAAAGGGCAACACTTTATATAGTTTATCTAAAGCTTACGAAGTAAGCGTTAATGAAATAAAAGCCATTAATCCCGGCCTGAATAACGAACTCAAACTTGGTGCAGTAATTCTAATTCCAAAAGCTCTAGAAGTAGCTCCACAAATTGCTGCAACTAACATTTCGTATGATAATTATTTTTATCATGTTGTAAAACAAGGCGAATCAATGTTTGCAATTTCCAGAATTTATGGTGTTAAAGTTGATGATTTAGTAAAATTAAATGAACTTAGCTCAACTAATATTTCTCCAGGATTTTATCTGAAAATTCCCGAAATAGAAATTAAAACAGTTGAGCCGCCAAAAGAATCTGAACCTCAGCAGGTTATTAATAAAGAATCGCGTTATTTTGAACATATCGTTAAATCTAAAGAGACATTATTTAGCATTGCTAAACGATATGGAATAGGATTAGAAACGCTTAAATACATCAATAATTTTAGCAATAATTCGATTAGGATAGGGCAGATAGTATTGATACCTAAAGTATTACAAGATTGGCAGAATCAGGAAAGCAAAAACTATATTATGCATCAGGTTCAACCAAAAGAAGGTTTATACGGAATTGCACGAAAATATGGAGTTACTATCGCTCAAATACAAGCTCTAAATCAGGGTTTAAATACAAATATTTCTATTGGGCAAGATATTAAAATTCCTCGCAAACCCAATGTTAAAGGTTATATCGAGCATAAAGTATCAGAAAATAAAGAAAAGCTAACAAATATCGCTCGCGAATACGAAGTTTCAATTAGTAATTTGAGAGATATGAATCCTGATGCTCCATCAAAAGTTAGAAAAGGTGAGATTGTATTTATTCCTGTTGATTTTATCGATGATAAAAAAGAGGAATTATTAGTAACAGATAAACTCGAAGAAGTTGGAAAAGAAGAAATACAACCTGAGCATAAAATATATATACCTAATACTAATCATGTTTTTAATGTAGCATTTATGCTGCCACTGTATTTAAAAGAAGTTGATAGCTTGTTAAACATTGAGCCTAATAAGCTTTTGGCTAATCGTAATAAACTTAAAGCTTTTCAATTTCTTGAATTTTATGAAGGAGCACAAATTGCAGTTGATAGCTTACGTAAATTGGGGATGCAGCTTAATTTTCATGTGTACGATGTGTCTGATAATGAAATAGAAACAGCATTATTATTGCAAAACCGTTCATTAGCAAAAATGGATTTGATTATCAGCCTTTTGTTCAGCCGAAATTTTGCATTGGTTTCAAATTTTAGTCAAAAACATAGGATTCCATTGGTGAATGCACTTTCTAAACGTAGGGAAATAGTTTACAATAATCCTTATGTATTTAAAATAAGCCCAAAACCTGAAGCTTTATATAATCGTGTTGCTGATTTTGTTGGCGAGAATCTATCCAATTTCAATACAATCATAGTTCGGAATAATCCTTATCAATTAGCAAATGAGTACAACTTAATTTCAGGTCTTTTACAAGAAAAAATAAATCATAAAGCGCCTATTTCCAATAATTTAGCCTTACAAAAAATTGATACCTATATGGAAGGAAAAGCGCCTAAATTTATCGAAACATTAAATCACGAACTTGTAAAAAGTGATTTTTCTTTTCAATTAAAAGATTTGATCGATAGCCCTTTTGATACAACTTGGGTAAATAATCCCGTAAAAACTGTTGTATATTCAAACGATAGTATAAAAGGAATTTTACAGCACGCATCGCTATTTCGAGATAATTTAATAATTGCTCTAGGTAGCGATGAGGTTTTTGCCATTGAATTGTTTACCAAACTCAATTTTGTGCGCGATTCGTTCAATATTAAAGTAATAGGTTTGCCTGA
>CAZTST010000095.1:0-10408 GCA_964616585.1 uncultured Draconibacterium sp.
CTTCCCCCCAACCCCCTTCCTTTTTGCCCGTCCGAGCGGAATTTTTCAGAAGTCATCGGGCGATTATATGAACCCCAATCTATTTTATTTTCGGTACTTTCTTCTTTAACAAAGTATTTGTCATTTGCTGCTCTGGCAGTCCATTTACCTGTATAAACATGGAAAGCGCCTCCTTTTACCAGATGTCCTTCGCCGCGAAAAATAGCTTCTTCAACTAAAGCTTCTGTAGGTAGATTCCAAAAAATTCTATCAATATGTACTAAACCATGATTTTCTAAACTGTAATCCGACTTAAATTCTTTTGCATGTTTTTTAGCTGGTGTTTCAAATTCCAAGTATTTCATTTCTAATGGGTTTTCTTGTTAATAACCAATAATTTAACTATCTCCAGTCTCTGACTAATTTTCTTTCGCCGATAAACAATTCGTTTGAAGAGTCAGGGTCGAGAGCCCATTTAATTCTGTCTATTCCTTCAGTGATTTCTTTTATTGACCCACAGAAAGACAATCTTAAAAAACCGTCCATTCCAAATTCTTTTCCCGGCATAGTGAGGACTTTTACTTTGTCGAGCAGGAATTTAGAAAGCTTGGTGGAATCTTTTTCATAAGCACGGAAATCTGCAAATGCGTAGAAAGTGCCATCAGGTGGAAGCAGACGAATTCCGCTGAAGGCATTTAATCGATCAACTAAAATTTTCCTATTATTTTCAAGGGTAGTTCTTAATGCATTTGTACTTGATTGTACGCCATTTATTGCACCAATAGCAGCTTTTTGTAATAAAATTGATGGTCCTGATGTTTGGTGGCCCTGGATATTAGACATAACTGCAATCAGTGATTTGTTAGCTACTCCCCAACCAATTCTGAAGCCTGTCATGGCATAAGCTTTTGAAACACCGTTTATTATAATAAGTTTAGAACTATCAGAGAAATTAGAAATAAAATCGAATGGATTAGCAACTTTTACACCATTATATACAAGCTTTTGGTAAATATCATCCATAATAAGATATATACCCTTTTTCTCGCAGAATTGTACAATTTCGGCAATAAAAGATTCAGGATAAACAGCACCTGAAGGATTATTAGGACTATTGATAATAATTGCTTTTGTATAAGAAGACACATTCTGTATAATGTCGTTGATTGTTGGTGTGAAAGTACCATCTTCCGGAACTACCGGAATAGGAATTGCGCCACATAGTTTAACCATTTCAGGATATGAGACCCAATATGGAGCAGGATATAATACTTCATCTTGAGGATTAAGTATAGCCTGAAGTGCAACCATTAAAGCTTGTTTAGCACCACTGGAAACGATAATATTTTTAGGCTCTACAAGTCGGTTATAGTTTTCTGAAGTGTATCTGATAACAGCTTTTTTCATATCAATGCTGCCATCTGCAGGAGCATACCTGATTTCACCACTGTTGACATGAGAAGTTAATGCGGTAATTGCATCTAATGGTGCTTTGCTTTTTGGTTCGCCTCCGCCAAGATGTATTACTGGCTCACCTTTAGATTTTAATATCGCAAAGGTTTCATTAAGTTTCAGAGTAGCTGACTCATTTATCGACTTTCCTATAATGCTTATACTCATAATTCAATAGTTTTAATTAAATATCAACCGAATTTGATGAATCCGGATGCAAAATAAAATCAAGACCAAAATTAGAAAATATAAGAGAACAATTTGATGTGGATGTTAATTTATTTGTGATATAAATAACAGTTTAAATAAGCAATATATCAATGACTTAAAGAAAGAAAATAATGCTTTATTGCGGTTATTTAAAACCCTGTTTCATAGGGTAATCGTCCAATTATTGAACGACCTAAGGTAATTTCATCTGCAAATTCTATTTCATCGCCGATAGCTACACCCCGAGCTATAGTGCTCAATTTTACAGGAAATGCTTTAAGTTGTTTATAAATATAGAAATTTGTTGTATCGCCTTCCACAGTAGCTGAAAGTGCAAATATAACTTCTTCAACTGCTTCTAATTTAATACGTTCCGTTAGTTTGTCGATTGTTAGATTCGATGGGCTTATTCCATCCATAGGCGAAATCAAACCTCCTAAAACATGATAAAGTCCTTGAAATTGCCCTGTATTTTCAATTGCCATTACATCACGAATATCTTCTACTACGCATATAAGTTTTTTATCTCGACGAGGATTACTGCAAATTTCGCATATTTCCTGATCAGAAACATTATGGCAATGCTTGCAAAATTGTATATTGGTTCGCATGTTTATTATGCTGGCTCCCAATCGCTCGCTAAATATTTTTTCTTGTTTTAACAAATGAAGAGCAAGCCTCATTGCCGTGCGTTTTCCAATTCCGGGTAATTTAGCTAGTTCAGTTACAACATCCTCAACCAATTTTGAAGAATAATGATTTACCATAAATTCTTTTGTATTTTTGAGCAAAAATAAATAAAATATGCAGACATCAAGGCTTAGTAATTTATCGCTAATTCTGTTCTTAAATGTGATGATGACTTTTTCTTTATCAGCACAAAACACTTATGATGCTAATGGAAAGAAACAAGGTAAATGGGTTAAGTATCAAAATAATAGTAAATTTTATGAAGGACAGTTTAAAGATGATATTCCAGTAGGAGAATTTCGTTATTATTATCCAAATGGGGATTTAAAGATTCAAACAATTTATGCTGAAAATGGCCGCTTAAACCGAACGAAAATATTTTTTGATTCATGGAAAGAAAAAGTTCAAGCCGAAGGAAATTATTTTGATAAGAAAAAAGATAGCATCTGGAATTATTATAACGAAGCGGAATATTTAATAACAATCGAAAATTATAAAAACGGACAAAAGAATGGCGAATATAAAGTGTTTAATCAAGCTGGACAGCTAAACCTTGAATCGCATTATGAGAATGACACAATAATTGGAGAATCAATAGAATATTATGAAAATGGTGCTGTATTTCGTTTAATTAACTATCAAAATGGAAAGAGAAACGGGGTTTTTAAATTGTTTTATACTTCCGGAAATCTCTTATCTACAGGAAATTATAAGCAAGATATTCGCGATAGCATATGGACTTCATATAGCGAAAATGGTGAAATTGAATTCCTCGATTATTATGATAAGGGCTTATTCCAAAAGAGAACTGATAAAGATGGAAATATATTAGAAGTGAAAGAAGACGAAACTAGTCCATTAAATATTGATCCAAGTATTTTTGATCCAACAGCTATAAAACGCTAGATATTATTCGTTTATAGTTTCTGGATATTGGTTAATTGATAAATTTTCGATTTTTTTTTAAATTTCTCCTTCGCTTTTTCGAAGCCTTCCTGTGTATCTTCCAATGCTTCGTCTGCTGCTTTTTTAACTTTTTTACTTCCTTTTTTCAGGTTCTTTTTCGCGTTCTTAAATTCATCGCTTTTAACGATGTCAGTCTTAATTTTTTTGACTTTCTTCTTGACTTTTTTTACTGCTTTTTCAGTTTTCTCCTCTAATTTTTGTGTCGATGCAAAAGCCTGAAAGCTAAAGCTTAATAATAAGGATATTAGGATTAAAATTATTTTGATTTTCATAGTAATTGCTATTTAATAGATTAATAGTGGGTGTATTTATTGAAATTAATATTTTTTGCCACTCCTAAATGGATGCCTTTGGCACAAATCACAAAAACCCAATCCGCCAACTGGCGGACACCAAAAAAATTACATCTAAGCGTTTTGTGAATTTTAGTGACTTGGTGTTTTGGTGGCATTTTTTTCAAAGTGTACTTATTTATTTTTTTTTATTCCAATTTGAGTTAAATTTCATAAAGTTTACTTCATCCACTCAAATAGTTGATAATGCTCACCATTCATGCCAGTATTTTTATAGGTTTCCTGAGCGCGAATATTTGTTTTATCAACATATAATCGAATTCCTCTAACATTTTCATCTGCTTTAACTAATTCCTGAATATGAGCATACATTTTTCGATAAATCCCCATACGACGAAATTTATCTTTCACATAAACCGATTGAATCCAATAAACCATTCCATTTCTCCAATCGCTCCATTCAAAAGTTATCATTAGCGATGCTGCAATTTCTTTATCTATCTCAGTAACAAAATATTGTCCTTTGGTTGAATCGTTAAAAGCAGCCGAAACGCCTTTCTCAACAGTTGTTTTATCAAGTTGTAGATTTTCTGTTTCTAAGGCCATTGCAAATTGAAATTCCGCAATTGTTGCTAAATCTGATTCTTTTGCTTTTCTAATTTTTATATTCATTTCTTAATTAATTGAGTGCATTATAAAGTATTTCAATCGGATGCAATGCTTCAACATTAGTTCCATCTTTAATCTGACATCGGCAAGATGTTCCTGGAGCAGATATTATTGTTTTTTCATCAGCTTTTCTGATTGATGGAAACAATACCATTTCACCAATTTTCATTGATAAATCGTAATGCTCTTTTTCATAACCAAATGAGCCAGCCATTCCGCAACATCCTGAAGGAATTTCAGTTACAGAATAATTCTCAGGAAAACTCAAAATTTTCAAAGTGCTTTTTGTGGAAGCAACTGCTTTTTGTTGACAATGTCCGTGAAGCTTAATTTCTTGAAATTCAGAAGCAAACTGTTCTTTTTTAATGTTTCCTTTATCAATTTCCCGAGCCAAAAATTCCTCTATCATTAGTGCATTCGTGGCTAATATTTTCGCTTTTGATGCAAGAGATTCATCAACCAAATCCGGATATTCATCTCTAAAACTTAGAATTGTTGAAGGCTCAATTCCTAATAATGGTCGTTCTTTTGAAACTATATCTGTCAAAAGATTGACATTCGCGTTTGCAATTTTCTTTGCTTTCCGTAAAAGTCCTTTCGATAAAAAAGTTCTTCCACTTTCCTTATGTTTCGGTATTTGAACTTCGTAGCCTAATTTATTTAATAATAAAATAGCTTTTATTCCTATTTCTGTATCATTAAATCGAGTAAATTCATCATTAAAAAAATAAACTTTCCCATTTGGATAAATCGATCCATTTAATTTCCTTTGTTCTGAAAACCAACGATCTAGAGTAGTTTTATAAAGCAAAGGCATTTCTCTTTTAGTTGAAAAGCCTATAAGTTTTTGAATTAGGCCGGATAGAAATTTGCTTTTGTAAATAGCATTTACCAATGGTCGGAAAGGCATAGACAAAGCATTGAGTTTGCTAATATTCGCTATAAGAAGCGAACGGATTGGAACTCCATGCTCGTCGTAATAATGTTGCAAAAACTCGGCTTTCAACTTTGTAACATCCACATTTGAAGGACATTCGGTTTTGCAGGCTTTGCACGAAAGACATAAATCCATCACCTCATAAAGCTCTTGTTGATCAAATGGATTTTCCTTTTTTGAATGTGTAAGCACTTCGCGAAGCATATTTGCTCTGGCACGTGTAGAATTTTGTTCGTCTTTAGTTGCCTGAAAACTTGGGCACATTGTTCCGCCAATTAAATGTGATTTTCTGCAATCGCCTGAACCTGTGCATTGTTCTGCTGCTCTTAATATTCCCGGTCCTTGATCAAATCTGAAAACAGTTTTTATTTCTTCAGCCTTTGTATTAGATTCGTAACGCAAATGCGTATTCATTTTTGGTGTTTCAGTAATCTTTCCGGGATTAAAAATATGTTTTGGATCCCAGGCATTTTTTAATTCTTTTAAAAGTGTATAATTCTCATCTCCAATCATTAACGGAATAAATTCGCCACGAAGTCTGCCATCACCATGCTCGCCACTTAACGAACCACGATATTTTTTTACGAGTTTTGCAGTTTCCAAAGCAATGCTATGAAAGAGTTCTACATCTTCAGGTTTTTTAAGATTTAAAATTGGGCGCAAATGCAATTCGCCGGTTGCAATATGTGCATAATAAACACATGATTTTCCGTGCTTTATTAATATTTGATCAAACTCAGCAATATATTCAGGCAGAACTTCAGGATTTACGGCAGTATCTTCAATTACAGGAACAGGTAATTCATCGCCGGGCATATTCGATAAAACACCGAGACCTGCTTTGCGCAATTCCCAAACTTTTTTTATGTCATTTCCTGTAACTAATGGAAAATGAAAACCATAGCCGGCAGCTTCCATTTCGCATTGCATTTCCTTTGCTTTAGCTTCTATTGTTGAAAACTCATTTTCAGTAAATTCAACAATTAAAAGAGCGTCTGGGTCACCTTTAACAAAAAAGCGATTTTCTGCTTGTTGTTTATTCTTTTTGGTCAAATCCATGATGGCTTTATCCATCAATTCGATTGAAAAGGGTTTATGTTTAAGAGCAATTAAGTTAGCTCTCAAAGCTTCTTCAATACTATTTAAATGAATGCATATCAAAGCATTATGCTCTGGAGGAAGTGGTTCCAGATTAAGTTTTATTTCAGTAGTAAAAGCCAGAGTTCCTTCCGATCCTGCTAAAAGTTTAGAAAAATTGAATTTTTCTTTTCCGTCAGAAAACATTTCAGTTTCAAGCAAAATATCAATAGCATAGCCTGTATTTCTACGTTCTAATTTTGGATCGGGAAATTCTCTTCTAATATTTTCCTGATT
Source organism: uncultured Draconibacterium sp. (assembly GCA_964616585.1). Lineage (GTDB taxonomy): Bacteria > Bacteroidota > Bacteroidia > Bacteroidales > UBA12170 > UBA12170. The sequence continues at coordinate 6,571 of CAZTST010000095.1, forward strand.
CTTTTTCGAAGAAAGAATTTCGTAAATATTCTTATATAATTTACTTTCCAGAGAAATTCCTTTTCTTTTTTCTTCAAACTCTTTTTTGCTAACTGATTTAAATTCAGCTTTGCTGCCATCGCTTAAAAGGCATTTTACTTCCAAAACATGTTCACGAGTACTGCCATAAATTAACGAATGAGCACCACAGGAATTATTTCCCAACATCCCACCCATCATGCAACGATTAGAAGTGGATGTTTCAGGAGCAAAGAATAATTTATAAGGAGCAAGTACCTGATTTAGTTCATCTAAAACAACGCCGGGCTGAACTCGCACCCAATGCTCTTCTGCATTAATCTCCAGAATATCAGTAAAATACTTCGAGATATCTACAACAATTCCATTTCCTACAACTTGTCCTGCTAAAGAAGTTCCAGCAGCTCTTGGTATTAATGATAATCCATGTTTATTTGCAAAATCAATAAGTAATTGCAAATCCACAACATTTTTCGGACGAGTAACTGCAAATGGTTTTTCACGATAAGCAGATGCATCGGTTGAATAGATAATTCGTTGTAATTCATCAAGATATATATCACCCTCGAATATTGATTCGAGGATTTTGAAATGACTAATTATTTGGGAATTTTTCGAACTCAAATTTTATTTTTTGACCGTAAAGATAGTTCTTTTACAAAAATGAAGATATTTGATTTTTGAAGAATTTTAACTATTTCCTCAAGCTGCAATACACGAAATCATTACATTTGCTAAATCAACCATAAACCGAAGAATGTCATTATTGATTATAAGTCCAACTAGAGATACCAAATCCTGGGTAAAGGCCATCAAAGAACTTGATGAAAATATTCCAATTTTTGTTTTTCCTGAGCCACAAAATGTTGATTTAGTAGAATTTGCATTGGTTTGGAATCATCCTTATGGGAGTTTGAAAAAATATCCAAATTTAAAATGTATTTCTTCGATGGGTGCTGGAGTTGATTATTTATTGAAAGACACTGAATTGCCTGATAATGTGTTTCTAACGCGAATTGTTGACCCTGAATTATCCAAAACAATGTTCGAATTTATTCTGGCAATTATAATGAATCATTTGAGAGATTTAACTCATTTTAAACAATTACAATTTGAAAATACCTGGAAACCTTCTATTTATAAAAGAATTGAAGATGTTCGCATAGGAATTATGGGTTTTGGTGAGATTGGATATTATGTAGCTGAAAGATTGTTGAATATTGGTTTTTCAGTAAAAGCTTGGTCGCAAAGTATAAAACCAAATTCAAAAACTGAGCAATTTGTTGGTGAAAATGAGTTAAAACCATTCATGCAATCCACTGATATTCTGATTTGTTTGCTACCTAGTACTCCTAAAACAAGAGGCTTAATAAATAAAAAAGTCCTCCAATTTCTTCCAAAAGGAGCATCATTAATTAATGTTGCCAGAGGAGATATTATTGTTGAGTCTGATTTAATTGAAATCTTGGATTCAGGTCATATAAAAACTGCTTCTTTGGATGTATTTGAAAATGAGCCTTTACCAAGCAGTCATCCATTTTGGAAACATAACAAAATTGATATAACACCACATGTTGCCAGTTTAACAAATCCGAAAACAGTTGCGCCTCAAATTGTTGAGAATTATTGGCGAATGAAAAATAGTGAAAAATTATTACATGAAGTTTCACGCGAAAAAGGTTATTAAAAATTGAAAATATGAGTATAGATTTAAAAGGAATATTTCCTCCATTACCAACATCTTTTGATATCAATGAGAATTTATTGGTCGAAAAAATGCAAGCTAACATTAAAGCTTTATGTAAATATGATTTGACTGGTTTTTTAGTTTTAGGTTCTAATGGTGAGTTAGTGCATTTAACAGAAGATGAGAAGATTAAAGTGTATCAGGAATGCAGAAAAGCAATTCCAAAGAATAAAATAATGTTGGCTGGAACAGGCGGACAAACAACGCGCGAAACTATTCGCTTGAGCAAAGCTGCCGCCAATGCCGGAGCTGATGCCGTTTTAGTTTTAAATCCGTTTTATTATAAAGGTTTAATGACAACCGAAGCTTTAGTGGCACATTATCATGATGTTGCAGATGCTTGCCCGATTCCGGTAATAATTTATAATATGCCCGGAAATTCTGGTTTGGATATGTCAGCTAATCAGATTTTAGCTATCGCGAACCATTTTAATATAATTGGATTAAAAGATTCAGGTGGAAATATCACTAAAATAGCTGATATTATTGGTCGTGCAAAGGCTGGTTTTCAAGTACTTTCTGGTTCAGCAGGTTTTTTATTAGCGGCGTTTTCTGTTGGTGCAGTAGGTGGAATTATGGCTTTGGCTAATATTGCGCCTCAGCAATGTATTGATATTCAATCGTTATATTTGAAAAATGATTTAGAAGCAGCTCGGAAATTGCAAGCAGCTATGATTCCTGTAAATACTGCCGTAACTTCTCGTTGGGGAATTCCGGCGCTCAAAACTGCCATGGATCATATTGGACTTTATGGCGGGATAGCTCGTAAACCCGTGCAATCGCTCACAAATGAAACCAAAGAGCAATTGCTGAATTTGTTGAATAAAAATGAAATCAAAAGCATTTAGAACAAAAATTATGAAATCAAGAAAACTTTTAATGATTCCAGGGCCAATAGAATTTGAACCTGAAGTTTTAAGTGCATTAGGTCAGCCAACTACCAGTCATGTTGCTCCAAATTTTATACAAAGTTTTGGAAACGCGCTAAGAATGATGCGAAAGGTTTGGTTAGCGCCAACAGGTCAACCATTTATTATGGCTGGAACAGGGACTTTGGCAATGGATATGGCAGCAGTTAATTTAATTGAAAAAGGCGATAAAGTTTTGGTGATTTCAACAGGTTATTTTGGCCTTCGTTATGCTGAACTTCTTTCACGTTATGGAGCTGAAGTAAATTTCTTACAATCAGAAATTGGAGATGTTGTTCCAATCGAAATGATTGAAGATGAATTGAAAAAAGGAGTTTATAAACTATTGACATTCACTCATGTAGATACTTCAACTGCTGTGATGGTTGATCCAAAACCAATAGCAAAATTGGCTCAAAAATATAATGTGTTAAGTATTTTGGATGGCGTTTGTTCTGTTGCCGGAGAAGAAATTTTACACGAAGAGTGGGGGATAGACGTTGTTTTAACGGCTTCTCAAAAAGCCATTGGGGTTCCTCCTGGATTGGCACTTATGGTAGTTTCAGAAAAAGCTATGGGAGTTTGGAAAAATCGTAAAACTCCGGTTGCGAATTATTATTCTGATTGGAGCAATTGGTTACCGATTATGCAAGCCTACGAAGCTGGAAATCCTTCTTATTTCGGAACACCGGCAGTAAATTTGGTAATGGCTCTGGAAAAAAGTCTTGAAATAATTTTAGCCGAAGGAATGGAAGCTCGCTTTGCGCGACATCAATTAATGGCAAAAGCTTTTCGCAAAGCATTGAAAGCAATGGGTTTAAAAAGTATTCCGATAAATGATGAAGTTTCAGCTGCAACACTTTCCGCTCCATATTACCCAAAAGGAATAATAGGCGGACAGTTTCTTGCTCAAGTAAATAATGAAGGTGTAATTCTTGCGGGTGGTTTATTGCCGGAAATTAAAAACGATTATTTTAGAATCGGACATATGGGTTCTATCAATCGTGCTGATACTTTGGCAACAATTGGGGCTATTGAAGCGGCTCTTAAAAAAGGTGGTTTTAGTTTCACAGATGGAGAAGGTCTTAAAGCAGCCCAGAGTATTTTGGAATAGATTAAGTTGAGTCGTATATAGTCGTTCGATGAATATATTTGAAAGTTGGGG
>CAZTST010000095.1:10418-13464 GCA_964616585.1 uncultured Draconibacterium sp.
TGATTCAAAGTAGAACTTGTTTATAAACAGTTTGTTAATAACTTATTGAAAATATTATTGAATTATATATTAACTGTGAGGAATAAATTATTATATTTGCATCATAGTTCTTTGAAATATGTTTTGATGTCAAGTTTTCTATTTGGAGTTCATTTGATAGTCTGAAAAGGCAACCCGTTTGGGTATTTTAACAGCGCGACACCCTATGAGTGCGATTAAGTTTAATCGGTTTGTTATAGAGGGATATATTCTGTTATTTATTCGTTATGTTGTATTTTTTTTATTTAATCGATTATGACGAAGGAATTTTAAGTGAGTGAATGAGAACATTGTTTACACATTTAGAAATAAGACTTTAATTTTTCTCATAAAATGAGGATGTTATTGGAATGACGAAGGACAATAGGTCCCTTTAATTTAAATTAACATTTTATGAGTAGATTAAAACAAAATCGAAACATTGATAGTTTGATTGAAAAGATTCAAACTATCGCTGAGAACCAGTGTTCTCTTTCGGAACAAGACTTAATTGTCTTGAATGAAGCATTAAGCAATTTGCAGAATCTGAAAAAGAAAAAAGGCAAAACCAATGAGCAAGTTCTAATGGAAGTTGTAAGAGTCGTTGAGTTATTAACCAAATTTTTCTTTTAATACAGATTTGATGAAATTGAAATGTAGAATAAAAGTCCGAACACTCCTTAATTTTTTTTAATGAAGCATTATGAATTTAGGAAATGTCATAAAAAATATTAGAAAGCAAAAAGGTCAAACTCAAACAGAGTTTGCTACGAAATGTGGTATAAGCCAAACATATTTGTCCCAGATAGAAAACAATTCTAAAGAGCCTAATCTTTCGACACTAAGAACTATAAGTGAAAACTTAGCTATTCCTCTACCTATTTTATTTTTCTTAGCACTAACTGAGGAGGATGTGCATCCAAATAAAAGGAAAGCATTTGAAATTGTTAGCCCCTCAGTTAATTCACTTGTGAATGAATTCTTCGCAGTATAAAAAATCACAATTCAAGCTATTTTGTGCTAATATTGGATTTTCACCAAAAAATGTTGAATTTATAGTTGATAGTATTGATAACTACTATAATGAATGGTTTGAAAAAAAAGTAGATAAAAAAAATGGGGGATTTAAAAAATATGAAGACGGAACAATCAAAATTAGAACAATCAGACCTTCATTAAAGGAACTAAAAATAATTCATAGAAATATAAAGGATAGGATATTAGGTCCAATAAAATTGCCTAATCATATTCATGGAGGTGTTAGGAAAAGAAGTAATATTTCTAATGCAAAACCACATCAAGGTAATAAGTATCAATTTACTACAGACTTGCAGGAGTTTTTTCCAAGTATTAAGTATGATTTAATTTTTGATACATTCTTAAAATTGGGTTTTTCGAATCATTATAGTCATTGGTTAACAGTTTTAACTACTTGGAAATATGAATTACCACAAGGAACCCCTACAAGCACACATATTGCAAATCTTGTCTTTTTAGAGACTGATTTCAAGCTAGTTGATCTCTGTAATAAAAATAATATTGTATATACGCGATATGTTGACGATTTGACTTTTTCTTCTCAAAAATGTTTCAAACACTTATTAAATGATATTCTAACAATAGTAATCAATAGTGGTTTTAAAGTAAGTTATAGGAAAACAAAATATGAAGGAAATCAAAACATTACTGGAGTTGACGTTTTTAATAATTTTATTGACGCTCCAGAAACAATTAGACTAAAATCAAAAGACGAAATAGTTGGAAATATGAAATTCAAACCATACTCTATCTATTTGAATAATATTAGAAAAACGAATAGAAGAAAGCGAACTGATAACAAAATAAAATAAACTGCAAACTCAATACCTTTTCCTTTATTTTTTATTGACGTTTAATGTTGGAAAAGAATGAGATTATGTCGAGCAGGTTTTTTTTGAATTTATTTGTTTTCAGTAGCAATAAAAATTGCGAAATTAGATTTGGAAATTTGGAAATTGAAAGAAAATTATATTTCGAAATATCACATTATTAATAAAAGTCTTAAAAATGGAAAGTTTAATAAGTATCTATGTAGGCGGAATTTTGACAATATTAATGGCAATATTCCATATGCGTTTTCACAAATTGTTTAGATGGAAAGCAGAATATAAGCGTATTTCAGAAATGAATCGTAAGATTTTTCACACAATTCATCTCGCGCTTTTATTATTATTTTTCGTTATAGGTTTATTATCATTGGTTTACGCTCAGGAATTAAGTGAATGTAAAGGCATTTCATTTGGACTTATTTTAATGATATCAGTTTTTTGGTTTTGGCGTACAGTTTGGCAAATATATTATTTCAAAGGGAAAATTATGCACTATGTGTTGATAGTTGTATTTTTTCTTTTGTTTATAACATATTTAACTCCAGTTATTTTAAGTTTGATATAAAATACATTCGCTTAGCCCTTTATTGTACTGTGATTTTGTTTCATACAGAGTTTATACTAAGCATAAATTTAACGTTAATTCTTTGAAAAAGAATCAAAAAACACTTAACTTTATGCTTGAAATTAAATATTATCAACTCATGACTAAAGAAACGGCAATAAAATTATTCAACGAAAAACAAATTCGCACCCACTGGGACGATGACAACGAAAAATGGTATTTCTCAATTGTTGATGTTGTTGGAGTGCTGACTGACAGCCCAAACCCAAACCCAAACAATTACTGGAAAGTTCTAAAAAACAGATTAAAAAAAGAAGGCAGTCAGTTGGTTACAAATTGTAACCAACTGAAAATGAAATATGCATAGTTATAGCAAAGCCTGCGTTTTGGTTTATCAAGAATAATTGAATCTTAGAAACCTATATAGTATTATCATATTGTGTTATTATCTTATTTATTTTGATTTTTTGGTGAAATTTGGTGTCCGCTATTTGGTGGATGGTGTTTTAGTGGCTAATTATTTTCGCCACCAAAACTCAAAAACGCAAAAAAGGCACAAAAATTTTTGATTCAGACATTTTTTAAGTTGCTTCAT
>CAZTST010000096.1:0-13331 GCA_964616585.1 uncultured Draconibacterium sp.
TACAATTTTTATTACGGCGGTTCAGAATTTTTTTCCTTGTTCTGAAAGAAGAACTAAGTTTCATTATGCCTTTTCGCTTGTATTTGGACTCGTTCATGGAATGGGATTTTCCAATTATTTAAAAATTCTCTTGGGCAAAGAATCGTCTATTATCAATCCTTTGCTGGCTTTTAATATTGGATTGGAAATCGGACAATTACTGATTGTGAGTATTTATTTTATAATATTGTATATTTACGCCCGATTTGTTTATCAAAATCATAGTTATTGGAAAATGACTTTATCGGCTTTCGCCGGAATTATTGCCATTTTCTTGATGATTGAAACATGTTTTTGGTAATAAATCAAATAAAACCAAACCTAAACCTATTATGCAAAAGAGAATTATTACTATCGCATTTAGCTTGTTTGCAGGCTCAATTTTATATGCTCAGCAAAACCCAAGTAAATTTCATCAGTTAAAAGAAGAGTTTGCCACACCAAATGTGTATCGAACAGCAAGTGGTGCTCCAGGTCATGAATATTGGCAGCAAAAAGCTGATTATGTGATAAGTATACGTCTGGATGATGAAAATCAACGAATTTTTGGCGAAGAAACAATTACATATTTCAATCAATCGCCCGATGAATTAACTTATTTATGGGTACAGCTCGATCAGAATATGCGAGCCAAAGATTCGGACAGGTATAAGATTTCTACTTCCGAAATGCGTGATCAAATGAGTTTAGAAGCTCTGAAACGCTTGGAAACTGATTTTGATGGAGGTTTTAAACTTGAGAAAGTTACTGATTATAATGGATCTCCATTAAAATATACTATTAATCAAACAATGATGCGTATTGATTTGCCAAAAACATTAAAACCAGGAAACTCTTTTAGCTTTAATGTTAAGTGGTGGTACAACATTAACGATCATATAAATATGGGTGGTCGCTCAGGTTACGAATATTTTGAGGATGATGATAATTACTTATATATAATTGCTCAGTTTTATCCTCGCATGGCTGTTTATAACGAAGTTGAAGGCTGGCAACATAAACAGTTTTTAGGCAGAGGTGAATTTACTTTGCCTTTCGGCGATTATAAAGTTAGCATTACAGTTCCTTCCGATCATATTATGGGTGCTACCGGAGTTCTTCAAAATCAAAACGAAGTTTTAAATTCTACGCAGCAAGCTCGATTTATTAAAGCTTCAAACAGCGATGTTCCGGTAATTATAGTCAATCAGGCAGAAGCAGAACAAGCTGAAAAACATCATGTTAAATTAGAAAAAACCTGGATTTTCCACGCAGAAAATGTTCGCGATTTTGCTTTTGCAACTTCTCGCAAATTTATCTGGGATGCTCAAGCAGTAAAATTTGGCGATCGTAAAGTTATGGCTATGTCTTTTTATCCTAAAGAAGGAAATCCTCTTTGGGGGAAATATTCAACAAAAGTAGTGGCTCATACTTTGAAAACTTATTCAAAATTTACTTTCGATTATCCATATCCAACAGCTATTTCAGTGCATTCTGATCAGCAAGGAATGGAATATCCTATGATATGTTTCAATGGTGGCCGTCCTGAAAAAGATGGCACTTACAGCGAGCGTACAAAATATGGAATGATTGGAGTTATAATTCACGAAGTTGGTCATAATTTTTTCCCAATGATTGTTAATTCAGATGAGCGTCAGTGGACATGGATGGACGAAGGATTAAATACATTTCTTCAATATTTAACAGAGCAGGAATGGGAACGCGATTATCCATCAAGAAATGGTGTAGCGTACAAAATAGTGGATTATATGAAAGGCGATAAAAAGAATATTATGCCAATTATGACTAATTCGGAGTCCATTTTGCAATTTCATTCCAATGCTTATTCCAAGCCTTCTACGGCTTTAAACATTCTTAGAGAGACAATTATGGGTAGAGAATTATTCGATTTTGCTTTTAAAACTTACGCTCAGCGCTGGATGTTTAAACATCCTACACCTGAAGATTTTTTTAGAACTATGGAAGATGCTTCAGCAGTAGATTTAGATTGGTTTTGGCGAGGTTGGTTTTATTCTACTGATCATGTAGATATTTCAATTGATAAAGTAAGTTGGTTTAGATTGAACACAAAAAATCCTAAAACTGAATTTGCTTTAGATGCTAAAGAGGAATATGAAAGCAGAGATAGCTATATTGCCAATATAAGAAATAAGGAACAACTGAAACAAGTTCATACTGAAAAAGATACAAGCACTCTCGATTTTTATAATAGTTATAATCCGTTTAGTGTTGGATTGGATAGCAAGAAAGATTATGAAAAGTATATAGCTTCATTGAGCAAAGAAGAAAGAAACGCTCTTGACTCTGGCAAGAATTATTACCAAATAGATTTTTCTAATTTGGGAGGATTGGTTATGCCGATAATTCTTGAGTTTAACTTCATTGATGGAACAAAAGAAATTCAGCGAATTCCTGCCGAAATATGGAAACAAAATTCTGAAAAAATTTCAAAAGTTTTTATTACAGAAAAAGAAATTCAGCAAATTGTATTGGATCCAAATTTGGAAACTGCAGATGTTGATCGTAATAATAATTACTGGCCTGAACGTATAGAGCCAACGCGTTTTGAATTGTTTAAAGCTCGTCAAAGAGATTCTTCACCAAATCCAATGCAAAAAGCTAAATCAAATTAATTTTATTTTAAAGAATCAAACCATTCAAGCGCCGATAACACAATTGGCACTGCTGCACCTGTATGTGAGCCTGTTGGAACAGTAAATAAATCAACAGTTGATGAGCTTCTGCCACTTAAAACTTGTTGTGCATTTACGCTAATGGCATAGGGAACAATTTCATCTTCAACACTATGATATAAATGAATAGGGCTTTTAGGATTCCAACTTAGTAAGGAATTTTCGCGGAAAACCAAACGTAAAGCGTGGCTGTTATTTGTGCGGAAATCGTTTACAAAAGTCTGATTTAACAATGTTGTCATATTTGTTGACAGGTTCGCATTAATATATGCCAAATCTTTTGTGCCATCAAACAAACTCGGAACTAAAGTAGCGTAGGGAGCATTGAAAACATCTGATACATTTACAGCTCCATAATAATGTGAGTATGAATATAAAATAAATCCAATTAATGCCGGAGAACTATAAGTATCAATCGAAAGCATCGAATTTGCAGTTCCTTCCACATCATAAGGCCCGGCCATTGGAGCCGAAGCTTTAAGTTGAAATTGCGCAGTATATGAAGACTCTAATTTTTTTTGAGTTGCCATTGTAACATAACCGCCTTCGGAATAGCCACATATATATAAATCGTTTGAGTAAGAAATTCCTTTTTCATCGCAATAATTTCTGGCTGCTAAAAGCATATCTATGCTAGTAGAAGCTGATAAATCAGATTGAAGATAAGGATGAACTAATTCTGAAACGCCCAATCCTAAATAATCGGGTAAACAACTGACAAAGCCAATAGAAGCACCAAGCGCTCCAACCATTCCTTCAGTTGAATTTGAGCCTAAAGAAGTTGCTACATTGCTTCGTTTTACTAAAGTGCCGTGGTGATAACTCATCATAGGAAAAGTTCCGCTTGTTTTTGGAACAAATAATGCTCCACTTGCGTTTGTTAGTTCTCCATCCCCATCAACTGTATAATAGGTGAGTTTTATCATTTCAACATCATTTTCAGGAACAATGCTGGTATTTGCTCCGGCAATAACCAAACCCAAATTAATCTTAGCTAATGTAATATCTTCCATTTTTAGGGAAGCAATTAAATCTCCTCTTTGCTGTTGAAGTATTGGGTCATCGGTTTCTTCTTTTTTACAACTGAAAATAGCACTTGTTAAAGCTAAAAAAAGGACGAAATAATAAATTTTATTGAGTTTCATAATGATACGGTTTTTATAAATCAGCACCAAATTACAACAAACCAATGCAATATTCCAAATTTGAAGAAAATATATTTCTTTATTTAAGCGAATTGTTAATCACTCCGGCACCCAAACATATTTTTTCGTTTTCATCATAAACCACTCCAAATTGCCCTGCAGCTATGCCCGCAATAGGTTCTGATGATTGGATAAAATATTGATTATCTTTATAAATTAGCTTTCCTTTGGTAAAATCAGGTGTATGCCTGATTTTAAATTTTATGTCCTGAAAAACGGAATAGTCGCGATCAGCCTTTTCGTTTATAAATCTAAAGTCAGCCAACCAAATTTTATCATCGTATTGTGAAATAGGATCATAGCCATTGGAAACAAAAAGTATATTGTTTTCCATGTCTTTTTTTACAACAAACCAAGGGCCTAAACTCAATCCTAAACCTTTACGCTGGCCAATTGTATGAAACCACAATCCACGGTGCTTGCCTAAACGTTTTCCGGTTTCAAGTTCAATAATATCTCCAATATTTTCACCAACATATTGTCTGATAAAATCGTTATAATTGATTTTCCCCAGAAAGCAAATACCTTGACTATCAGGTCTTCCGGCTGATGGTAATTTAATATCAAAAGCAATTTTTCTTACTTCTGATTTTGGGATATTTTGCAAAGGAAACATTGCTTTTTGAAGCTGAGCATTTGAAATTCTACCTAAAAAATAAGTTTGATCTTTATGTTTGTCAACAGCTGTACGCAAATAGTTTTGACCCTTAATTATTTCTGTTCCTGCATAATGCCCTGTGGAAATTCTGTCAAATTCATGACCATATTTATCGTTGAAAGCACCAAACTTAATAAGTAGATTGCACATAACATCTGGATTTGGTGTAAGTCCTTTTTTTACTGTATCCAAAGTATATTTTATAACAGTATCGTAATATTCTTTTTGAAGATCGACTATTTCCATCTTGCAACCATATTTTTTGGCAATATAGCTGGTTATTTCAATGTCTTCTTCTTTCGGACAAACATAGCCGGGCTCATTATCCAATCCAATTTTAATATAAAAGATTACAGGTTCATAACCCATTTCTTTTAATAAATGAACAGTAACTGAACTGTCAACACCACCTGAAACTAAAGCCGCAATTTGCATCTGAAAATTTTTACAAAAATAGTGGTTTTTCGTCATTCACCGAGTATTGACTTCCATTCGCCGAAAACTTCTTGACTTATGAAGCAAATGAATATAGTTTCGCTAAAAATTAAACTTTTAAAAATTAATATCATGAGACATCATCATCAAAATCCGGAGACAAATGGTCGAATAATTGCTGGCGTTATTATTTTAACCGCCGGATTATTGTTTATGCTAAATAATTTTAATGTTCTTCCACCAAGAATGGAACATTATATTTTTAGTTGGAAAACTTTACTTATTGCCATTGGAACGTTAAATCTTTTATTCTCGCATAATCGTACCGCAGGTTTTATTTTAATTACTGTAGGAGTTGTATTTTGGATTCCGGATATTTTTGTTCTCCCAATTAATGCCGGTAAATTTATTTGGCCATTGGCAATTATAGTTGTTGGTTTGTTTATTTTATTTAAGCGCCCAGATGGTAGTTTTGGACATCGGTTTTGGGAAGATAGATTTAGAAATAATCATGATGAGAACGAAACTGAAAATGCTGGAGAACAGGCGAGTTTTTCGCAGAACGATTTTATTAATAATGTTGCGGTTTTTGGAGGCGGCTCTTATGTAATTACAAGTAAAAATTTTAAAGGGGGAAAGCTTACAGCTATTTTTGGCGGTTCAGAAATACACTTACAACATGCTAAATTAGCACCTGGCAAGCATATATTAGATATACTTTTCTTATTTGGAGGTTCCGAAATTATTGTCCCTCCCGATTGGAACATAAAAATAGAAGTAGTTTCTATTTTTGGTGGATTTAGCGATAAAAGATTTGTACGTAAACCCGAAGAAATTACTGATGAAAAGCACTCTTTTTTAGTTATCAAAGGATTAGTTATTTTTGGAGGGGCCGAAATAAAATCTTACTAAGTTTGTTGTTAACAATAGCTTTTGTAAATTTATCCCCTTATGAAACATCCGCTCTTTAGTAGCAAAACAATATTTGGATTGTATATTTTGGCCTGGGTTATGCTAATTAGCATTCAAACCCTGGCCTTTTTTCAATTGTTTACAGTTTCGTGGTTTTACGCTATAATTGACAGTTTAATTTTTGGAAGTATTTACTTTTTAATAGGAATAAGTTTATGGTATTTTATTCGTTATACAAAATTTGAAAAAAGCCAATTTTTTGCTTTCATATTAGAACACCTGACATCTGCTTTTGTTTTGGTAAGTCTATGGGTTTTTAGTGGAACTTATGTATTAAGCTTTATATTCTCAAAATCATTAGATTATGTAGATTTGCTTTGGGGAGCAATTGCCTGGCGATATGGGAATGGGTTTTTATTTTACATTATTATGGTAATTGTGTATTATTTGCATGCGAACTATATTCAACAGCAAGAGCGAAAAGAAAGCGAAATATTGCTTCGATCTACACTTCAAAATACAGAAATAGATTTGTTGCGCTCCAAACTAAATCCTCATTTTTTATTTAATAGTTTGAACAGTCTGAATGCACTTATTCAAACCGATACTGAAAAAGCAAGTACAATGCTAATTCAACTATCTGACTTTTTACGATTTTCGATAGAAAAAGACAAACAAGACGAAGTTAAACTTAAAGATGAACTTGCTAATCTTGAGCGTTATATGGCAATTGAACAAGTCAGATTTGGCGAACGTTTAAAATTTACCAAAAACATCAACCAAAATGTATTGGATATGAAATTGCCGGCAATGTTGCTGCAACCACTTCTTGAAAATTCTATAAAATATGGATTAGGAAGTAAGCTCGATGAGGTGGAAGTTATAATAAGCGGGCAAGAAAAGAAGAATAATTTAGTGATCGATATAGAGAATTTTTACGATAAATCGGTGAATGTTAGAAAAGGTTCAGGCAATGGAATAGAAAATGTTCGGAAAAGACTTGATATGATCTACAAAAGTGCTGCTGATTTTCGAATTGAAAAAACAGACAATATATTTAAAATAAGCATTTTAATCCCACAATAAGAAAGAAATGGAACAGCTTAAAGTTTTTATTGTTGAAGATGAATTGCCGGCGCAACAATTGCTTGAGAAATGGATAATGAAGATTCCTGAACTTTTATTGAGCGGCATTTATTCAGATGGATTTTCAGCATTAAAAGCCATTCAAATAGAAAAGCCGGATATTGTTTTTTTGGATATTGAAATTCCAAAATTAAACGGGCTCGAAATTCTTGAGCTTTTAGATGATCCACCTCAAATTATTTTTACAACCGCTTACCATCAATATGCTGTAAAAGCTTTTGAATTAGAAGCAATTGACTACCTTCTAAAACCCTTTTCACTTGAACGTTTTAAACAAGCAGTCGAAAAGGCTTTAACGGCAAATAAACAATCTATTCAAAAATTAATAAAAACATTGCCTGAACTTAAGAAAGCACATCAAAGCAGCAGGTTAATCGATCGGGTAGTGATTAAAGAAGGCGTGGACATACATGTAATTCCAACCAACGAAATATTTTTTATTGAAGCTCAAGACGATTATGTCAATATCCATACAAAAGAGAAAAAATATTTAAAACTAGCTAGTTTACAGTCGTTTGAAGACGGGCTTCCGGTAAAGGAATTTGTTCGTGTTCATCGTTCATTTATTGTAAATGTTAATGTAATTTCAAAAATTGAAAATTATAATAAAGATTCGTTTCGTGCAATTCTATTAAATGGAAATACAGTGAAAATAAGTCGTTCAGGCTTAACTCATCTTCGTCAAATATTATCACTTTAAACCAAACAAGTTAAATATTTGATCATAATTCTTAGTTAAAAATCATTATGCCTGATTTTTTAAGTAATTTTGTTTTTAAAATAATATGAATTGATATTAATAATTAGATACAAATTTTAAAATATAGTGCATGAAAAAATCTATTCTCCTTATATTTAGCCTATTGATGGTTATTATGCTTAATGCCCAACAATGGACTAAAAATCTACCAAAAGAAAAATCCTCATCAACTTATACCTTTTCCGATTATCAGAATGCTTTTTATTCTTATTGGGAACCATATAATTTAAAAGGTGGTTTTTATATCGATGAAAACGGCAATAAGACAAAAGCTCCAGGTTGGAAACAATTTAAACGTTGGGAATATTTTTGGGAAACTCGTTTAGATCCTCAAACTGGTCAACTTTCTAATATTGATTTAAATGCACTTTACAAGAATGAAAAACGTGCTGCAGCTTTTAAAAGTAGTGGGGAATTGTGGCTAAGTAAAGGCCCGAATACCTCTGATGGAGGCTATGCAGGAATAGGTAGAATAAATACAATTGCCTATCATCCAACTAATTCCAGTGTTTTTTGGGTTGGAACTGCTTCCGGTGGCTTATGGGTAACATCAGATGGCGGCCAAAGCTGGTCAGTCTTAAATGATGATATGCAAGCCTTAGGCGTTAGTGATATCATTATCCCTTCCGATTACGAAACTTCTAAAACAATTTATCTTGCTACAGGCGATAGAGATGCGTTTGATACAAATAGTATAGGATTGTTAAAATCAACCGATGGAGGTATTACATGGAGCAGTGCAGGTATTGCAGGGCCAACTTCTAACAACTGGATAATAAACCGCACATTACTTAATCCTGCTGATAATAAAACATTGGTAGTTGCCGGTAATTTCAAAACTTATAAAATAAAAAATGGAGCTGTAACTAAAATATCGGAAGAGGTATTCATTGATATGGAATTTAAACCCGGAGATTTTAATACACTTTATGGCTCAACTAAAAACGGAGATATTTTCATGTCAACAAATGAAGGCCTTACTTGGGTAAAGTCTCTTGATGTTGTTGGAGGATATCGTGTTGAACTGGCGGTAAGCCCAGCTCAACCAACTTGGGTATATGCCGTAGTAGTTAATACTGATGATGGTTTATTAGGAATTTATAAATCCTTGGATTCCGGAATCTCTTTTACACAGATTTTTGACGGATCTGTTGCCGGAAAAAATTTATTAGGATGGAAAGATGGTAGCGATACTGGTGGACAAGGTTGGTATGATTTAGCAATGGTCGCTTCTCCTACCAATGCGAATACTGTTTTTATAGGCGGAATAAATACCTGGCGTTCATCTGATGGAGGATATAACTGGACAATGATAAACCATTGGTATGGAGGATTTGGCAAACCTGAAGTTCATGCTGATAAACATTATATGGGATTTCAGCCGGTTACCAATGTTTTTTTTGAAGGAAATGATGGAGGTATTTATAAAACAAGCAATTATCTAAGTTGGACGGATTTGACCAATGGAATTGTAAACTCCCAAATATACCGTTTAGGAACATCTGCTACCGTACCCGGAGAAACAATAACAGGGCTTCAGGATAATGGTACCAAACTTCTTGAAAGTGGAAATATTTGGTATGATAAATTAGGTGGCGATGGCATGGAATGTATCATAGACTACACAAATGAAAATATTCAATATGGATCACTCTATAATGGTGAAATATATAAAACAAGCAATCGTTGGCAAACAGATACTGAGATTTCAGCAAATATTCCCGGAGGAGCAGATGGCGCTTGGGTTACTCCTTATATTATGAATCCTAAAGATCCAAAAAAACTTTATGTTGGGTATTATGAAATTTGGAAAACGAAAGATGCAGGCACTTCTTTTACTAAAATTAGCGATTTTCAAGGAGATTATTTAAGATCTTTAGCAATTTCGCCATCAGATACTAGTACTATTTATGCGGCTACGGCAGATTATTACACACCATTTTCACAAATTTTCCACACCGCTGATGGCGGGCAAAACTGGACAGATATTACCGGAAGTCTTCCTGTTGCTGCATATGTTCGAATTACTTATATTGCCGTTAAAAACGATGATCCAAATACTGTTTGGGTTACCCTGAGTGGTTATTCCGGTAATGGTGTATATGAAAGTACAAATGCAGGGCAAACATGGACTAATATTGAACGAGGTTTGCCCGACATTCCTTGCAATACCATTGTTCAGAATAAATTAAATACCGGTCAGGTTGAGCTTTATGTAGGAACAGATATTGGTGCTTACCTCAAATTAGGTAGCGATCCTTGGGTGTTTTACAGTACCGGATTGCCAAATGTTGTTGTAAACGAACTGGAGATTTATTACGATCCAATAAATCCAAACGAAAGCAAATTAAAAGCAGCCACTTACGGGCGTGGTTTATGGGAAACTAAAGTTTATAGCGTACAAACAAAAGTAAATACAATCTCAAATATTGGGTCTGCAATCTATCCCAATCCTTCAAATGGTCAGTTTAAATTAGATTTCGCAGATTATAATGGTGAAGAAATAGAGGTTGAAGTTCGCAGTTTAAGCGGAAAAATGGTTTATAAAAACAGCTTTAACAATCAAAGTAATATTGTGAATCTAGGCAATTTGGCTGATGGCGTTTATGTTCTTCAATTGAAAAAAGAAGGACAGTGGTATGGTCAAAGTATAGTAATTCAAAAGTAAAAGACGCATCTTTATTTAAAAGCTCTCTTTTTGAGGGCTTTTTTTGTTTAAATCTTTTTTGAAGTCTGTATTGACAACTAATGTATTCCTTGTAAATTTGACGCCTCAATTATTTAATGGATATTGTACTTTTGCAAATGATTTAAGCAGAAAAGAAGACGATTTTTTTTGATGGACGAGAATAAAGAAAGAATAGAAGATTTTGATGAGAATGTAAATGCAGACGACAATCAGCATGACGAGCAATCTCAGGGGAAAATGCAATCTGCTACGCATATTTCCGGTATGTACGAAGATTGGTTTTTGGATTATGCCTCTTATGTAATTTTAGAACGCGCAGTTCCAAGTGTTTACGATGGTTTAAAACCTGTTCATCGTAGGATTCTTCATTCCATGCGCGAATTGGATGATGGTCGTTACAATAAAGTAGCCAATATCATTGGTAATACCATGAAATATCATCCGCATGGCGATGCTTCCATTGGCGATGCTTTGGTTAATATTGGTCAAAAAGACTTATTAATCGACATGCAGGGAAACTGGGGAAATATTCATACAGGCGACCGTGCTGCTGCTCCTCGATATATCGAAGCTCGATTATCAAAATTTGCTTTACATACTGTTTTTAATCCAAAAACTACCGAGTGGAAACTTTCATATGATGGAAGAAATAAAGAACCAAATGTTTTACCGGTTAAATTTCCGCTTTTATTGCAGCAAGGTGTTGAAGGGATTGCTGTTGGACTGGCTTCCAAAATATTACCTCACAATTTTATTGAGCTTATCGATGCATCTATTAGAATTTTACAAGGAAAACCATTTGAGTTATTCCCCGATTTTCAAACAGGTGGATATATTGATGTAAGCAAATATAATCAAGGTTTAAGAGGCGGAAAAGTTCGTATCAGGGCAAAAATTAGCCAGATCGATAGTAAAACCCTTGTCATTACTGAAATTCCTTTTTCAAAAACAACAGGTACAGTTATCGATACTATCGTTAGCGCAAATGATAAAGGAAAAATAAAAATTAAAAGAATTGATGATAATACTGCCGGCGAAGTAGAAATTATTTTACATCTTGCGCCCGGAGTGTCGCCCGACCAAACAATAGATGCTCTCTATGCTTTTACCGATTGCGAAGTATCTACATCTCCTAATTCCTGTGTTATTGATAATGATAAACCGGTTTTTTTAGGAGTTAATGAAATATTAGAAAGGTCAACACATCAAACTGTTGATTTGCTTAAACAGGAATTATTGATTAAAAAAGGAGAGCTTCTAGAACAACTGCATAATTTATCGCTCGAAAAAATATTTATCGAAAATAGAATTTATCGCGATATTGAAGTCTGCGAATCATTTGAAGAAGTGATAGTTGCCATTGACAATGGCCTAAAACCTTTTACCAAAGATTTTATTCGCGATATAACAAAGGATGATATTATTCGATTAACCGAAATAAAAATTAAGAGAATATCAAAATACAATTCGTTTAAGGCAGATGAGCAGATGAAGAATCTTTACGATGAGCTTAAGCAAGTCGAATTTCATTTGGCTCACTTAATCGATTTTGCGATTGATTATTTTAAAGATTTAAAAATTCGTTTTGGAAAAGGTAAAGGGCGAAAAACCGAAATTCGAAACTTTGAAAACATTAATGCTGCTGAAGTGGCCGTTGCAAGTCAGAAACTTTATGTAAATCGTGAAGATGGTTTTGTAGGAATTTCGCTAAAAAAAGACGAATATGTTGGAATGTGTTCCGATATCGATGAAATCATCGTTTTCCGCGAAGACGGCAAATTTGTAATAACAAAAGTTAACGGAAAAGTATTTGTCGGGAAAAATATTCTGCATGTCGATGTCTTTAAAAAAGGCGATGAAAGAACTGTTTACAATGTTGTTTATCGTGAAGGATTACAGGGAATTAGTTACATAAAGCGTTTTTCCGTAACAGGTATCACACGTGATAAAGAATACTCTTATGCAAGTCAGGAAAAAGGCGCTAAAGTCCTTTATTTTAGTGCTAATCCCAATGGCGAAGCCGAATTACTGAAAATTATTTTAAGACCAAGTCCAAGACTAAAAAAACCCATTTTTGATTTCGATTTTAGTGAGCTTGCAATAAAGGGACGCGGATCGAAAGGAAATATCTTAAGTAGAAAACCTATTGCAAAAATCATTA
The DNA here is from genome assembly GCA_964616585.1 of uncultured Draconibacterium sp. Classification (GTDB taxonomy): domain Bacteria; phylum Bacteroidota; class Bacteroidia; order Bacteroidales; family UBA12170; genus UBA12170. The sequence continues at coordinate 12,699 of CAZTST010000096.1, forward strand.
AAAAAGAAGATGGAGTTTCAACATTAGGTGCTATCAATATTTGGTTCGATAATAGTGTAAAACGTTTAAATACAGATGAAAGAGGAAAATATTTAGGCGCATTTTCCGGCGAGGAAAAAATATTCACTCTTATGGGTTCAGGAGAATATAAACTCTATAATTTTGATTTAACCAATCACTTTGAAGAAGATTTATTGCTGATTGAAAAATTTGATGAACGCAAAATAGTGAGTGCATTATACATAGAAGCTGGCAGTAAATCGCCATATATCAAAAGATTTTTACCTGAACATTCAGATAAAAAAGTGAATTTTATCGGTGATTCTCCTAAAGCTAAATTGATCGAATTCAGCATGGATTATAAACCATTGATGGAAGTTATCATAAAACCCGAAAACGGTAAAAAGAATCAAATACAAGAGATAGATATTGAGGCTTTTATAGGAGTAAAGAGTTATAAAGCAAAAGGGAAACGCTTAACAACCGATAAAATAATTAAATCAAGCTGGTTGGAGCCAATCTCTAACGAATATCCTGATATTGAACCTTTTGAAGATGAAGATTCTGATATTGAGGACACAGTGGAAGAAACCAAAATAGAAGAGCCGGAAACTGCTGAAATAAACGAATCGC